>DASXXV010000209.1:0-53185 GCA_036502905.1 Occallatibacter sp. | reverse complement strand
TCCCTCCCCGATCCATTCCGATTTCATTCTGGCTTCTAGTACGTTCCTCGGAGGGCCTATGTACCGCTTTGCGGCGCGTGCAGCGCTGTGGTCGTTGATCCTTGTCTTGAGTTCTCAACTGCTGTTTTCGGCCAATCTGCGCCGATCGGTCGGACCCCAAAATGTAACCACCGCAGCGGCAAGAAATACTGCAGCCTATGGCAAGCTCCCGCTGAGCTTCGAGCCAAACCTGGGCCAGACCTCCAGCTCTGTTCAATTCCTGGCGCGCGAGGCGGGGTATTCTGTTTTCCTCGCTCCGGGCGGGGCGGTGTTCTCTCTCCACGCTGCGATTCCTCCCCAGACCCGATCCAAATCGGACAAACTCCAGGACCCTTCGCTGGGCGGAGCCATGGTGGAAATGGATATGGTGGGGGCGAACCTGGACGCGAAAGCCTGCGGCGCGGACCCGCTGCCGGGCAAGAGCAATTACTTTATCGGACAGGACCCGAATCAATGGCATCGCGACGTGCCCACCTTCGCCAGGGTGCGCTACAGCGATGTATATCGCGGCGTTGACCTGGTCTACTACGGAGACCGCCAGGGCCGGTTGGAACACGATTTCATCGTGGCCCCGGGCGCCGATCCCGCTGTGATCCGGCTGCGTACACCGAGCTCTGATGGAATCATCAAAGACGCGAGCGGCAACGTAAGGATTCCGACAACCGCCGGAGACCTCGTCCTTCAGCGGCCCACCGTCTATCAAACCATCCACGGCCGGCGCACGCTGGTCGCGGCGGAGATGGCCGTGTCCGGCAATCAGATCCATTTTCAAGTCGGCGCCTACGACAAGACTCAACCCCTGGTGATCGATCCAGTCATCGCCTTCGCCACCCTTCTGGGCGGCTCAGTCTACGACGTGGTGAGCGACATTGCGGCGGACGAAAGCGGCAGCGTGTACCTCACCGGCCTTACCCAATCCATGGATTTTCCAACCACGCCCGGATCTTACGAGTCGGCCCTTCCCGGACCCGCGCTTTCCAGGCAGACATACGCCACGTTCGTAACCAAGCTGAACCCCGCCGGCACGGCCCTCGAGTACTCCACGTTCATCGGCCAGGCGGCGACTCCGCAAGAGGGTAGAGCAATCGCCATCGATTCCCAGGGGAACGCGTACATTGCGGGCGAAACCGGTCCCGAGAACTTCCCTCTCGTGAATGCCTTCCAGTCGAAGTATGGCGGCGGCAGCTCCGATGTGTTCCTTGCCAAGCTTTCGCCTGCCGGAAACACTCTGATCTTTTCCACCTTCTTCGGTGGAAACGACGCGGAGGATGCCGTCGGCGTTAGAGTCGATCCGCAAGGAAACATCTACGTCGCGGGCGCGACCGCTTCCAGTAACTTCCCGGTCAAGAATGCCCTGCAATCGACTTACAAAGGCGGGATGGACGCATATATTGCCAAGTTCGATCCATCCGGACAGACGCTGGCCTACTCGACTTTCCTGGGCGGCGTCGATGAAGACCGCGTCAACGCCCTGGCGGTAGATGCGCAAGGAGAGGCCTACATCGCCGGCCTGACCGTCTCGCACGATTTCCCCTTGAAGAACCCATTGCAATCCATATATGCCTATGGGTTCGTGGCTAAACTGAATACCGCCGGAAGCGCGCTCGTCTTCTCCACTTACTACGGCGATTACACCACCCTTCTCAGGGGCATCGCGCTCGACCCGGCGGGACATCCGGTGATCGTGGGCAACACGAATACGCCGAATTTTCCGGTGAAGAATGCCTTCCAGTCCACCATCGCCCCCACCACCACCAGTTCGGTCGCATTCAAGATGGCTGCCGATGGAAGTAGCGTGTACTACTCCACCTACATCGGCGACAGCGACAGCAATGCCGACACCGCCAACGCCGTCGCCGTAGATCAATACGGGCAGGCCTACATTGCCGGCAACACCGGAAGCCTGAGCGGTACCAACAAGTTCCCGGATACCGCCAATCCCTTCGGCAACTCTGCGCTGGCCAATCACTGGTACCCCTTCGTGATCACCCTTTCTGCATCGGGCAAGTCCATTCCCTACTACTCCATCTTCACCATAGGTCCCCATCCGACCGCCGTCGTCTGGATCAACCGGGTCGCCGTTGATTCGAAGCTCAACGTATACGTTGCCGCGAACAGCACCGCCGGCCCGGGTGCGGTCACCACGCCGGGAGCATTTCAATCCGCCACCCCGACCCACCAGATCGGCTACGTGTTCAAACTGGTAATCGCATCCGATCTCTCGGCGGCCATAACCGGGTCCGGAACCACAGCGACGCACGGAGGCGCATACACCTACACCATCACTGCAACCAACAAGGGGCCGGATGCAGCCGTAAACGTGAAGATCATCGATCCGCTCCCCGCGGGAACCACGTTCGTGAGTGACAATGCCGGAACCGGCGCATGCACGGCACCCGCGTCAGGCAACTCCGGCACCGTGCAATGCGCCATCACCCGGCTGGGGCCCAACGCCACATACTCTGCTACGGTCACAGTCCAGGTGAACAGCGCCTCGGGGGCCACCCTCTCCAACACCGCCATCGTGAAATCCAACATGCAGGATCTTGTCCCCGCAAACAATTCCGCCACTCTAACCACGAAAGTGCAGTGATTGCCTGCGGCGGGCGGGCTCCCGATGCCGAGGTCCGCTCGCCCGCCGGCGTTTTATGGAATCAAGAAAGTAAAGCAGAACAGCAACTTTGCCTTGCATCGTCTTTCGAAATCGAGGATAATTTTACTCGAAAGCGAGAAGACTGCATGGCAGCAACAGCGCTGGTGCTTCCTCACGTGGCCGGTTATTCGTTCGACATCGCTCCTGACCTGTCCAAGACCGAAGTCCGCCGCAAATTGACCCCCGGCGCCATCCGGACGTTCGTCAACATTGCCGGGAAATGGGACCTGACGGAAGCCCAGGCGCGAAGTTTGCTTGGCGGCGTGGCGTCCTCCACTTACCACGCGTGGAAGACCAATCCACGTGGCAAACAGCTGGATCAGGACACCCTTACGCGCATTTCGCTCACCATCGGCATCTACAAGGCGCTAAACATCTACTTCAACAAGCCTCTAGCCGACCGCTGGATCACGCTGGGCAATCGCGGTCCCATGTTCGCCGCGAATTCCCCGCTCGAATACATGATCCAGAACGGCCTTCCAGGAATGCTGGACGTGAGGCGGCTGCTCGATGCCTGGCGAGGCGGCGTTTAACCATAACCCGCCTTCGCGAGACCGGCAGGTTGCGCTCAAGTCGGTGTCACGAACCCCGGCCCAAACACAATTGAGAGATTCATTTGATTCCTCCCGTCCAGCCATTCGACCTGTCAGGAATGCACCGACTGATTTCCTCCAAGTACAGCCGGAGCGGCACCGTGCTGGAGGATGTCACCAACAGCGAGGATGACCTTGCCACCGCCACTGCCCTCGACGCGGCCACCAACGAACGCGTGCTCGGCGAAACCAGGGGGCTGGCCGGTATCAGCCCGTTCGAGTTGGTCTACGGCTTTCCCAATGCGCACATCATCCGCGCCGCGTTCCTCCACCCCAATAAAGCCGGCGGCTCCCGTTTCAACGACACCACGCGCGGAGCCTGGTATGCCGCCGAGCAGGTGGAGACTTGCATCGCTGAAGTGGCATGGCACCGGGCGAGGCGGCTGAGTGACATCATCGAGCCAGATGAGCCCGGGCAGATGCCTTCCTCTGACAGCGCCACCTACGATGACTGGCAGGCCGACTTCAGCGCCGATTTCCATATCCTTGAGCCGGCATCGAACTATCCCGAATGCCTGCAGGCAGAACCGGTTCCGGAGTGCTACCAGGCGCCCCAGGCGTTGGCCCGATACCTGCTCTCGCAAAGATCAAACGGAATCGTCTACCCCAGCGTCCGTCGCGAAGGTCAGCGCTGCCTGGCATGTTTCCGGCCGGCGCTGGTCTACAGCCCGCACCGCGACAAGCGCTACGAACTGCATCTGTCCCGCAAAGATGGAACTTTCGAGACGCGGGTGTCCGTGCGCCAGCCCGAGGACGATGATCTCGGCGCACCATCACCTGTCCGGCGTCCTCCACGTCCCCGTCGTTAGCGCCGCCCCTCCGAAAGACACAAACCCTGGACGCCCGATCCATCGCGGCCCACGGCTCGTGCCCCGTTCAGTCGCCGTCGGGCGGAACCTGTTCCAGCAGCCGCTTCCAGGTGCGCTGGTTTTTGCGGAAGCTCTTTTTCAGGTCGTCGAGGATTCTTTCGAAGTCGGAGTTAGTGCGCAGGTTGTTCCATGCCGGGTTCTTCTGAAACCAGGGGTAGTTCTCGTTTCCGAGATAAATGGCGCGGCGGAGCCAGTGCAAGGCTTCGCTGGAGTCACCTTCAACGGCGAAGTAAGTGGCGAGGCGATAGGCCATTTCGCTGTCGGCTTCGGCGGCGCTGAGGCTTTCGTCATTGAGCAGTTCTGCGGCGCGCGCTCGGTCTCCGGCCTGCACATAGCACAAGGCCAGCGTAGGCACGGCTATGCGCATCGACTGGTCGTCGTCGATGACGCCTTCGAGGATTTCAATGGCCGCTCCCAGGTTTCCCACGCGCATCTGCTGATAACCGGATGACGTCCGCAGCAGCGGGTGTTTGGGCTCCAGGGCAAGGCCCTTGGCCAACTCGTCGCCCGCCAGTTCCAGTTGGTTCTGGTAGTGATATACCCGGGCGCGATGGTTGTAGAGAATAGCCGCGTTCGCCGGGTTCAGCTTCAGCGCGCGGTTAAACTGGCTGAGCGCTTCGTCGTACATGCCGTCGCCGCGAAGTGCCAGGCCGGCCACCATGGGCACGTTCCAGTCATTGGATGAGACAGTAAGCAGGTTCGCGATACCGTGGCGCGCGGATTCTTTTTCGCCTCGGCCGAGCAGCATGTAGATGCGGTAGAGGTTGGCCTCGGTGGATGCGGGATCTAGCTTGAGCGCTTCTTCGAAAGCGCGGCGTGCGTGAATCACGTGGATCTGCCCGCCGAATCCATGGCGCGCGTACTGCAGTTCGGCAATGCCGAGTCCGCTCCAGCCCGGCGCGAAACCCGGGTCTTTCGTGGTCACACTGGTGAACAGCACGTGGGCTCGATCAAGATCGGCCCGCGCGCCCGTGCGCACCATGAACATGCTCAGCAGGGCGCGGGCCTGGAGGTATTCTTCGCTGACCGGGCCAGGCAACGAGCTATGCCGGCCTGGGCTGCGTGGTGCGTCGAGTGGCGGAGCTTCGATGCGATCGGCTGCGCCCAGGCCATGGAGGGCGGCGAAAACTTCATTGGAAATCTCTGTCTGCACGGCGATGAGGTCGAGCGACGAAACCCGGATGGCCCCCCCTGAGCGCACCCGCTGCGATCCTATGTCCAGCAGTTGCCAGTTGAGATCGAAGCCCTCGGCAGAGCGCAGAAAAGTGCCCGCAAGCACGTAAGACACGAGCAGTCGCTGGCCCACTGAGAGCGGGTCCATCTGCGCCAGCGGAAGCGACATAAGCGCGCTGGATGGCCGGACTACGAGCGATGGAATGCGCGCCAAACGCGCGGCCAGCGCATCGGCCAGTGCATAGCCGTAAAGCGGGGCGACTTCCCTGCCCCCGAGATTGGCGAACGGCAGCACCACCAGCGAGTTCTGTTGCGCGCGGTCGGGCGAGGACTCGCGAAACCGCTCGGCCAGCATGGAGAGAAGGCCGGTGGCGCGCTTCTCCGCTTCCGGGCCCGTGGTCGGGAGATTGGCCGCGGCTTCGCCGGGAATGCTGCCCGTCTCGATCTGCAGAGCCTTCATGATGGTCTTGAGCGCCTCCCGGACTTCCGCGGCGGAAGTGTAGCGCGTGACGGGGTTCTTTTCGAGGCAGGTGGTGATCACGCTCTTCAGTTCGTCGGATACATCAGGGACGATTTCGTTGAGATCCACCGGATCGGAGAACTGTATGGCGCGGATGACCTGGAAGTCCTCGGCGTCGGGGCGCGCGAATGGGTGGCGGCCGCTGACGAGTTCGTACAGGATTACGCCCAGTGCCCACACATCCGACTGCACGCTTGATTGGCCGGTGACAAACTGCTCCGGGGCCATGTAGCGGATAGTGCCGCCGCGCGCGGTGTAGGTGGCCGCAACCGAGGCATCCTTGGCGAGAGCGGGCTTGCTGGGATCGAAGCTGGCGTCTTCCGGCCGCAGGCGGCGCGCCAGGCCGAAATCGAGAATCTTGGCCAGGCCGCCATCGGTGAGCATCACGTTCTGCGGCTTCAGGTCGCGGTGGAAGATGCCCAGCACGTGCGCGGCGTTCAGCCCGTCAGCAACCTGGATACCCACGGAGAGAACCAGTTGCGGGCTGGCCGGACCTTTTGCGATGAGCTGATCGAGGGACTGGCCGGGCACGTACTGCATGGCGATGTATCCGCCTTCGCTGCTTTCGCCCACATCGTAGATGGCGCAGACATTGGGATGTTCAATGGCCGAGGCAAGGCGCGCCTCGCGCAAAATCGTGGAGCGCAGCTGTTCGGCGGACATGAGGCCGGTGCGCAGAATTTTGAGCACGACCGGGCGTTGCAGCAGCGTGTCATTGGCCAGGTAGACCACGCCGCTTCCTCCGGCCCCCAGCCGGCGGACAATCTCGTAATGTTCGATCGTTTTGCGCTTCATGCTTGCTATCCCCAGTGTACCGGCGCCGCATCCACGCTGTTTCAATGGATAAGAAGAGTCACCTCCCGGCTGACATTGCCATCTGGTAACCTTCGTAGTAACAATGGGCGCAGTTCACAGGGGGGTCTTTCTCACCGCGGCATGGACTGCGATCGTGGCCTCGCTCGCGCTGGTGGCGCAGCAAGCGCCCCCGCCGCCACCGAACCTGCAGGAGCCCGGAGGCGGCTCGCAGGTTCACACTGGTACCAGCAGCGGATTGAGCGGCGATGCGCGTATTCAGAACCTGTTGGCCGATCACCAGTTTTTCCGGGTACAGTCAGAACTTGAGGAGTTGCCCCCCGAGCAGGCCCAGCTCTATCGCG
The DNA here is from genome assembly GCA_036502905.1 of Occallatibacter sp. Classification (GTDB taxonomy): domain Bacteria; phylum Acidobacteriota; class Terriglobia; order Terriglobales; family Acidobacteriaceae; genus Telmatobacter. The sequence continues at coordinate 46,181 of DASXXV010000209.1, read as the reverse complement.
GCATCCTGGCCAATCGCAACAACGATCCTAAAGAATCCATCAAGCTGCTGGAGCCGCTGGTGGACAAGATCGCCTCCAGCGGCGATGCGGTACACGAGAAACTTGCGCGCAAGGCCCTGGCCGAGGATTACCTCCGGGACGGCGAATTCTCCAAGGCGGCCAAGGAATATCAGAGTCTTGAAGCGCGGCTCGATGAAGTACTGACCCCCGACGAGAAAGACGAAATTGAGCTGCCGTTGAAGCTGGCGCCGCTGGCTGCGGCCAATCCGCCCATGACGGTGGATCCGTGCAATGGATTCGTGCTGCAGGTAAGCCGCAATCCGCTGGGGCTCACGGATATTCCCGTTTTTGTGGACGCGCGCCCGCACTCGTGGATGCTGGATCCGACGGCTCCGTTCAACCTGATTGCGCGCTCGCTGGCCCGCGAGGTGGGCTTGAAGGTTTCCGACCAGGGCGCCACCATCCACACCCTCACGGGAAAACCCATGCAGGTGCATTCCACGGTCATTCCGCGATTCACGGTTGGCGGCCGCCTCGCGTTTCACAACATGACGGCCTTCGTGTTCGAGGATGCGGACTACAATTTCGCGCAAACCAAATACCAGGTGCAGGGCGTGCTCGGATATCCGGCGCTCTCTGCATTAAGTAGCCTGACCTTTACTGACAATGCGACGGTCGAGTTTCGTCCGGCCCGCAAGGTCCAGGCACCAGCCGAAGCGGCGCCGAACTACGAAGGCGCGCGCTTCTTTGTTGACGGCGACCAGATCATCGTGGCGCTGGGACTCGCCCCCAACGAGCAGATGTTCGCGGTGGATGCGGCCGGGCAGCAGACCTATTTCAGCTCGCGCTACTACGACGAGCATGCAAAAGATTTCGCCGGGCAGAAGCCGGAGCCGTTCACGGTGCCCGGTCCGCGTGTATTTCCGCCCCAGCCCGCCTACCAGGCGGAAACCGTTCCGCTGCAATTCGGGTCAGCGAAGGTAGATGTTCACTTCGTGGAAATGCTCACCCAGCCGGTCGGGTCGGCAGCGCTGGACGATGTATATGGCGTGCTCGGAGTGGATGCCCTGGACCAGTTCCGCAGTTATACATTCGATTACGCCAACATGCGGTTCAGGGTGGGGCAGAACTAGGGCCTGTTAACACTACTGGGATGGCAGCGTTGCGAGCGAAAATCGGGCCAGACGAGGCGGAGGACGACGGCTGTGGCGGGTCCACCGCCTAGGACGACAACGAAGTATGGCCCGATTTGCGCCGCAACCCGAAGGGACGGGGCCAGTTTTCCCCATTTCGTTGTCGCTCGTCGCTCCAGTAACCGGCTACAGTTCACTCCGCTCTCCTAGAACTGGGAAAAACTGGCTCCCGTCGCTGCCATCCCAGTAGTGTTAACAGGCCCTAATCACCCACGGAACAACGTCGTTTCCGGCCTTTAGTGACCGCGACGGGGTTCCGCGTTCGGATCGGCCTTTGGCGGTGGAAGCTTGCCGAGGCGTGCCTGCGAAGCCCGGCCCAGCTGGAACATGATCTGGCCGAAGATCAGCAGGACAATACCCCACCACAGGTTGACGTTGATGCCCAGGCTGCGTGCGTAGAGATCCACGTTGCCCCGGGTGGCAATGCCGAGTGCGGTGAGGATGATGCCGACCAGCGTGAACAACAGGCCCATGGGGATGCGTAGATCGAGATTCATCGGTTACTCCTTGCGGCGACTCCCAGAACGCCTCTGTGAAGGCCCCGGACCGAAGAGGGCACATTCCAAAAGATCATCAGAAAAAGAAGAGGTTCAAAGCAATGGCGCAGATCAGGATTGCGATCGCCAAAGTTTCCGGCCGCTGCCACCATGCCAGGTGGTGCTGCGGCGGCTTGGGTGTCAGTGAACGAACCAGGCCGACCAGCTCTTCCTCGGGCCTGGGCTTGGTCATCAGGCTCACGGCGATAGCCACCACCGCATTGATGCTGAAAGCAAAAATGGCGCCCCAGAAATTCTGGGCCATCTCGCTCGGATAGTGGTGAACGACCGTGATCCATCCCCCATGGATGCCGGGACGCGCGTCCATCGGCAGGGTGAGACCGTGATGCGCCAGCGCCGCCAGGGTTCCGGCCAGCAGCCCCGAAAATGCCCCGTGCCCCGTCGTGCGCTTCCAGAACATACCCAGCAGGAAGGTCGCAAACAGGGGCGCATTCACCACCGAGAAAACCAGCTGCAGGATATCGAGGATATTGTTGAAGCTGATTACCGCGTAGGCGGTGCCGATGGAAAAAAGAATGCCTCCCACCGTTGCCCATCGGCCCACAGCCATGTAGTGCCGGTCGCTGGCCCCCTTATGGATGTAGGACTGGTACAGGTCGTAGGTAAACACGGTATTAAAGGCGGTCACATTACCGGCCATGCCGCTCATGAAGCTTGCCATCAGCGCCGTGAGGCCAAGCCCCAGAAGACCCGTCGGGAAATAGTGCAGAAGCATATTAGGAGTGGCCATGTCGTAATCGAGCAGAGGATTGCCGCTGGCATCAAGCATGGGCTTGCCGGTTACCGGGTTGACCTTGGCGGGCACCAGCCCTTTCCCCTCCTGAATCTGAGGTGAGACCACCTGGATGTTGTGGATGATGGAGCCGTCCGGACCCTTGGTCACCATGGTGACGTTGTGCGGCGTTGGCATGGCGATCGCCAGAAGACCGGGAAGAATCACCAGGAATGGAAAGAACATCTTCGGGATGGCGGCGATGAGCGGGACCTTGCGGGCGGCATCAATGTCTTGCGAAGCCATGGCAGTCTGGATGACGAGGAAATCGGTGCACCAGTAGCCCGCGCCAAGAACAAAACCCAGTCCCATGCCAATGCCTATGATCTCGATGCCCATGGGATTGGTGTTCGCGTGCATCACGCCTTTCCACTCGTGCATGTAAAAAGGCGGCAACGATGCCTTCAATCCCCCCCATCCGCCGATGTTCTTCAGTCCCAGCAGCACCAGCGGCAGGAATCCCGCAATGATGAGGAAAAACTGCAGCACTTCGTTGTAGATCGCGCTCGTAAGTCCGCCCAGAAAGATGTACAGAAGAACGATGACCGCGGACAGCACGATGGAAAACGTGAAAATGCCTCCCGGAGCCCAGCCCAGGTGCTGAAAGAGACTGTCGAAGACGTGCAGCGCCTGGATCAGCCGGGCCATCGCATACATTGAAATGCCGGAGCTGAAGACAGTCATCACGGCAAACGAGCAGGCGTTGAGCCCGCGCGTCTTCTCATCGAAGCGAAGGCGCAGAAACTCGGGCACGGAACGGGCCTTGGAGCCGTAATAGAACGGCATCATGAAGATTCCCAGGAAAATCATGGCGGGGATGGCGCCGATGCCGTAGAAGTGGGCGGTCTCCAGGCCGTACTTGGCGCCCGAAGCGCCCATCCCGATAACTTCCTGCGCGCCCAGGTTGGCGCTGATGAACGCCAGGCCGCAAATCCAGGCAGGCAGGGCACGCCCCGCCTGGAAGAAATCCTTGCTGGTCTTCATGTACCGTTTCAGGGCAAATCCGATGCCCAGAACGAACACGAAGTACAGCACCATGATGAGCCAATCAACGGACGTCAGTTTCAAGAGAACCGGCTCCTTTGCACCGTGACACTGTGGATTTGCAGAGCTTACAGGAAGATACGCAACCACTCTAAGCACTGGGGCTTAAATGCGTCCAGTGCAAATTGGAAATGTTTTCAGGATTGGCAACCAGGCAAACAGGTAAACTGGAAGAGCATGATTCCGACCCTGACCTGGACCCCCGAAGGCGTCCGCTTCATTGACCAGACTCGGCTTCCTCTCGAGGAGAGCTACGTGCTTGCCACCACCTATGAACAGGTGGCGGATGTGATTGTCACCATGGTGGTGCGCGGCGCTCCGGCGATTGGCGTTTCCGCAGCATACGGGGTAGCGCTTGGCGCCCTCCGGAGCAACGCCGCAAGCACTGACGACTTCGTCCCGCAATTCGAAACGATCTGCACCCGGCTGGCCGGCACCCGGCCCACGGCGGTCAACCTGTTCTGGGCAATCGACCGTTTGAAAAGCCTCTTCGCAAAGCTCCGTTCCCGGCATGCCTCAATGGCCGAGGTGAAACAAAGATTGCTGGCGGAAGCCCATGCCATGTACGACGAAGACATCACCGCATGCAAGGCGATGGGTGCCTTCGGCGGAGCGCTCCTGCCGCAGCAGGGTGGCGTGCTGACCCATTGCAACGCCGGCGCCCTGGCCACCTGCGGATACGGCACGGCGCTGGGCGTGATCCGGTCGGCAGTCGAGCAGGGCAAGCAGATTCACGTCTACGCCGACGAAACAAGGCCTTTCCTGCAGGGTGCCCGGCTCACGGCCTGGGAACTGATGGCGGATGGAATTCCGACCACGGTAATCTGCGACAACATGGCGGCGAGCCTCATGCGTGCGGGCCGGATCCAGGCGATTGTCGTAGGCGCGGATCGCATCGCGGCCAATGGCGACTTCGCCAACAAGATCGGCACATATAACGTGGCAATCCTGGCCAGGGAACACGGCATTCCGTTTTACTGCGCAGCTCCCTGGTCCACCATCGACACGGCTACGCCGACCGGCGATGCGATCCCCATCGAGGAACGCTCAGCCGTTGAGGTCACCCACCACGGGGGCAAACAACTCACCCCCCACGGCGTGGGCATCTGCAACCCGGCATTTGACGTGACGCCGGCTCGCTACGTGACGGCCATCATCACCGAACGCGGCGTTCTCCGGGCGCCATACGCGGAATCGCTGCGGGAGATGGAATTGGCGGTATAGGCTGCCGTTAGCGCGTGCCCGGATTCATCGCAATCGGAGAATTACATAGGATGGAAGTCACGCCAGCTTGGTGCGCGCTCGAACCACGGCCTCGCCTGGCGCCAGTTTCGACAGGCCAAGCCCGGCTGCCTCGGCCTCATCTGTCAGCACCTGCGCCGATTCCTGCACCAGCGCGTACTTATTCCCATAGAGATCCGCAAAGATCGCCTCGATCCCCCAGGGCCGCAGTTCCGGCTTCTGGCTGAAGTCAACGCCCTTGGCCTTCAGCTCTTCATAACCGCCCTGGCAATCGCGCGTCGACAAGACCCAGGTGGCGTTCTTGCCGATCAGGTCAGGAAACCAGGAGGCCAGCAGGAACTCTACGTCTACCTGCTGGGGCGGAGCCACCGTAAGCCAGCGAAACTGGGCGGAATTTACATCCATCTTCTTCTCGAAACCCAGCTTTTCGGTGTACCACGCGAGCGCCTCATCCTGGTCGGCAACCGCGATGGTAATGGTGGAAACTCTGTCGATTGCCTGCATGCGCTTCTCCCTTATTGGTGAGATTCAATCGTCCCTTAACAGGCTGCTCCAGGTTTCCCGCGTGCGATAGAGTTGGAGGAGTGGCGCACCCCCGCACGGCATTCTTCCATTTGCGACGGCCATCCCTGCTGCGTGGAATCGTACTGGCAATGACAGCGTTCATCTGCAGTCTGCGCCTGGGTGGGTTCCCCAATATCAACGCGCTGCACTCTTCTCATTGGCAGATCGGCGCGGCGCTGGTGGCCTTTTGGGGAATGGTGGAGACGGCGCGGTGCCTGGGCCGGCACTGGACGCTCTATCATGCGGGCGTGCTTCTGCTCCTCTATACGGACCTGATGATCCTGGCGATGGCGGTATTGCTGTTCCTTTACCCGTGAGAGAGATCGCACTTGGTTCTTTGTATTTCGAAGCCGTGCTGATAGGCTTCATGCGAAGTGGGAGGAGGTGCACCGATGTTCAAGGGTTTTCGCGATTTCATACTCCGCGGCAACGTGGTTGACTTGGCAGTCGCCGTTATCATTGGCGCGGCGTTCACCGGCATCGTGACTGCATTGGTAGGCGATATCATCAACCCCCTGATTGCGGCCACGGTAGGACAACCCAACCTGACATACATCACGTTCAAGGTCGGCAAGGGCGAATTCAAGGTCGGCGATTTCCTCGACCACGTGATCTCTTTCCTCATCATCTCCCTGGTGGTCTACTTCGGGATCGTCAAGCCGATTGCCTGGCTGCTGGAGCGCGTCAAAGCGCGCACCGCGCCTCCACCCGCGCCGCCCTCCACCAAGCAGTGCCCAGAATGCCTGAGCGATATTCCCATCGCTGCACGGCGTTGCGCCCACTGCGCACAGCCCGTCCCGGTGACTGTGCCGCGCTGACATCGCTGGTTCCTTTGCACGGATTACTTCGAGGGCTTTCGCTGTTGCGCTTTCGTACGCTGCAACACCCGGGTATTGATAAACTCAATGGAGAGAGTCTCAATCAACCCAGGTGAGCAAAGATGCCGAAGCAGCTGCACTACAACGCGGCCAAGCATATCCCGGAACACACCGCGGAGGATCCCTATCTGCGGCCGGCGTTCTCCCTGCGGCAGCGGCTGAAACGTTTTGCCTGGGGCATTTGCTGGACCCTCTTGTATCGCCTGTCGCCGCGGCCCCTGCACGCATGGCGAGCCATGCTTTTGCGCGCCTTCGGAGCAACCATGGGACCGAATTGCCACTTCTATCCCACATCCAAAGTCTGGGCTCCATGGAACCTCGTCTGCGCGGACCAGGTCACCGCCGGGGACAATGCCGACATTTATAATCCCGCGCCCATGTACTTCGGATCCCACTCCATCGTTTCGCAAGGCGCTTATCTTTGCGGCGCGACCCACGATTTCGACGACCCCGCGTTTCCCTTGCTTGCCTACTCAAGCTCGATCGGTGCGTATGCGTGGATCTGCTCCCGCGCCATCGTTTCTCCAGGGGTCAATGTGGCGGAAGGCGCGGTGCTGGGCCTGGCATCCGTAGCCACCCGAGACCTGGAGCCGTGGACCATTTACGCGGGCGTGCCCGCAACCAAGATTCGGGAAAGAAAACATCCGGCAGCGAAATCCCCGCTGGAAATGCCAGGGCGATAAGTCGATCGCGATTGCCGTTGGTGCGGACCTGAGTTTCGCCGCGGACGATGAAGTCAACCTCGATCCTTAACCCGCAAAATGAGAACTCGTGAGCAAAGAAACTGAGCTCCCTTCCAGCGCAGCCGCCGCCCCACAACCCTTTGGTCGTGTACGCACCGTGTTTCTCGACCGCGACGGCGTTTTGAACGAGAAGATGCCGGAAGGAAAGTACGTCACCCGGTGGGAAGAATTTCGCTTGCTTCCCGGCGTCGTCGAGGCCATCGCTCGTTTGAACCGCGCCGGACTCAAAGTGATGCTGGTAAGCAACCAACGCGGGGTCGCGCTGGGCCTGTACTCGACCGCGGATGTCGACAGGATTCACGGCGGCATGTTGAGTGTTCTGGAGAGCCAGGGCGCCCGCCTGGATGGCATTTTTTATTGCCCGCACGACAAGGGTCAGTGTGATTGCCGCAAGCCCCTGCCGGGATTGTTCGAACAAGCGCTCACAAGCTTTCCCGAGGTCGATGCCACCACCAGCGTCATGATCGGCGACTCGCTCTCCGACATGGAATTCGGACGCCGCCTGGGCATGATGTGCATTTTTATCGAGGGCGATCCCACGCGCCGCAAATCCGGCGCGGAAAAGGCGCAGCGTATGGCCGGCTTCAGTTGTGCCTCTCTCCCCGAAGCTGTCGACCATCTGCTCGACGAAGATGCATCAGGTTCAGGCGCAGCCCGCGGGACCGCGCCTGGTTACCCACGTTGATCGTCTGAAGTGCGCGCCGCAACCACCCGCGCGGTCTCAGGCTGACCAGGCCATCCGGTTGGCCCGATTGGGCGAGCTGAACCCCATGTCCAGCGAGATACCGCGCACGCACTGCAACAGGTGGTTGGCGATGGACGGAAGTTTCTGCGCCGTAACCCGGAACGACGGACCGGAAACGCTGACCGCAGCCACCGGGAGACGCTGGGAATCAAGCACCGGCACGGCGATGCAGCGCAGCCCTTCTTCCAACTCCTCATCGTCCACCGCGTAGCCGCGGCGTCGGGTCTTTTCGATTTCCGCCCGCAGTTGTTCCGCGTTCGCAATGGTGCGATGGGTGAAGCGCTCGAACCGCAGCCGCCGGATGATGTCGTTGACGCGCTCTTCAGGAAGGAATGCCAGGATGGCCTTGCCCACGGAGGTGCAGTGGACCGGATTGCTGGCCCCCACCCGCGTAATCATGCGAACCGACCGGCCGGGCTCGATCTTGTCGATGTAAATGACCCGCGCCTGCTCGAGAATACACAGGTGGGCCGTCTCTTCGGTCTCCGCTACCAGGCGGCGAAGGTGAGGCTGGGCACGCTCGCGAAGATCGTACTGCTCGATGGCGCGGTTGCCGAAGTCAAACAGGCGCAATCCCAGGCGGAACTTGCCATTCGTGGTCCGCTCCACCATGTGGTGCCGTTCCAGGACCATCAGAAACCGGTGCGCCGTACTCTTATGGAGTTGGAGAGACGAAGCTACCTGGGCCAAACCCAGGGGAGTCTCGCTTTCACCAAGCAAATCTAGAACGGCGAAAGCGCGGTCCAAAGCTTGAACTTTATAAGTGCCTTGAGGGGAAGAGTCTCGCATAGTGGTCCTTTGTTTCGCTTATGAGTACATAACGAGTCTCTCAATATCTGGGATAGGACGTCAAGACGAGAGCGCCCCAGTCGCCCACTCCTCAGAAAACCTGCTCCACAATTACACCGTGTTTTCCGGCACCTCGTCCCCTTCGCCAGGGGCGAGAAACAGGTTGGCTTCAAGGCCGTGCTGGCGGGTGTACAGATCGTAATAACGGCCCCCCAGCGCAAACAGCTCCGCGTGATTGCCTCGCTCCACCACTCTGCCCTGCTCCACCACCAGGATCTGGTCAGCGCGGCGGATAGTGGAGAGCCGATGGGCAATCACGAAGGTCGTGCGGCCCTGCATGAGTTGGTTCAACCCCGCCTGGATCATGGCCTCGGATTCGGAGTCAAGCGAACTGGTAGCCTCGTCGAGAATCAGGATGCGCGGGTCGGCCAGGAGAGCGCGCGCGATGGAGAGTCTCTGACGCTGTCCTCCCGAAAGCTTTACCCCCCGCTCGCCCACGATGGTGTCGTACGAATCGGGAAAGCGCTCCGCAAACTCGTCCACCCTTGCGATCCGGCAGGCGGACAGGAACTGCTCTTCCGTGGCATCCGGGCGCGAGAACATGATGTTCTCCCGGATGCTGCCGTCGAACAGAAACGAATCCTGGAGCACCACCCCCAACTGCGCGCGGAACGTATTCAGGTCCACTTTTGCGAGATCGATTTCATCCACCAGCACTCGGCCGCTGGATGGAGTGTGGAAGGCGCACAGCAGGCTGATAATGGTGGATTTTCCTGACCCTGAAGAGCCCACCAGCGCGGTCACTGTCCCTGGCCGGGCAATAAAGCTGATGCCGTGAAGTACCGGCTTTTCCGGCTCGTAGGCAAATTCCACATTCTCGAACGTGACGGTGCCATGGATCGGCGGCATCTTGAGAGTCCGGCCCGGCACCTGGTTCTCTTCGAGTTCGGCCATGATCTCGCCCGTACGGTCGAGGCCGGCGAACGCCTCGGTGAGTTGAGTGCCGATGTTCACGATCTGGAACAGCGGCGCGATCATGAAAGCAAGGAAGATGTTGTATTGGAAATAGTCGCCCGTCGTCCAGGTTCCACCCAAAACGCGGTGGCCGCCGAGCCACATCACGATTCCCGAAACCAGGCCAAGAACCGTAGTGGAAGCGGAGGAAAGCACGCTGGTCATGGTCAGGGACTTCATCACGTTCTGCAGTAGGCGATCCACGCCTTCGGAGAAAACCAGGGCCTCCCGGCTTTCGGCGTGATAACCCTTGATGACCCGGACACCGCCCAGCGACTCCGTCAGCCGCCCGGTAACGTCGGCGTTGATCTTGCCGCGCTCGCGGAAGATCGGACGGATCTTCTTGAACGCGTATTGCAGGACGAATACAAAGGATCCGACCACTGCGAAAACCGTAAGCGTGACCGTCACACTGCGATGCAGAAGATAGACAAACACCAGGACAGCCGTGACCATGCCACCGAGAAATTCGACCAGGCCTGTGCCCACCAGGTTGCGAACACCTTCGACATCGGTCATGATGCGCGCCACCAGCGTGCCGGTACGGTTTTCGTCGTAATAGGCGACGGACAGCAAGCCGACGTGCTTCTGCACCCGGCGACGCATTTCCGCGATGAGCCTCTGCCCGGCCTTTGACAATAACTGGGTAAGGGAGAAAGACGTGATGGCCTGCACCACGGTTGCCGTAACCACAACTTCGATGATGTGGGCAAGGTACGAGGGCGCGGGGTGAGCGGGGTTCAAAGCCTTGTCGAGGAGTGACTTGCTGTAGTACGGCATCGCCAGGCCCGCGACGCGATTGATGCCCATCAACACCAGCCCGAAGAACAGCAGTCCCTTGCGCGGTCCCACCAGTTCCCTGATCTGCGGCCAGAGTTTCTTGAGACTCGGCTTACGCTTGGGCAGGTCCGCCTGGCCGGCGCGGGCGCCACGGCCGTGGGGCGTCCGTTCCGCCCGCATGCCGCCGGCGAGTCCAGGCCCGCGCATAGTCGCCATGTGCTAGACCACCCTTGCGCGGCGCACCGCGATGAACGAGCGCACACAGAGAATGACGTAGAAGAGCATAAGACCGGCCATTAGTAGTTGCGCGGTGACCGCGATCTGGTCGGGAGTGTGGCCGGAAGACATCGCGTAGATCGCCCTGCCCCCCGCGCCCAGGAAGCCCAGCAGCGCAATCGTCACGTTGATATGCATGAACAGTTTTCGCCGGCTCTCGCTGGGACTGATCGCAAGCATCCCGAAGATCCCAATGGCTAAGCCAAACCAGGTGGGGATCAGCGCGGTGGGAGCTTTGCTCCCGGTTCCCAGGTAGAAGCCGAGGCCGAGAAGAATCAGGAGTACAGCAAAAACCAGTGTGACTTTCGCCATTCCGGGCGCCTTCCTTACAAGTGCAAGAGTATCAGGTACTTTGATTTCATTTTTTCGCCCCGCGATGCAAAGTTTACCCCGGCATCCCGCCCCCTGGATGCGTGGCAGTGGACCCGGAAGACCTTGGCGACGGAGATCCCCCCTGTCAGGCGCGGGACTCCCGACCATAAGCAATTCAACCGAAGCAGCTTACATCGGCTTCCAATCGTAGTTGTCGGGGTCGGAACGGGCTACAGGGCCGGAGGGGGAATGTGCCCGGCAGTCACGAAGGGAAACTTATAGCGGGTCGGCAGCGGGGTGCGGCTTCTGCGGGAACGCCGCTCCGGACGCAAGGCCCGGAGCGAGCGTGGGTTTCATGCGCCTGAATACCGCGTTCTTAACTCGTGCCGTTTGACCACGGCCAGGCTCGGCTCCAGGTCTGCCAATCCAGTTTGGTCACACTGTGAACCGCCTGTCCCATCGGCGTCACCTGAATTCTCTGGGCGTAAAACGTCCATGTTGCGGCGCCCGCAAATCCGATCAATTGCAGCAATTGTTGCGAGTTCAGCGAGAACTGCGACTGCACCAGGATGTAGCGCTGCGGCGGATTGCCTGCCCCCAGAGAATTGTTAACCACCGTTCCTATGTCACCGCGCAGGTAGCTGTTCTGGACCGAGGCCTCGACGCCCGTGCCCCCAAGCCACATCACGCCCTTCATAAACCTGCCGTAGCTGGCTTTCTGATAGGGAAGGATATGAACCATGGAAAACTGGTTCCCTCCCCAATCCAGGATCAGAACGGTGCAGCCCGTCTGCTGATCGGTGAGCCATACCTGGGATCCCCCCTGGCCGGACGAAAATCGCTGCACCCCGACCAGTCGGTTTGCCATGCCCGGCCCCCCATTGGCGCGCGTGGAGGTCAGTATGGCAGCCACGTTAAACGCAGTCGGTCCGCCTGCATTGATCCCCATGCGTATATCGCCGTTGGCCCGCAGTTCGAAAGGAGTTTGACCAACCACGGTCTGGTGCCCGTTTCCGGCATTGCCGTAAAACTTGTGGGCGGTAAGAAAGCCGACCGGATCGGCGAGCATTTGCTGATATGCCGTACGGCTTGGCGACTGGTTTTGTATGCGATTCAATAGCGCTGAGCCTTGTAGGGCAGCGGCAAGTCCCATGACATTTCCTCCTTGGACGTCTATCCAGAAGACATCGTGTTAACGCCGGCTCACTCGAACCAGTTGGGCGGAGTCCCGTTGTACGCACGTCAGGTCTGTTTCACGCTCAGTTTTGAAATAGGGAAGATATACGTCTTGGCCCGTTCGTGTCCACGATAGCGGCGGGCAGATTGCAATGCCCGCGCATCGCTGTTTTGGTAGTCGCGAGTCTAGCACACCGCGGATTCGCCAGAAACATTACCAGCGGACGTTTGAACCTGTCAGCGCTGGATGCGTGCAGACCCGCCGCCCGCGAAGGCGCGGACCTGGTCGAGAGTAGCCATGGTGGTGTCGCCGGGAAACGTAGTCAGCAGGGCGCCATGTGCCCATCCCAGCTTCACTGCCTCTTCCGGGGATTCGCCCGTGAGGAGGCCGTAGAAGAATCCCGCTGCAAAGCCGTCGCCCCCGCCCACGCGATCGTAGACGTCGAGCTCGGCCGTGGGAGCGGAGTAGGTCTTGCCATCGACCCAGGCAACGGCGCTCCACGAGTGGCGATTAGTGGAGTGGACCTCGCGCAGGGTGGTGGCCACGATTTTCACTCGCGGCAGTTTCTTTACTACATTGTCCATCATGCCGAAAAACACACTGGGGTCGAGCTTTGACTTCGCGGCCACCGCCGGGCCGGGAATGCCGAGGCCCTTCTGCAAGTCCTCTTCGTTGCCAACCAGCACATCCACGTTCTCCACGATGCGTCCGATGGTTTCAACGGCGCGTGTATCCCCGCCGTGGATTTTCCAGAGCTTCTCGCGGAAGTTGAGATCGAAGGAAGTGACGGCGCCGGCTTCGTGAGCGGCCTTCATCATCTCGGCGGCTAACTCCGCGGTGGTCGCGGAGAGCGCGGCAAAGATGCCTCCGCAGTGCACCCAGCGAACGCCCCCGGCAAAGATCGCCTTCCAGTCGAAGTCGCCGGGCTTGAGAAGGGCTGCGGCTTCGTTGCAACGGTTGTAAAACACCACGGGAGCGCGTACGCCGAAGCCGCGATCGCTGTAGACTGTCGCCATATTGGGGCCGTTCACACCGTTGTGCTTGAAGTGTTTGTAAAAGGGGCGCACGCCCATGGCGCGGACGCGTTCAGCAATCAGGTCGCCGATCGGGTAGTCCGACATGGCGGAGGCAATGCCGGTGCGCATGCCGAAGCAGTCGGCCAAATTGGCCGCCACGTTGAACTCGCCGCCGCTGACGTGGATCTTGCACTCGGTGGCCTTGCGGAACGGAATGATGCCGGGGTCGAGCCGATGGACAAGCGCTCCAAGCGAAAGGAAATCCAGGTCTGCGTCGCGGCGGATATTCAGTGCGGTCATAGCGAGTCCCCTGAAGGGCTTTTAGCCCCGATTCATGTTGGCCCGTACAGCACGATTGAGCCATGCCCTTGCATTCCTATCCTCTAACCCTGACCCTCGTTCCCTGCCCTTCAAGCACCGGCGGCGTGCCGCATATCAGCCAGCACCTGGTCGGGTGTCCATTCGTTGCCCGGGTAAAAGCGCACCACCTTGCCGTCCCGGCCCACAAGCGTGGTGGAGAGAGTGTGAGTGATGGTATCGTCGGCGCCCTGGGTTATCCCGACATCAAAGTACCGGGCCATCTTCGTGAGTTCCTGCTTGTCGGGAACCGCGAAATCCCAGTGGGAGAAAGCATCTTTTGCATCGCTGCCAATATAACTCGCGCCATAGGCTCGCAGCCGCTCGGGAGTGTCGTGGTCCGGATCAAAACTGACACACAGCAGATGGGTCTTGTCGTAGAGCGCGGGATGGGCCGCGAGCTGACGGTTGATGTCGGCAAAATTGTGCGTCACGCGCGGGCAGAAATTGGGCAGCGGACAACGTGTATAGATGAACGTAATAAGCAGTTCCCTGCCGCGAAACTGGTCCAGGTGAATGGTGCGCCCATCCTGGTTGCGAAGCCTGAAGCTGGGCACTGCGTCACCGGGCGCCGGAACGTGGTAGGAGACCTGGGGCTTATAGTCCGGCCTGGCCTCACCGACCACCACGATGTGGTCCAGCAACACGTCCCCGTCAGCGTTCTGTGCGACGAGAAGATCGGCGGTGATCACGTCGCCCGGATGAAGCTCGCTGAGGATATTCGCGTCCTTGAGCTTGTATGGCATGGTCATGGCGTCCATGAAGCCGGGAATAGCCTCGTGGTTCAGCGTGACTTCCGCCGTGGCCGGGTTTGTGGAGACAACTTTGCCGCGGAGTTTGTAAACCTTGTACGAGGAAGGCGAAGAGGATTGGGAATCAGGCTGGGGAGAGCTGTGGCAGCCGGCCATGGCTAAAACAGACAGCAAGATACATGCGATAAACCGTCGGATCACCCTCCAGTTTACAACTCAAGACGGGGCCGGAATGGGTGTGTGATTCTCGCCGGGCGGGTCGACCGAATCCCACCATGGCCGTGATGAAGCCGCGGCCACGGTGGGACCCAGATGATTAGTGTTCGCCTTTACTTGCTGCCTTCCGCGGCGGAAGACAGGTACAGGTCCACGTTGTTCTTGTCCACCAGCGAAGTGCCGGTGTCCACAAATACCGGATACGGCGAGAACGAGTCGACGCTGTAGTCCTTGGCCAGTTGCCCGGGCGGATTGTGGAATATTTCGTCGAGTGCCTTGAGGCCCACGTAGCCCATGGTGTAGGGCTTTTGTGCGATGGTGGAGTCGATGGTGCTGTTCTTGATGCCATCGAGAGTGTCCTGGTTCACGTCAAAGGCCACGAGCACCCGGTCATTGCTGCTGGCGCGCTTGATGGCGTCGGACACCATCTTTCCGGAAGCCGATTCCAGGCAGATGAAAGCGTCAACCCGTTTGGGCCCGGTCAGGGGCAGAACCTCCTGCGCCTTGTCGAACGCGGCACGCGCGTCTCCCTTGATGTCAATCACGTCGACAATTTTGATCTCGGGCTTGGCGCTGAGCGCATCCTTCAATCCTTTAAGGCGTTCCTCGGTGTTTGGCTGACCGGCAATGGTGAAGACCAGAACATTGCCCTTGCCGTTGAGTTTTTCGATGAGGCGCTTGCCCCCCAGTTCGCCGGCCTGCACGTTGTTCGTCCCGATGAAATACAGGCGCCGGCTTCCGGCCGCATCCGAATCAACCGTGATGACGGGAATGCCCGCACTGATGGCCGCATCGATTTGCGGTTGCAGTACCGCGGCATCGGCCACCGAGATGAGGATCCCGGCCGGCTTGGCCGCGATGGCCTTGTTCAACTCGACCAGCTCGGCCTGCGCATCGTAACCGTCCGGCCCCACCACCTTGGCCGTCACCTTGTATTGCGCGGCGGCGTGATTGAAGCCTGAAGCAGCGGTCTGCCAATAAGGCAACCCCGCATTGGCGGTCACGAGGTAGAACACCTCCTTGTTCGAATGCCGTTCGCACCCGGATACAAAAACGACTCCCAACGCCAGTAGCGCAATTCCTGCTTTCCTGATTGCTTTCATCCTTGCCTCCGGTCCAGACGTAAGTGAGTTGACGCGGATCCAAAATGCCTTGAAGGGGCCCGCAAAGTTCGCTGGATGGTACCACCGTCCACCGCGCGATTGCATGATGAATCTTATAGCACCATGGTACGGAACGATGGTGATTGTCGGCACGTATTTTCGCGGGCGACTCGGCAAATCCACGCCCCGACGCGCAGGGCCTCTCTCCAATCCATTGCAGCGCCCCGCGCGCCAGCCGTTATGCTGGGGACAGCAGTGTCCTCGTCCAACCGGAAACCCGCCCCGCCGACCCCGCCTGCAGTGCGAACAAAACGTCCCAGTGCGGCGCAGCGTTTGCGCGAAATGCACGATCTCCTGCTTGCCGCATATGGTCCGCAATCCTGGTGGCCGGCGCAAACGCAGTTCGAAGTGATTGTGGGCGCATACCTGACCCAAAACACCGCCTGGAAAGCAGTGGAGCGCTCGCTTGCCAACCTTCGCGAGGCGGGCGCGCTGCACCTGGACGGCCTGCGGGGCATCGCGGTGCTGGACTTGCAGCAGTTGATTCGTCCTTCGGGTTTTTACACCCGCAAGGCTCCCGCGCTGAAAGCCTTCGTGGCCATGCTGGATGAAGAATTCGAAGGGTCGCTCGCGGTGATGGCTGCCCAACCCGCCGCGCTCTTGCGGCGGCGATTGCTGGCCCTGCCGGGTGTCGGTCGGGAAACGGCGGATGCCATTCTGTTGTATGCGCTCGGAAAGGCAGTGCCGGTCGGCGATGAGTATCTGCGCCGCATCGCCGATCGGCACCAACTGGTCCAGCCGCTGCCAGGAAAAGATCGTTTAGGGTACGAATCCCTGGTGCAGCTGACGCGAGAAGCCTTCGCCGATGAACTTGCCGAAGGCCACGCGCAGTTCTTTAATGAGTTTCACGCGCTGACGGTTGCAGTCGGCAAAGCCCACTGCGGAAGGATCGCCCGATGCGAAGGATGCCCTCTGGCCGGCGACCTTCAAAACCTGAAATCGCCACGGGGAAAGCACGGGTCTTCGGCCGGGCGCTGATCTGCACTTCGCATGGATCGACGAAGTCGGAATTGATCGACGAAGTGATCCCCCGGCGCCGCCACGTCTCCCCGGCCTCGAAATCCAGACGTGGGCACCCCGGTGTGATTTCTGCCCGCCCTATTGCATCTTGTAATCAGACGCCGTCGCCTTCGCAGCGGTCTGCTGCGGCGTGGGGAGTTGCGTGCGATCCCACCCGCCTCCCAGTGCCTCGACCAATTGCACGGCCGAAAGCATCTCCTGCACCCGCAGGGTATTCAACTCGACGCTGTTGTTGAGCAGCGCCGTCTGAGCGATCACCACCGTTACATAGGGATCCACACCCAGGTGATAACGCTCCGTCTCCAGGTCGACGAACTGCTGCGCAGCTTTGACGGCATCTTCCTGCACCACGATCTGCCGGGAATAGGTGCGCGTTCCGGACAGCGCGTCTTCCACCTGCTGGAACGAGGTCAGAACCGCTTGGCGATAGTTGGCGAGATCGGAGTTGTAGATGGCCTGGTATTGGTGCAGAGCGGCGCGGTAAAGACCGCCGTCAAAGACCACCTGCGACGCCGATGGCCCCATGGACCAGAAGCGGCTGGCGGCATCGAAGAGATGCTTGAAAGTCGAGCTCTCAAACCCCCCGCCCGCGGAGATGGTGACCTGGGGAAAGAACGCGCCGTAGCCAATGCCGATGTTGGCATTCGCCTGGGCCAGCGCACGTTCGGCAGCGGCCACGTCCGGCCGGCGTTCTGCCAGCTGCGATGGAACTCCGGTGGGAATCGGGGGCGGTGTGTACAACAAGGCTTTCACAGGAATCGAGAAATCGGTTGCCGGCTTGCCGATCAGCGTCGCAATCGCGTGTTCATACTGCGCGCGCAACAGGCCCACATTGATCAACGAAGCCTGCGCCGACTTCAACGTAGTCTGTGCTTCCACCACCGAAATATAGTCACCGGTACCCACGTCGTACGCGCCCTGCGCCGCATCCAGCGCCTTCTGGTACGCTTGCACCGTCTCGTTCAGGAGTTGCTCGAGCTTGTCCTGCCCGCGGATCTCGAAAAAGTATTGCGCCAGCGCCGTCTGCTGGGTGAGCTTCAGCAATTCCAGATCGGCAGCGCTGGCCTGGGCAGCGTATTCCTGCGCGCGAACCTGGTTGCGGATGCGGCCCCATAAATCGGGGGTCCAGGAGACAGACGCCGGAAGTGACCAGAGCGTGGACGTCTGGCCGGTGTTGGCGGTGGACGAATTACGCAGATTGCCGGAGCTCTTCGAGCGGCTCCACGACGCGCCCACGTTGATGGTGGGCCAGTATTGCGACCGGGCCTCCGCGACCAGCGCGCGCGCCGCCATGAAATTTTCAAACGAAGCCCTGATGCTCTGGTTGTTGACGACGAGCTGTTCTTCCAGCGCGTTCAACTCCGGCTCGTTGAAGATCTCCCACCACTTTCCCCGAATCATGGCGTCCTGCGGGCTGGCGACTTTCCATCCCTCCTGGTCCTGGAAGTTGACCGGCGATTCCTTATAGTTCGGCGCCGTAGCGGCGGGCGGAGCCGGCGGGTTGTAGCGCGGCCCCACACGGCAGCCGCTCAGAAGACTCGTCACACCCAGCGCGGCGGCCATCAGTTTCGATTGTTTCCCGTAAAACATCATTGTCCTTTTCCGGTGTTACGACGCGGTTTCCGCAATCTCCTCGGGCATTGTGTCGTGCGAGCGGCCCAGCACCGACAGGCGCACACGATCCATCAGCAGGTACACCACCGGGGTGGTGAACAGGGTCAGCATCTGGCTCATCACCAGCCCTCCGACGATGGTGATGCCGAGCGGCCGGCGGAGTTCCGAGCCTGTTCCCGTCCCGAAGGCCAGCGGCAGCGCCCCAAAAATGGCGGCCAGGGTCGTCATCATGATGGGACGGAAACGCAGCATGCAAGCCTCGAAAATGGCATCCCGCGTGTTCTTCCCCTCCTGGCGCTCGGCCATCAGCGCAAAGTCGATCATCATGATCGCGTTCTTCTTCACGATGCCGATGAGCAGGATAATGCCGATAATCGAAATGACATTGAGGTCGATGCCGAAGAGCATCAGCGCCATCATCGCGCCCACGCTGGCCGAGGGAAGCGTGGAGATAATGGTCAGAGGGTGCATCAGGCTCTCGTACAGGATGCCCAGCACGATGTAGACCGCCAGCAGCGCCGTAATTACCAGGTACTTCTCGGTGGCCAGCGACTGCTGGTAGGCCTGCGCTGTGCCGGAGAAGAAGCCGTGCACCGTGGCGGGCATGCCCAGGTTTTGCTCCATCTCGCTAATCTCGCGCGTGGCGTCGCTCAGAGAGTATCCGTTACCCAGGTTGAACGACACCGTCACGGAGGGGAACAAGCCGGTGTGGTTCACCTCCAGGGGCGTCGTATTCGTTTGCGGATGCATAAGGCTTGTCAATGGTGTGATCGAGTTGATGCCCGCCTTGTTGGCATTGGCCGACGGAGCAAAATAGATGCTGTTCAGCCCGGAAGGATCCTGCCAGTACTTGGGAGCTACCTCCAGCACCACGTAGTACTGGTTCAGCTGGGTGTAAATCACCGATACCTGCGACTGGCCGAAGGCGCTGTAGAGAGCGCGGTCCAGCGATTGCGCGGTCTGCCCAAGTCGAGCCGCCGTGGCCCGGTCGAACGTCAGCATCTCTCGCAACCCGCCGTTCTCCTGGTCGCTGTTCACGTCCTGCAATCCCGGCAGGCGGCGCATATTCGCCATCAGGATTGGCCCCCAGCGCGCCAGGTCTGGAATGTTCTCCGTCTGGATGGTGTACTGGTATTGCGCGTTTCCGCCCCGGCCCCCGATGCGCAAATCCTGTGCGGCTTGCAGAAAAGCCGACGCCACCGGAATACGATTCATCTTCGGCCGCAGCCGATTGATGACCTCAGTGGCCGAGATCTTCCGCCCCTCTCCCAGCGGCTTGAGCGCGATATAGATGAAACCTCCATTGCTCGAGCCCCGCCCGCCGGTGTAGGCGTTCACGTGCGCCACCGCTGGATCGGCCTTGATGATACCCACCAGTTGTTGCATGGAGAAATTCATGAACGGGAAAGAAGCGTCCTGCGGTCCCTGCACGCCCCCCACCACGGCGCCCGTGTCCTGCTGCGGGAAGAAGCCCTTGGGAATCCTCCAGATCACCACGAAATTTAGAGCGATGGTGAGCGCCAGGACGATGATGGTCAGCACCGGATTGTCCAGCACCCAGGTGAGCGAATGCCTGTACAGGGCGAGCATTCCGTTGAAGAATTTCTCGCTGGCGCGGTAGAGAACATTGTGCCGTTCACCGGGCCGGTGCGCCCTCAACAGGTGGGCGCACATCGTCGGCGTGGTGGTCAGGGATATCACCATCGAAACCACGATAGCCGTGGACAGCACGACCGCAAACTCACGGAACAGCCGGCCGACAATGCCCCCCATCATAAGAATGGGAATGAACACCGCGATCAGCGACATGCTGATGGAAAAGACCGTGAACCCGATCTCTCGCGCCCCCTGGAGAGATGCTGCAAACGGCTCCATGCCCGCCTCCAGATGACGGGTGATGTTCTCCATCACGACGATGGCGTCGTCGACCACGAATCCCGTAGCCACAGTGAGCGCCATGAGCGACAGATTGTCCAGCGTGTAGCCCAGCAGGTACATCATGGCGAACGTGCCGATCAGCGACACCGGTACCGCGACACTCGGAATGAGGGTGGCGCGCGGGCTGCGGAGGAACACGAACACCACCATCACCACCAGGATGACCGAGCCGATCAACGTCGATTCGACATTTCGCACCGAGGCCCGGATCGTGGTGGTGCGGTCCATTACGATCGTGGTCGTGATGCCTTGCGGCAGCACTGCTTCCAGAAATGGAAGCTGGGCCGCGATGCGATCGTTGGTTTCGATGATGTTTGCGCCGGGCTGACGGAAGATGATGCAGAACACCGCCTTGGTGCCGTCCATGTATCCGGCGGTGCGAAGATCCTGGGTCGAATCCGCCACCTCGGCAACATCCTCCAGGCGTATCGCGGCTCCGCGATGATAGCCGACGATCAGCGGCCTGTACTGTGCGGCCTCGGCGATCTGGTCGTTGGTGATGATGTCCTGCGTGGTTACACCATCGGATAGCTGGCCGCGCGGCTCGTGCGAATTCTGCAGGCTCAGCGTAGACTGTATGCTTCCCAGCGTGAGGCCGAAACTCTCCAGTTTCTTGGGGTCCACCTCGACGCGCACCGACGGGGTCGCACCGCCGCCCACAAACACCTGGCCAACCCCGTTGATCTGGGACAGCTTCTGGGCAAGAACCGTCGAGGCCAGGTCGTAGATCTTGGTTACGTCGTACTTGTTCGACGTGAGGCCGAGAATCATGATCGGCGAATCGGCGGGGTTGACCTTGCGATACGAGGGGTTCGACGGTAGATTCGCCGGCAGATAGGTACGCGCCGCATTGATAGCCGCCTGCACGTCTCGCGCCGCGCCGTTGATGTCGCGGCTCAGGTCGAACTGCAACGTGATTCCCGTCGAGCTCAGCGAACTCGACGAGGTCATTTCCGTGATTCCGGCGATATGGCTGAACTGGCGCTCCAGAGGCGTGGCCACTGAGGCCGCCATCACTTCCGCGCTGGCCCCCGGCAGGCTGGCCCCCACGTTGATGGTCGGAAAGTCCACCTGCGGCAACGGCGATACCGGCAGCACCGTGAAGGCAATGGCCCCAACCACCGCCACCGCAATCGTCAGTAGAGTGGTCGCGACGGGCCGCCGGATAAATGGAGACGACAGGCTCATGCCGGCTGTGCTCCAGGTTCATGGCCGGGGGGCTCATTGCGCGGCGCCGTGTGCGACGGGCGACGTCCCGTGATGCGCTGCCCCAGGGTGTCGAAGAAGATGTAGATCACCGGCGTGGTGTAGAGCGTGAGGACCTGGCTCAACAACAGTCCGCCCACCATCGCGATGCCCAGCGGCCGCCTCAGTTCCGATCCCAGCCCGGTGCCCGCCGCCAGGGGAATGCCGCCCAGCAGCGCGGCCATGGTGGTCATCATGATGGGACGGAAACGCAGCAGGCTGGCCTCAAAAATCGACTCCGTCGAGGACTTGCCGTGCTCCCGCTCCAGTTCCAGCGCGAAGTCCACCATCATGATCCCGTTCTTCTTCACAATGCCGATGAGGAGGATGATGCCGATGATGGCGACCACGCTCAGGTCCTGGCCGAAGACCATCAGCGCCAGCAAAGCCCCCACCCCCGCCGAAGGAAGAGTGGAAAGAATCGTGATGGGATGAATGAAGCTCTCATACAGAACGCCCAGGACGATATACACCGTGACTAGCGCGGCCAGGATCAGCAGGGCTTCGTTGGAAAGCGAGTTGCGGAACGAAGCCGCGGTGCCCTGGAACTCAGCCTGAATAGTAGGGGGAAATCCCATCCGCTGGCTGACTTTGTCAATATCTTCGATGGCTGTGCCCAGCGAGGCGTTGGGAGCCAGGTTGAACGACACCGTAACCGACGGGAATTGGCCCTGGTGGTTGATGGAGAGAGCTTCGGTTGTGGATTCGGCCTGGGTGAATGCGCTCAGCGGAACAGCCGTCCCGCCGACCGAGGAAACCGATGTATTCGGCGTTGTACCCGCCGTGATTCCAGCGCTGGCCGACGACCCGGTGGAGGATGCGGGCGCGGCGATAACCCTGGGCGGTACCGTCAACACCCCGGAAGAGGGCGTGTATTTCACGGAAGTGGTGAGAGCATTGGAGCCGGCTGCCGCCGAAGCCGAGGAGGCAAACGAAGTCGCAGCGCCTGCGCCCGTGGCCCCCGCCGACCCGTTGGCCTGGATGTACAGCGACGCGAGATTGGCCGGATTCCTCTGCCACTCCGGGGCTGTCTCCAGCACTACGTGATACTGGTTCAGCTGCGTGTAAAGCGTGCTGATCTGGCGTTGTCCGTAAGCATCGTAAAGCGTGTTATCGATGGTCGTGGGCGCAATCCCCAGCCGTGACGCGGTCACCCGATCGATATTCAGGTGCAGCGCGCGTCCGCCGGTCTGCTGGTCAGTGGCCACGTCTTCCAGCGAGGGTATTTTCTTGATTTCCGCAACAAACTTGTCGCTCCACTCATTGAGCTCGTTGAAATCCGGATCTTCGAGCGTGTACTGATATTGCGTGCGGGTGACGCGGTCGTCCACCGTGATGTCCTGCACCGGCTGCATGTAGAGGTGAATCCCCGATATATCGCCAAGCTTTGTCTGCAGGCGGCGAATCACGTCGGCCGCGCTCATATGCCGCTTCTCGACCGGAATCAGGTTGATGTTGATCCGGCCGCTGTTCAGGGTGGTGTTGATTCCATCGGTTCCAATAAACGACGAAAGGCTCTCCACCGCGGGATCCTGCAGGATAACGCGCGCCAGTTGCTGCTGCTTGGCCGCCATGTCGGTATAGGAGATCGACTGCGAGGCCTGAGAAATCCCCTGGATGACGCCAGTGTCCTGGACCGGGAAAAATCCCTTGGGAATCATGATGTACAGTACGACCGTCAGAACCAGCGTGCCGAGCGCCACCAGCAGCGTTATGGTCCGGAAGCGCAGGACCACCTTGAGGGTGCGGCCGTAGAACGCGATCATGGAAAGGAATGCGCGCTCCGAGACGCGATAGAAGCGCGTCTGCTGTTGCTTGGGATTGTGCTTGAGAATGCGCGCGCACATCATCGGCGTCAGGGTTAGCGACACCACCGCGGAAATGATGATCGTCACCGCCAGGGTCACGGCGAACTCACGGAACAGCCGCCCCACCACGTCGCCCATGAAAAGCAACGGAATCAGCACCGCAATGAGCGAGACCGTCAACGACACGATCGTGAAGCCGATCTGCCCCGCACCGGTCAGCGCCGCCTTCATCGGCGGCATGCCCTCCTCGATAAAGCGCGAGATGTTCTCGATCATGACGATGGCGTCGTCCACCACGAATCCAGTGGAAATCGTCAGCGCCATCAGGGACAGGTTGTCGAGGCTGTAGCCCAGCATGTACATCACGGCGAACGTGCCGATCAGGGACAACGGCACGGCCACACTGGGGATGATGGTCGCGGAGAGATTGCGGAGAAAAAGAAAGATGACCATCACCACCAGCGCGATGGTCAGCATCAGCTCGAATTCGACATCGTTTACCGATGACTGGATGCTGGTGGTCATGTCGGTCATCGTGTCCACGTGGATGGACGCCGGCAGGTTGGCTTTCAGTTGGGGAAGAATCTGCTGGATCCGATGCACGACAGTGATGGTGTTGGCGCCCGGCTGGCGCTGAATATTCAGAATCACCGCCGGCCTCAAGTTCGCAGTCTTATTATCAGATTCCTCCCCTTGCGAGCTGCCCATCCATGCGCCCTGCCTGGTGTTCTCCACGCCATTGATGACACTGGCCACATCCTTCACAAACACCGGCGCGCCGTTCTGGTACGAGATCACCACGTCCTTGTAACCTTCGGCGTCGGTGATCTGGTCGTTGGCGTCGATCTGGTAATTCTGGCGCGGGCCGTCGAAGCTGCCTTTGGCCGCGTTCACGCTGGCCTGGGTCAGCGCGGTACGCACATCCTCCATGTTCAGCCCGTGGGCCGACAGCTTGGTCGGATTTACCTGCACGCGCACAGCCGGCTTTTGCCCGCCGCTGATGCTCACCAGTCCCACCCCGCTCAACTGCGAAATCCGCGGCGCCAGGCGGGTATCCACCAGGTCCTCCACCTGCGACAGCGGCAGGGTTTCAGACCAGATGGCGAGCGTCAGCACCGGCGCATCGGCCGGGTTGGTCTTGTTGTAGACCGGCGGAGTCGGCAGATCTGACGGCAGGAAGGTCCCGGAACTGTTGATCGAGGCCTGTACTTCCTGCTCCGCCACGTCGAGTTCCAGGCTCAAGTCGAACTGCAGCACGATCACCGACACGCCGCCGGCGCTCGTGGATGTCATTTGGTTCAGGCCCTGCATCTGCCCGAATTGGCGCTCCAGTGGCGCCGTAATGGTGGTGGCCGTAACATCGGGGCTGGCGCCCGGGTAGAACGTCACCACCTGGATCGTGGGGTAGTCCACCTGCGGCAGTGCCGACACCGGCAACTGCAGAAAGGCCACAATGCCAACCAGCAAAATCGCGGCCATCAGCAGCGCCGTCGCCACCGGCCGCAAAATAAATGGGCGAGACGGATTCATTGCGCCGGACTCCCGGTCGTGTCGGATGAGGCGGACGGGAGCTTGATTTTCGATTCGCTGATCTCGGACCCGTTTTGCAGCTTTTCAAAGCTGCTGTCCGCCACAACTTCTCCCGGTTTCAACCCCTGCACCACCGCGGTTTCTCCCTTATCCGAGTTCCCCACCTTCACCGTGCGCACGGACGCCTTGTTTTCCTCAATGACGTAAACAAAATCCTGGCTCCCGTTGTGCTGGATGGCCGAGGACGGAATGAGGGTCTGGTTTTGCAGGGTCTTCACCAGCAGGCGCGTATTCACAAACTGGTTGGGGAATAGCATTGCGTCGCGGTTGTCGAATTCGGCGCGCAGCTTCACAGTGCCCGTGGTGGTATCGATCTGGTTGTCGATCGAAGTGAGCCTTCCGGTGGCCAGATGACCCTGCTGGGACCGGTCGAGCGCCTCCACCTTCAACTGCTGACCGTGCCGCGTCTGCTGCACCACCGAGGGGAGCGCATCCTCCGCCAGCGTGAAGATCACCGTAATCGGCTGTATCTCCGTTACTACCACCAGGGTCGTCGTCGAGTTCGCGGTTACCAGGTTCCCGGCATCGACCAGGCGCAGTCCCACCCGTCCGTTGATCGGAGATGTAAGGTGGCAATACCCGATCTGCACCTTGTCGTAAGCGACTATGCCCTCGTCGTTCTTGATGGTGCCTTTCGTCTGGGCGACCAGCTTTTCCTGGTCTTCAAACGTCTGTCGCGGAATGGCGTTTTTCGCCCAGGCCACCTTGTAACGCTCGACGTCCATTTCCGCCTGGGCCAACAGGTTTCGATCCCGCTCCAACGTGCCTTCGGCTTGCTCCAGTTGCGCCTCATACTGGCGGCTGTCAATGTCGATCAGCGGATCGCCCTTCTTCACCATCTGCCCTTCGCGATAATGCACCGCGGTAATTACCCCTGTGACCTGGGCAGTCATGGAAACGGTGTAGATGGGCGTCACGGTGCCGATGGCGTCCTGATAAATGCCGACGCTTCCGCTGTGCGCCGTGGCCATGGTCACGGGCACCACGCCCCCCATTCCGCGACGGCCCCCGCCGCCCCTCCCGGTGGCAGCCTGGCTGTGTTGCTGATGGGTCGTAACCCAGTAAAACGTCAGGCCGAATCCGAGCAAAACAACCACCCACACCCACCAGTGGCGGCGTCTCTTCACCGGGGCGGGCGAATCGCTCGCCGGCTGGCTCGCCGGCGGAACGTGCGAAACAGAAGATTGCTTGTCCATTTTTCTTTTTTGACGTCTTCCTGATTTGCGTGGATTTCCCGGAAGGCGGCGCTTCCGGCGGAGGTCGAAGCTGAAGTTCTCGAAGCTGTCAGTTTTACCGTACCGCGTCGTCCATCGAACTAACTGCCCCTGGCTTCCGCAAAGTGCGCCCGTTGAGCGCCCTTCGATTGCACTCCAAGCTCCACGTTATCAAATACTTCCTGTATGACGGACCAGCCATGGGAATAGTTGCAGCGCGTGCCGCCGGAGTGCGCCACGAGGGAAAAGAAAGATGCCGGCTTCAGGTTGTCTCACAGGGCCTGTTTCTGTCAATCTGCGGCCGCAGCCGTTCCCGGAAACGGCGGTTTGGAAGCCTCTGAATCCGGGGACGCCGGGATCGCCTTCACGCGCATCTCGGCCGCCGCACCCTCGATCTCGCTGTTGACCTCGGCCCCCACCAGCAACATAAGCCCGGTGATGTAAAACCACGTAAGCAAAATGATGACCGCGCCCAAAGAGCCATACGTTACCGAGTAGCTGTTGAAAAAATGAAGGTAAACTCGCAAACCCAACGACGCCAGCAGCCAGGCCACGATGCCGATCGCTGCTCCCGGCGTGAGCCAGTGCCAGCAGCGCGTTTTGAGGTCGGGCGCCCAATAGTAGACAACCGCGAACGCCAGAGCCAGCAGCGCCGTCGCGACCGTCCATCCAACCACCCTGCACGCCAGCCCGACGGCCAACTCGAGGGATGCGTCGTGGATTTCCTGCTTGGCCACGGCGGCCAGGAAATCGGCCAGCAGCATGGATGCCAGGCAGCTAGTGATGATGACCATTAAGAGAATCGTGAGGCCAATGGCTTCTGCCCGCGCCTTGATGTAGGACCGCGAATCCTCGATCTTGTACACCGCATTCAGCGTGTCCTGGAGAGCCGAAATTCCCACCGACGCCGACCAGACCGCCGCGATGAGGCCGAAGGTGAGCTTGCCAGGGGTGGAATGCGCCGTGGTTTCGTTGAATGTGCGCAGCACGACACCGAAGGCCTGGGTAGGGATCACCAGCGCCAGGTAATGTAGCAGGTGGTCGTAAATGCGGGTTGCGGAGTGGGCGATCAGTCCCAGGATGGAACTCGCGCTGAACAGCGTGGGAAAAAGGGCGAACAGAAAATAGAAACCAAGCTCCGCGGCGTGCCCGAAAATCCGGTCCTCCATGATGGATCTCCAGGCCCGTTTCGCCACCACCCGGGCCGGTACGCCACGCAGGTTCCACAACGACCTCAAGGGAGAATTGGATACGAAGTCCCAGATGCGCCGCTCGTAGTTCAACCTGGGATCAACGTTGGTGCCTCCCGTAGAAATGGCCGCCTCCTGGGTATTCTCGTTTCGAACGGCAGGATGCAGACGCATTCTGCATCTCTCCGTCTGCAACCCGACAATCGCGCCCCGACAATCGCCATGGATGCATGCTACAGAGCAGGTGATAGCCTTGCCGGCAAAACCGATGGCGCAACGTGGCCGAAGGAGCGCGGGCCCTTTGACGCCCAATCAACCAACCCTATGTCACCGGCATCCCATCGCGTGTGGCAATTCGTAGGGTTAGCCTTGTCCGCACCAACCCGAAACCTGCAATGAACCGGGCGAAGGAGCGCGGTCGCCTGATATCTGGCGCTGCCCTGTTTTCGGTCTTGCTGGCGACTTCAGTGAGCCTTTCGGCCCAGAGTTCGCAAACCGCACCCCCACAGCCCACGCAATCCGAACCCGCACAAAGCTCTCCCGCAGCCGCCGCGCAGAAATCAAAAACAGGCCCCGCGGAGAGATCCGAGCCGGCCAATAATTCCCATCCTGCGGCCACATCCGTGCCTAACTTTCCGGGTTCGCCCAACGCGCAGCTTTCGCCCTACGAGGGGCAGAACGTTTCCAGCATCCAGGTGGCCGGGCGTACTGACGTCAATGCCGCACGCTTCGCGGCGCAATTCGTCCAGCAACTGGGCCAGCCGTTCTCGGAGCGGAACGTAGACCAGACCGCGGCAGCCATCCAAGCCGCCGGAAAATATGACGGGATGCGGGTCGACGTGAATCCCGAAGCGGATGGGGTGCGGGTGATCTACACCGTTCAGCCCGCCATTTACTACGGCATTTTTAAATTTCCCGGCGCGGAGCAGTTCCCCTATTCCCGCCTGGTGCAGATCGCCAATTATCCCATCCAGGCGCCGTTCAATTCGGCCGAAGTTGAGACGGACCGGCAGGCTCTGCACAAGTTTCTTCGCCAGGTCGGGTATTTCCAGGCGGATGTCGGCACCCAGGTGGAGGTCGATCAGCAGCATGCGATCGCCAACGTTTCCTTTCCCGTCAAGCTGGGCAAGCGCGCCAAATTCGGCAACATCGTGATCGAAGGAGTTCCAGGCCCGGACCAGGAGCATCTCGCCCACAGCCTGCAGACGTTGCTGGCTCGCGCCCGCACCGTGGCCGTCCGCCCCGGTAAGACCTACCGCTACGGGACGCTTACTCGCGCCACCACCTATTTGACAAATGAACTGCAGAAGCGCGGCCTCCTGGAGGCGCAAGTGAAGCTGATCGGGGCCGATTATCACGCCGACACCAATCGCGCCGATGTCCACTTCAACATCTCTCCCGGGGATGTAGTGAAGGTCAAAATCGAAGGCGCGCACGTATGGCCATGGACGAAGAAATCGCTGCTGCCTGCATACCAGGGCATCGGCGTGGACCAGGAATCGGTGGAAGAGGGTCGCCAGGCGCTCGCGTCCTACTATCAGTCCAAGGGCTACTTCGATGTGAAGGTCGATGCTCAGCTCGACAAAGGAACAAATACCGAAAACGTGATGTATCGCATCACCAGGGAGAAGAAACACAAGGTCGATCAGATCAAGCTGGCGGGCAACTCGAAGGTTCACGCCGACCAGTTGACTCCTCATATCGCCGTGGAGAAGAAACACTTCTTTTCGTCCGGCAAGTTCAGCGACCAGTTGGTGAACCAGAGCGTAAAGAACCTCAAGGCCGTGTATGAGTCCGAAGGCTTCAGCAGCGTGACCGTGGTCCCCAGGGTGACCCGCGAGGGTGGAGACATCGTTGTTTCTTTCCACGTGAACGAAGGCCCGCGGGACGTGGTCAGTTCTCTCCAGGTGGAAGGAGCCGACACCTTTCCGCCATCGCAATACGCGCCCCAGGGATTGCAACTCGCGGTCGGGCAGCCCTATTCCCAGTCGCATGTGCAAAAGGATCGTGCCAACATCATTGCCAATTACCTGCGCTCCGGATATCTCAATGCGAGTTTTCGTGAAACCGCCAAAGCCGTCTCCAAGAACGATCCCCATCGCATTAACGTCGTCTATCACATCTTCGAAGGTCCACGCGTTGTCACCGGTGACGTCGTCACCCTGGGCCGCCAGCACACTGATCAGGAGCTCATAGACCGCGAAGTCACCATGCTGAAGCCGGAAAAGCCGCTCACCGAAACCGATCTGCTCACCGCCGGCAGCAAGCTCTACGATGTTTCCGGCGTTTTCGATTGGGCGGAAGTCGACCCCAAGACACAGGTCACTACCCAGACCACCGAAGACGTTCTCGTCAAGGTCCACGAAGCGAAAAAGAACGAATTCACTTACGGCTTCGGCTTCGAAGTGGTCAATCGCGGCGGTAGCGTTCCCAGCGGAACCGTGGCGCTGCCCAACCTTCCGCCGGTAGGACTGCCGACCAACTTTACTACCAGCCAGAAGACCTTCTGGGGCCCGCGCGGCACCGTTCAATACACGCGCAACAACTTCCGCGGCAAAGGCGAGTCCATCTCGCTCACCGGCTTTGGGGGTCGACTGGATCAACGCTTCGCGTTTTACTACATCGATCCAAATTTCCGCTGGACCAAATGGAGGGCCTCTACCTCCTTCTCCGCCGAGCACAACCAGGAAAATCCCATCTTCTCCTCCCAGCAGGAGATTGGCGGCGTTCAACTCCAGCGCTATATCGACAAGTCGCTCAAGAACATCCTGTTCGTTCGCTACCAGTTCAGCCAGACCAATCTCACCCACGTCTTGATCCCGGAGCTCATCCCGTCCGAGGACCAGAACGTGCAGCTTTCTACGGTCGCCGTCAACATGACCCGGGATACGCGAGACAACCCGCTTGACGAACATCGCGGCTGGCTGCAGAGTATCGAACTGGACAATAACTCCACCCGGCTCGGCTCCAGCGTGAACTTCGCCAAGCTCACCGCCCAGGTCGCCAATTACAAGCAGGCGTTCCACAATATCGTGTGGGCCAACAGCATCCGCATCGGATTGGCGGAGCCCTATAGTGGCAGCCGCGTGCCGCTCAGCGAAAAATTCTTCACCGGCGGCAGCAACTCGCTGCGCGGATTCCCCCTGGATGGGGCCGGTCCGCAGCGCCCCGTACAGGTTTGTTCCAATGGCGGAACCGACTGCGGAACCTTTATCAGCGTTCCCGCCGGCGGCCGCCAGATGTTGATAATTAACACGGAAGCGCGCATCCCCGTCCCCATTAAGCAGGGCTTGGGGGTGGTCGCCTTCTATGATGGTGGAAACGTATTTCCGGGAGTCGGTTTTAATCGATTCGCCGACCTGTACTCGAACAACGTGGGCTTCGGCTTACGGTATGCCACCCCGGTGGGCCCGATCCGCTTGGACATCGGCCACAACCTCAATCCCATTAAGGGCGTGAACGCAACCCAATACTTCATCAGCATCGGACAGGCGTTTTGAGGAGGTAGCCAATGGCCACAGCTCGTCCCTTTCCCCCCCGGCGTCCCGGTCCCGAGCCGGTCCCGCCGCACCGTCGTCATCAGCACAAATTCTTCCGCTTCGCCGCGTGGTTCTACGCCATTTCGACGGCGCTCCTCCTGCTCCTGGTGATCATCGGGGCCATCCTGCTGCACAGCGCCACCTTCCACGCGTACGTGATCCGCACCGCGCAGCAACAGGCGCAGGACAGCCTTGGTGTCCCGGTCCGAATCCAAAACTTCGCGCTCAACCTTTCCCATCTCAGCCTCGACTTATACGGCGTGACCGTCGCTGGCGCCAGCCCCTATCCCAACCCGCCCCTTCTGCAACTTCAGCACGCTGAAGCCAGCGTCCGCATCGTTTCCCTGCTTCATCAAAAGTGGTACCTCAATGACATCCGCGTGGATCACCCGGTGATCCAGGTGTTCATCGACAAGAACGGCCACTCTAATATCCCCACGCCCAAGAGCAGCAACAAGAAGAGCAACACCAGCATCTTCGACCTTGGCATCCGTCACGCCGTCCTCGAGCAGGGCGAAGTGCTGGTCAATGATCAGCCCGTTCCGCTCGCGCTCGACCTGCACGATATCAACTTCCAGTCGGTCTTCAGCCAGACCATCAAGCAGTACTCGGGTAAGCTGACCTACACCAATGGGCGCGTGGTGTATGGCGCCTTCCAGCCGCTGGTGCACAATCTGGAAGCCAATTTCGATGCCACCCCCACCACCTTCCACCTGGGCTCGGCGAAAGTTTCAAGCGGTGCCACGCAGATTGAGCTCTCCGCGGTGGCCAACAACTACTCCACCAACCCCGTGGTCCAGGCCAGCTACAACGTGGTCGCCGACGGAGCGCAGATTGCCACACTAATGAACAATCCGTCGGTTCCGGCCGGCCTGGTTCGCGCATCCGGCACCGCCCAGTATCAATCCGTGCCCAACCAGCCTGCCCTTCAGGCGGTCGTGCTCCACGGAGACCTCTCCAGCCCGCAACTGCTCGCCCGGACCTCGTCGGGGCGACTCGCCGTCAGCAACATTGCAGCGCACTACTCGCTGGCCGGCGGCAACGCTACACTGCATGATTTCCGCGCCGGCCTCCTGGGGGGAGAAATCACCGCACAGGGCACAATGAAAGACATCAGCGGCAACTCCCGTTCGGAAGCGACCGCTTCCATCCGGCGGGTGTCGCTGGGCGAAGCGCGCGGTTTAATGGGCCCATCTGCCTCCACCGGAAACGTCGCGCTCACCGGCGAGCTTAACGCCGACGCCAAAGCCGCATGGGGCAAGACGTTCGACGACCTGGTCGCCAAGGCCGACGCCACCATCAACGCCCACGCCAGCGAAAAGAATCCTTCCGCTGCGTATCAGCAAGCAGCCGCACCTCCCGTGGGAGCATCAGCCGCAGCTGCAATCCCCATCAATAGCGCTATTCACGCCACCTATACCGGCAAGAACCAGCAGCTCGCGTTGGAGCAGAGCTATCTCCGCACGCCGCAAACCAACCTCACGATGAACGGCACCGTCAGCAAGCACTCCAGCCTCGCGATCAGGCTGCAGGCCAATGACCTTCGCGAAGTGGCCACCATCGCCGGCATGTTCAGCTCTCCGAAACCGGGAAGCGCCCCGGCCCAGCCGGCTAGCTCACCCCAGCCGCTCGACCTTGCCGGCTCCGCGACGTTCCAGGGCAACGTGCAGGGTTCCATCTCCGAACCCCATTTGACCGGCCAGCTCTCGGCATCGAATCTCCACGTCAACGGAACCGACTGGAAAGTTTTCCGCACGAATGTGGACGCGAGCCCATCCTCGGCCAGCCTGCGCAATGCTGAGCTCGAACCGACCACCCGGGGTCGGATCACCTTCAACGCCACCACCGGCCTGAAGAAGTGGGCTTTCACCAACACCAGCCCCATCCAGGTGGAGCTCAACGCATCGCAAATGAACGTGGCCGACCTCACCAGGCTCACGGGCCAGCAAATCCCCGTCACCGGCACCCTGAACACCCATGTTTCCCTGCATGGCACGGAGCTCAATCCCGTCGGCAACGGCAATCTCGCGCTCACCAAGGTCACGGCGTACGATGAGCCGGTCAATTCCGTCAACATCGATTTCAACGGTACCGGCGATGAAGCCCACGCGAACCTCTCGCTTCAGTTGCCTGCCGGGTCGCTCCAGGGCAATGTGAGTGTTCGCCCGAAAGAAAAAACCTACACGGCGCAGCTCACCTCAAATGGCATTCGGCTGGATCAGGTGCAGAATCTGAAGAACAAGAGCCTGGACGCCAACGGCGTCGTATCCATCAATGCCAGGGGCCAGGGCTCGTTCGATAACCCCCAACTCACCGCCAACGTTCAGATTCCGTCGCTGGTGATCCAGAAGCAGACGATCGATGGAATCAATCTGCAGCTGAACATGGCCAATCACGCGGCCGATGCCACTTTGCAGTCCTCGGCGGTGCACACCCAGATCCATGCCAAGGCGCACGTCAATCTCACCGGCGATTATCCCGCCGACGCTACATTGGATACGCAGGGCATTCCTTTGCAGCCCCTGGTGGCCGCCTACGCGCCCGACCAGGCCGACGCCGTCAGCGGCCAGACAGAACTGCACGCCACCCTGCACGGCCCCCTGAAGAATAAGAACGCACTCGAGGCGCATCTGACTGTGCCATATCTGAAGCTGGCGTATAACAACAACATCCAACTGGCCGCTTCATCACCCATTCACGTCGATTACAAGAACAGCATTCTCGATATCCAGCACAGCGCCATTCGCGGCACCGATACCGACCTCGAATTCCAGGGCTCGATTCCGGTCAGCGGCAATGCCCCCATGTCACTGCTCCTGCACGGCACGGTGAATTTGCAACTGGCGCAGTTGTTCGCGCCGGATGTGCGCAGTTCCGGCGAGATCCGGTTCGACATCAACTCCAACGGCAACGGCCCGAACCTCGGCGGCCAAATCGATATCGTCGATGCCAACTTCGCCTCCGGCGACATGCCCGTCGGCCTGCAGCACGGCAATGGCGTGCTCAAGCTGACCAGCAATCGCGTCAACATCAGCAAGTTCGAAGGTACTGTGGGCGGCGGAACCGTCACCGCATCGGGCGGCGTCGCATACCGGCCGGCTATTCAATTTGACTTGGGAATGGCAGCTAAGGGTATTCGCATGCTCTACCCCACGGGCATGCGCGAAGGCATCGACGCCAACCTGCGTTTCACCGGCAGCATGGACGATGCGAACCTGGGCGGAACAGTAAATCTGACGGATGTTTCCTTCACTCCCGCGTTTGATCTATCCAGTTTCGTCGCCCAGTTTTCCGGCGTCTCCACGCCGGCCCCGCCGGGCGGATTCAGCCAGAACATCAGGCTCAATCTCGCCGTGCGTTCCTCCAATAACGTGAACCTTGTCAGCCGGACCTTGAGCATCAACGGCACGGCCAACCTGCAGGTGAAAGGCACGGCGGCCGACCCTGTCATCCTCGGCCGCGCGATTCTCAACAGCGGCGATGCCATCATTAATGGCGAACGCTTCGTGCTGAACTCCGGCACCGTACAGTTCGTAAATCCCTCGCAGACGGAGCCGGTAGTTAATTTCGATCTCAGCACAACTGTGCAGCAGTACAACATCGGCCTGCGCTTCCGCGGGCCTGCCAGCCAGTTGCAGACGCAGTACACGTCCGATCCGTCGCTGCCCCAGGCGGACATCATTCACCTGCTCGCCTTCGGATCAACGACCGAAGCCAGCGCGCAATCCTCCGCCACTACCACCACCAACCAGGCCGCCGAATCGCTCATCGCATCCCAGGTCTCGAGCCAGGTCACCAGCCGGTTTGCAAAAGTTGCGGGCATCTCCCAGCTTTCGATCAACCCCGTGCTCGCCAACGGCACATCGCAGGGACCGCCCGGAGCAAACATCACCATTCAGCAGCGCGTCACCGGCAACCTGTTCGTGACGTTCTCCAGCAACGTGGCCTCAACCCAGAGCCAGGTGATCCAAGGTCAATACCAGGTTTCTCCGCGCGTCGCCGTCAGCGCCACCCGCAGCCCCAACGGCGGATTCGGCATGGACACCATCATCAAGAAGACCTGGTAAGTTCAAGTTGCAGCTGCCGCAGTTGTTATCATCCTTAGGCCCTGATCGCAGCGAAGGGGCCGAAGGGCCTGCTTTTCGGCTCCGGTAGCTCATCCCGATCTCGGCATATCCCGATGCAGCGCCTTAACCTGATAGCCCGCCTGCTTCAGGCGATGCGCCATCTCTTCCGCCATCATTACGCTGCGATGCTGCCCCCCGGTGCACCCGAACGCTACCGTCAGGTAGCTCTTCCCTTCCTCCACATAATGCGGAAGCAGATAAAGCATCAGGTCGGTCACGCGCTGCATGAACTCCGTGGTCTGCGGAAAGCTCCGCACATACTCAGCCACTGCGGGATCCTTGCCTGTCTTGTTGCGAAATTCCGGAACGAAGTGCGGATTGGGAAGGAAACGCACATCAAACACCATGTCGGCATCCAAAGGCACGCCGTTCTTGAACCCGAAGCTTACGCACGACACCAGCAGATGGTTGGCCTTCTCGTCTTGCCCGAAACGCGCCTGGATGTTGGCGCGCAACTCGTGCACGTTGAAGTTCGACGTATCAATCAAGGTGTCGGCGACGTTGCGAATGGGATCCAGAAGTTGCCGCTCCTCCACGATGGAGCGCGCCACCGTTTCCGAGCGGCTGAGAGGATGTGGCCGCCGCGTTTCCGAGTAGCGCCGGACCAGCACCTCGTCCTTGGCATCCAGAAAGATGACGCTGGTGGGCAGCACCGTCCGTACCCCTTTGAGAATTTCCGGAAGACGGTCAAGGGTCTGACCTTCGCGAACATCCACGACGATGGCGGCGCTGTCGATCTCCCGCGACTTGCCCACCAGGTCGGCGAAATCGGGGAGCAGTTCAAGCGGGAGATTATCCACCGCGTGAAACCCGAGATCTTCGAAGGCCTTCAGCGCGGATGCCTTGCCGGCGCCCGATATTCCCGTAACAATCACCAGTTCCTTGCCCGTCTTCGCTTCCCCGCCCGGCGTCTTCGCTTCCCCGCCCGGAGAGTTGGAGCCGCGCGATTTGGGGCCGTCCCCTGGCTGCTGAAATGGGGTCATGCGGTCATCCTAAATGAAGCCGCGCCACAAGTCCGTTCTGGTCAGATGCCGGGTAGCGATGTGCGCTGGTCCTCCACTGCAGTCTCCAACGCGCCCGCCGCGTCCATGGGCTGGGAAAACAGGGGTCCCTGGCCAAGTTCGCATCCCATGTGCCGCCAGGCGTTCAGTTGCTCCTGGGTCTCGATTCCCTGAGCCGCCAGTTGCACGCCCATCGCCTTCCCCACGTGAATCAGCGCTTCAATCAGCGCCAGTTGGCTCCCGGTCTTCAAGACTGCCGTAGAAAGCTGTCCGTCCATCTTCACCACGTTGACCGGCAGGCGAACCAGTTGGTTAAGCGCCGCCAGGCTCGATCCGAAATGATCCAGCGCCACGCGTACGCCGCAGTCCACGATTCGCTGCACAATGGTCAACGCCCCGTCGGGGCGCTCATTGACCGCAGTCTCGGGAATTTCCAGCACCAGCCGCGACGGATCCACCTTGCTTTCCGCAAGCGTCTTCTTCAAATGCGCAGCCAGGCCCTCGTGATAGAACTGCCGGTGCGTCAGGTTCAAGGTCATGGCAATGGTGTTGCCGGGCAGGGCGTGCTGCCAGTCGCGCAATTGCCGGCAAACCCCTTCCAGCATCTCGCGCCCGATGCTGATCGAAAGTCCCGTTTCTTCGGCCGTGGGCAGCAGGTCATTGAAAGTGTCGATCGATCCGTCCGCGCGGCGAAAGCGCAGAATCGACTCGAAGCTGTCCAGTTCGCCGGTCACAAGGTGGAAGATAGGCTCATACCATAACTCGAATCTGCGATTCGACAATGCCTGGCGCAGATCGCGTTCCCGCTCCTGAAGGAGGTGGGTTT
The DNA here is from genome assembly GCA_036502905.1 of Occallatibacter sp. Lineage (GTDB taxonomy): Bacteria > Acidobacteriota > Terriglobia > Terriglobales > Acidobacteriaceae > Telmatobacter. Next base: position 9,479 of record DASXXV010000209.1, on the reverse strand, counting down.
CCTCCCCCATCTGCCGGTCGAAAATCTCGTAGCGCCTGCCGCCCGCCTGCCGTGCATGATAAAGCGCCACCTCGGCATGGCGCAGCAGAGAATCGGCCGTGACTTCATCCATACCCGCCATTGCCGCGCCAATGCTGATCTTGGCCGGTAACGCATGCCCTAGAATCTCGATGGGCCGATCCATCTCTCCCAGAACGCGCTTCGCTACCACTTCGAGATCGTTTGCATTCGCCACACTCTCAACCAGGATTCCGAACTCGTCGACCTCCAGGCGCGCCGCCGTATCCTGGGGCCGCAGGCAGGCGCTCAACCGGCCGGCCAGCGCAACCAGCAGCATATTTCCGCCCGCCTGGCCGAGCGTTGCGTTCATGCTTTCAAAGTTTTCGAGAACCAGATAGAGGATTCCGCAAGCTTCGCGGCGGCGCGCCCGGCGCGTCAATGCCAGAGTCACGCGATCCAGGAACAGGGAACGGTTGGGCAAGCCGGTAAGCACGTCATGCATGGCATCGTGTTGCAGCTTGGCTTCCACCTGCTTGCGCTCGCCGATGTCACGATAGGTGATTACGTGCCCCGCCTTTTCCCCGCCCACCAGCAGCGGCGCAATGTGCATCGCCACATCCACAAGCTCGCAATCCTTGGTCATGCGCACGGTTTCCAGCGCCGCACGCCCGTGATCTTCCATGGCCTTCTCGAGCATCGCGTGTTCGTGGAGACGTGTCTCGGGAATGATGAGATCGCCCAGGTCCCTTCCACTCACCTCATCGGGGGTGTACCCGAACATGCGCGTGAATGCGGCATTGATGTAGAGGACACGGGACCCGCGCACGATCGCCACTGCCTCGGGGATGCTCGCAAGCACGTCTTCCATGAGCTTGGGTCGAGGCGTGCGCTCGCGCCCCACCGGCTGGGCAACGATGATCGCGCCGCTTATGTCGCCCGCGAGAGCGCAATAGGTGCCTTCCACCGCCAAAAGGCGTCCGCCCGGAGTGGCCAATGTGGCATGAAACGGGCTGCTGCCCCGGCCGCCAACTAGAGCTGTCTGCGGCTCGGCCGTGCCGGGAAACAATCCCCAGAGAACTTCTTCCACCGGCCGCGAGACCACCCTCTCGTCGGCCCAGCCCAGCAGTTCGCGCGCCTCGGCATTGGCGAAAACCACTCGCCCCTCCCGTTCCAGGAAAACCAGGGCGGGCAATTCGTCAAGGATTTCCTGCTGATTGGGCGACTCCCAGTTCTGAGGCAGGTTCACGATCATCTCTTTCACTACGGCTAGGGTGAAAATGGTGTAGGGGGCCCAATCCCATAGCCTGCTCCCCGAAGCCGGTCCGCTTCATGCGTTCCATCAAGCTTCACAAATTTTGCAGCAATTTTCTGAATCGTAAATGCGGACGACACGGGCAGCCATACCCTGAAACGGTCAGCAAGCGCACGGAAGCAGCGGCACTCATCGCCGTGCCGCGGGAGTTCGCCAGATGATGGGAGCGGCCATAGGGCAACAGACTCATCCTGGATGAGTTGTGGGCACCGCAACCGCAACCTCTCGGGAGGGGAGGGGGGTACCCCTGCGGGACAAAAAGATAGCACAGGGAGTGCCTGCCGCAGAGGGGTCATCCCATTTGGGCGCAACGCTGGCGCCCAAACAGGATGCCGGAGCTCAAAACTCTAAGGAACCTCTACCAATTCCATCTGGCCGTCGCGGCGGCGATGGAGCACAAAGAGGTCGCCGCTCCCATTGCGGAAGATCAGCAGGTCCCGATCGCGGAATTCGGCCTCCTTGACCGCTTCCTCGATGGTCATCGGCCGCATCGCAATCGAATCGCCGCTTTTTACGATATGAGGCTCGACCACCGCCGCGGGTGCCGGAAAGGAGTGTACGGCGATCTCGGCGCGGGGCTTGGTCCGTCCGTTTTCGCCCCCAGATTCCGATTGCGCGTTCCGCGCCACTTTTGGCTTGCTCACTGGCGGCGCATCCAGGACCTTTTCCTCCTTGGGAAGGCGCTTTCGGGTGATATTGCGATCGCGATAACGCAGCGCCTGGTGTTCGGCATGGGCCAGGGCGGCGCGTAGCGCCGACTCCTGCGTGTCGGCTTCCCCGCAGGCCACGATAGTCTGCATCCGCGCCTTCACGGTTAATTCTGCGATTTGCAAATGCCGCTGCGTTCGAAACGTAACAGAAGCTGTGGTGGTTCTGCCCAAAATCCGGGCGATACGCTGCATCCCCTCCTCGACCTGCGCGCGCAGCGCCTTGGGGATCCTTACCTGCCTGGCGGTCAACTCCACTTCCATGGTCAGCCTCCGCTCTGTTGTTGTCCCGCCGTTTCTCACGTCGGGGTGAATTATGGGATTCTATAGCAATTCCGTGATTAAGGGTTAATATCCAACCGGATTTCCGACCCTCCTGGATAAACCTGGGGCACAAGGCATCTCAGTCTCCCACCCTGGCACGACCCGCAGGTCTCGCGAAGATAGACGCCCATTTCCGCTTTTTAGTTGAATCCTCCTCCCTGAATAGATGAACGACCTGCCGGCATGCTCGGCAGGTCGTTTGTCGCTTCTGCTACTCGCTCCAACATCGCATAATTGTTGACCACTTATTCCCATTCTCTGACCATTGCTGTTCAGTTTCTCTTTCGCCTCTGGTGCGTCGAGGGAATATTCATGTCTTCGCGATACTTGGCTACCGTGCGGCGGGTGAGTTGGATGCCCTGGGCCTGCAGCATGGCTGCAATGTGATCATCGGTTAACGGACGGCGCGGATCCTCGTCGTCGATCAGCTTGCGTACCTTGCGTTTCAGCACCAGCAACGGCGTGTCGGCGCCTTCGGGCCCGTTGGAACCCTCCGAGAAGAAGAATCGCAATTCGATTACGCCCTGCGGCGTGTGCGCGTACTTGTTGGCCACCGCGCGGCTGACCGTGGACGCGTGCACACCGATCTCCTCCGCCACTTCCTTGATCATCATGGGCCGCAGTGCTTCGATGCCCTGCTCCAGGAAATCCTGCTGCCGCCGCACGATCACTTCGCAGGTCCGCAGGATGGTGCTCTTCCTCTGGGCAATGTTGCGCATCAATTGCAGCGCCGAGCGGAAGCGCTCTTTGACGTATTCCTTCACATCCCGCTCGGTACTCGCCGACACCAACATCTGGCGATAGCGGCGGCTGAGGCGCAGGCTGGGCACGTCTTCCTCGTTCATTGAGACCACCCATTCCCCGCCGCGCTTCACAAATACCACATCCGGCTCAATGAGACGCGTCTGTTCCCGGTTGTACTGCCGGCCGGGACGCGGATCAAGCGTGCGGATGAACTCCACCGCCGCGTGCGCTTCCTCAGCGGATGCCTGCACTGCCTTCGACAAGTCTTTCAGGTCCCGTTTCTGCAAAAGCTGCAGATGACGATCGACGATGTGCGCAGCAACCTCCATGGCGCGGCGGCGCTCGTCGAGCTTCTTGTCGGCTTCACTGCGGAAACTGCCGTGGGGATCCACCCCCCCATTCGCCGAAGACCTGTCGGCGGGGACCCCCTCTCCAACCGCGCTGTTGAAGGACTCATCGTCCCCGGTGGCAGGTTCTTCGCTGCTGTCGGCATGCGGCTGCCGCGTATAGATATGGGAAAATTCCTTCTGCTGAGCCGTGATCTGGATCAACAGGCATTCGCGCAGGTCGCGCGCGCCGACCCCGCAAGGATCGAGTTGCTGGACAAGATCGATTCCCCGGTGAATGAGTTCCAGGGCTTTTTCGGTTTCCGGCGAGGCGCCGTCCTCAGAGAGCGCACCGTTCGCTGAACCCTCCTTCGCAACTGCCTCGATGGAAGCTGCCTTGGTCTTCTGCGCCTGCTCGGCGAGAATCTGCCGGAAAACCACTGCCATCTCTTCATCACTGGCAGCAATGTAACCATCCTCATCCAGGTTGCCGACCACGAACTCAGCGGCCTCAGCGAGTTCCTGGTCGAGGCTCAGAGCTCCCAGTTGCCACGCCAGGTGATCGGAAAGGGTCGTCGGCTGGGAAAGAAAGTTCTCGAACGAAGGCTTCTCGCTCTCCTCGTATTCCGGCTGAGTGCGGTAGCCGGGATCGAGATACTCCTGGAAATACGATCCGAAGTCGACCTCGTTAAACGAATCCTTGGGCGGGGCCGCAGCTTCTTCCGGTCCCCGGTCGCGCTGCTCTTCGCGCTGGAGCTCTTCACGCTGAAGCTGCTCTTCGCGGCCGGCGACCTCATCCAGCATCGGAACCGATTCATCGATCTCCTCCAGGACGGGGTTTTCCACCATCTCGGCATCGATCATCTCCTTCAGCTCGAGCTTGTTGAGCGCCAGGACGCTCACCATTTGCATCAAGCCCGGGGTAAGGACCTGGCGCTGCGCGACCTTCAGGTTCAGCTTGGGCTGCAACAACGCCATATGAGGTTCCCGATTCCGCTGCTGACTGCTTCCAGTGTAATCAATGCCAAGAGCCCTGGAGCGGAAAACCGAACCCCGCAATCCCTGAGTTCCGGAACCAACAACAATTCAATCCGGAACTACCTTTTGCTGCTTTAGGATGCTCGCCGCTTCCGCTTTGTATCGTGCCGCTCGAAAATTCCTTGTCAACTTTGCGGGGTACGCGACCATAACCGGTTTCGTTCCTCCCCTCAAGCGAGCGAAAAACCCTCGCCCAGATAGACGCGCCGCACTTCCACGTCGTTCCCCAACTCGTGCGGGGTGCCCGTTCGAAATATACGCCCCTCGGCAATAATGTAGGCTCGGTCCGTCACGCTGAGGGTCTCTCGAACGTTGTGATCGGTGATTAAAACACCGATCCCACTGGCTTTCAAGTCGAAGATGATCTTTTGTAATTCCAAAACCGCGATGGGATCAATACCACTAAAGGGTTCGTCCAGCAGGATGAAACTGGGCTGGATGCAGAGCGAGCGGGCGATCTCCACGCGGCGCCGCTCGCCTCCTGAAAGAGCGTATCCCCGCGTCGTCCGGATGTGGCCGAGGTTGAGTTGGGTGATAAGACGCTCGGCCCGGACTTTGCGCTCCGGAGTTCCGAGCGGCTGCGCCTCCAGCACTGCGAGGATGTTTTCTTCCACGCTGAGCTTGCGGAAAACCGAGGGTTCCTGGGGAAGATAGCTGATCCCGAAGTTGCGCGCCCGCAGGTACATCGGCAGGTGGGTGATGTCGGCGGAGTCGACCATGACACGCCCGGTCTCCGGCGCTACCAGACCGACGATCATGTAAAAGCTGGTGGTCTTTCCGGCGCCGTTGGGCCCCAGTAGCCCCACCACTTCGCCGCGGGAAATCCTCAGGTTCACGCCCCTGACAACCTGCCGACCCTTGTACGACTTGCCGATCCCCTCGGCGATCAGTGTTTCCATCGAGCCTTCGTTAGTCTGGCGCCCGACGCGTGAACTGCTCGCCTCGCTCAACGCCGTGAATGCCACGCAAGTACATCATTTGGGAGCAACGGTTTCGGTCGACGTCTTGCGTCCGCCGCCTTCGATACTGACGCTATCATCGCGGCTGTTGAAAATCAAAGATGCGCCGCTCACCGTTCCCTTCGTCGGGTCGGTCATCGTAGGCGGATTGGCGGGTGTCCCAGTGAGCACATATTCGTCCGTCTCGCTCGAGTAAACCAGGCGATCTCCAGTCCCCCGCCGTCCCTGCGAGCTGACCATCACTTGACCGGTAGCCGTCACCCGGTCCACCTGGGCAGCACCGCCATCCGTGCCGGCGTGATTGCCCGGGGGCAGCAGCAGCAATTCAACCTCCTTCGACGTCACTGTTGCCGCGCCCGTCTCCGCGATCACATTGCCCGCCGAACCCCCGCGCAGGACAGCTTTGCGCTCCGCCTCGGAGTACTTCAGGTCTCCTCCCCGGACGCGAACAACGGATGGGTTGCCATGATTCGCACCCGGGGCATCCGGAGTGGACGAGACCCCGCCTTTCCCTCCCTTCAGCCCCCCTGCGCTCAGCATGACCACCCGCACCGGATCGCTGCCGTTTGCGCTGTGAGCCACCAGGGTCTGGCGGATGCGATTGAGCACAATCACGGGTGCGCTGATGGAGTTCGCCTGCTGCCAGAGCCGCGCATGCCCCAGGAATGTCGCTTCTCCCGTTGCCTGGTGAAGCTGGGCCTCCGCTGCGATCACGTGCGCCGGTCCCTGGCCGCCCATGGCAATTCCGGGAGTAACGCCTGCCCCCGGCGCATGGGCGTTGGGAGCTGACCCCGTCCACGTCGCCTTCACATTTCCGTGGGCGAAAGCGTCGCCAGAGTTCTGCGAAACATCAAGCTTATCCGCGGTCAGTTGCAAAGCGCCGCTGTCCACGCGCGGGTTGGCCAGCAGGTGCACCCACTCGCCGGCGCCCTCGTACACGGCGCGGCCGGCGGTGGCCCGCAGCGGAGGCTGCGGCACCGAACCGGCTTTCGGGGCCGGCTGCTGGGTAAGTACGACATTTCCTTCCACTGTGGCGGACTGAATCTGTTCTCCGCCCCTCGCCCCCGCCGAACCCGGCGCTCGATTGGCGGCCTGCGCCCAATCCGACGCAAGAATCGCTTCGATACGGTTGCCGGTGGTGGTTTGCTTTGCCCCGGAGCTGGTGGTCTGCTCCATGCTGGCATGGCCGTTTCCAACTGCCGACGTAAGGACCTGCTGGTGGCCGAATTCGGCCGTAACCTGGTCGGCCGACATGCGGGACGGCAGAACCGGACCATTTCCCCGCTGGCTTTGGGTGGATATCACCACTCCGCCCGAGCCCGTAACCGAAGCCAGCTCGACTTGTCCTTTCCTGACATTGCGGAAAGCAACATCGGCCAGCGGAGAGCGCCAGTCGCGGCTTACCTTCAACGTCTCGCCGTTTTGCGCCAAGGCTGTCTCGTCGCTGGCCATAGTCACGCCGCGCTCCAGATGCGCATGCTGTAAGAGTCCTTGGGAATCAAACGCCAGATCGGCGCTGGGCGCGGCCCCGTGCACATGGCGCCCGTTGCGGATCGAATCCAGGGTCGCGCCGCCCTCAAGTCTCCCATGACGGGGCTGGTTGCGCTCGCCAAAATCCAGATTTCCGCGGGGCGCGGCGATATGGGCAGCGGTTGCGCTGGTAAGCGACAACCCCTCTTTTGCCTCCAGACTGGCCGCCGATCCGTCAGGACGGAACAGGATGTCGGCGTGGCCCGCCGTCACCTGGCCTTCGCGAAAGCTGCCCTCCGCGCCGTCCATGTGGCAAAGCAGGTTATCGCGCTCGAACTCCGCGTGCCGGGCCCGTAGCAGCACCCTTTCCGGACCGCGGTGCACATCCAGTTCGACCGCGTGATCGAGAATCAGCTCGCCCTTGTCCGAATCGAACGTCGCACCCACCGAACTGCCGTTTCCCTGGGTGATGTCGAATTCCACGCGCTCCGATGTGGTTGCCAAACCGCTTTTCTGGTCGAACACCAGGCCGCTGGTCTTAACGTGAATCTCGCCCTCGGAGGCCGTGCGGGCCGCATTGGCCAGCGCAGTGGTCCTGGAAGTGCGATCGGGAACCACCTTGGGCGCCCCGGCCGGACCCTCCACGGGCCGCATCAGCGTGATCTCCACCGGTCCCGCCGCCTTGGCGATCCCGTCCTTCTGGTCGTATTCGAATTCGTTGCCCGCGATGCGGTCGACGCGCTTGCCATCGTCACCATACAGCTCGATCTGCACATCGTGCAGAATCGCCCGACCGCCCTTTTTCAATTGCACGACCTTGGAGGCGTGAATCTTGAACAGCGTGTGTCCGCCGTGCGATTGCGTGTAGGTGACCCCGTTCGCCTCCTGCTGGATGTCGGCGCCCAGATGCTTGGGGATTTCGCGCAGGATGAAATGCGACTTCCATCGGGCCAGGACGAGAAACGCCGCGAGCGCCAGGACTAGCAGCCCTCCGGTCGCCAGCACCAACGTCCGCATCCTTTCAATGGTCAGCCGCACAAACCAGTTCCTCTAATCCAGCCGCGCCCGGGAACGCCATCTGCGGGGAGTTTTGGCTTCCGTAGCTAGGGCCTGTCCCTTAGTTCGCACCATATACAAATCTGTCATCCTGAGCGCAGCCAAGGACCTGCTGTGAAAATAGCCAACGCCAACCAAAATGGTTGTCATCCTGACGCTGACCCTGAGCTTGCGAAGGGAAAGCGGAAGGATCCGCGGTTGCATTGTCATGGTTTCAGCTGAAACCACGTTCCATGTTTGGCTGCCCTGAAAATTGCCTCAACCAACCCGCACACCTGTCATCCTGACCATGACCCTGAGCTTGCGAAGGGGAAGGGGAAGGATCCGCGGTTGCATTTTCATCGTTTCAGCTGAAACCACGTTCCATGTTTGACTGCAGTTGCTTTTCAAAGTACTTGGGGCGGACACCACACTAGTGTCCTGAGTCATTAATAAGTCGAACTAATTAAGACGGGGCGCGTCTAACATGGCAGGGAGTGAGCCATGGGGCGTCGAGCTGCAGGGATTGAGGTCGGTGAGCAGGACAGAGCTGTGTTGGTGGGATGGGCGCGCCGACCGAAGACAGCGCAGGCCCTGTCTCAGCGTGCGCAGATCATCTTGCGACTGGGTGAAGGACACCGTAGCAGCGAGGTGGCGCGGCAGATGCAGGTGCACATCCAGACGGTGAGCAAGTGGCGGGAGCGATTCCGCGCGCGCGGCGTCGATGGCCTGCTCGATGAACCGCGGCCGGGCCAGCCGCGCAAGGTCACCGACGCCCACGTTGAAGCTGTCATTGCGCGAACACTGGAGAGCAAGCCGGCCGACGCGACGCATTGGTCCACCCGCTCCATGGCCCAGGCTACGGGCTTGAACCAGACGGCCATCAGCCGCATCTGGCGCGCCTTCGCCCTTCAACCGCATCGCAGCGAGAGCTTCAAGTTATCGAAGGACCCGCTGTTCATCGATAAGGTGCGCGATATCGTAGGACTTTACATGAACCCACCGGAACGCGCCCTGGTATTGTGCGTGGACGAGAAGAGCCAGATTCAAGCCCTGGAACGCACTTCTCCTCTTCTGCCGATGCGCCCTGGGCAAGCCGAACGCCGCGCTCACGACTATCTGCGCCACGGCACCACCAGCCTGTTCGCCGCCCTCGATACCAAGACCGGCAACGTGATCGGCCAGACGCACCGGCGCCATCGCTCCGAAGAGTTCCGCAAGTTCCTCGACACCATCGAAAACAACGTGCCCCAAGACCTCGACGTGCATCTGATCATGGACAACTACGCCACGCACAAGACCGATGCCATCCAGCGATGGCTATTGAAGCGGCCGCGTTTCCATGTCCACTTCACCCCCACTTCGGCCAGTTGGCTCAACCTGGTCGAACGATGGTTCGCGGCCCTCACAGACAAGAAACTGCGCCGCAACAGCTTTCAGTCCACACGCCAACTGGAAACCGCTATCCGAAGCTACCTCGATCAGCACAACCTCAATCCCAAACCCTTCGTCTGGACCAAAACCGCCGACCAGATCCTCGATTCCATCGCGCGTTACTGCCGAC
>DASXXV010000208.1:0-20477 GCA_036502905.1 Occallatibacter sp. | reverse complement strand
GTGTCGTACGAGATGTGATTGTCCTGGGGGCTGTTTTCGTGGGAGTGGTGGCGGGCGGCGCGCAGGTCACGTCGCACATCGCGTCGGATTCGAGCGTGCCCCCGCCGCGATCGGCGCAATACGAGCGGGTGCAGCAGCGGCTGGCGCAGGGGTGGAATACGTGGGACGCGCACAGCGTCGCGACGCAGGTGCTGCTGCCCGAAGGGCTGGCGATCCATGTCGGCCTGAAGCACAACTCCACCGTGAATGGTGATGCCTTCCTGGGCGATGCGCTGATCGGGCGGCTGGACAGGAATGCGGAAAAGGTGACGCCGGGGCCGCATTCGTGGGATGGCTCGTACGCCAGCGCCGATTTTGAATGGAAGGGGCACAAGTGGCGAGTGGAGAGCGCGCATGCGGTCGGCGATGTCGTAATCCTGATCAGTCCGCTGGCGACCAACGCCCAATCGGGGTTGCCGCCGACCGTGGTGGTTTCAGCGAATTACCTATGGAGCCGGCCGGGAGCAGTTCAACGAACGTCTGGATGGATTGAGGGACATACAGGATCAAAAACTACGATGGTGTTCTGCACGTGCCTGCGCCAATCGCAAACGGGCGGGCGCAAGCAGGCGCTCGAACCCATTGACGTTTCGTCGAGCGGTCCGTACGTGTCCGCCGATCTGACACGTCCGGTGGGTGTGAGCACGGGGAAGGAGCGGAGCCTGGAGGAGATCGAGGCCGCGATAGCGCGACAGAAAACTGCCTACGGTCAATCCATCAGCGCCGCCGGCAAAAACGGCCCCATCCTGGATGCGATCGAAACCACCATCGGCTGGGACACGATCTACGAGCCGGAGAGGGGGCGCGCAGTCTCGCCGGTAAGCCGGGTGTGGAGCGTGGACTGGGGCGGGTATGTGCTGTTCGACTGGGATACCTTTTTTGCGGCGACACTGGCGGGGATAGGCGACAAGGACCTTGCCTATGCCAATGCACTCGAAATCCTGCGCGAAGAAACCGCCCAGGGCTTTGTACCCAATTACGCGCGGGCAGGGAACTGGAAGAGCTCCGATCGTTCCGAGCCGCCGGTGGGCGCCATCACGGTGCTGGGGCTCTACGAGAGGTATCACGATCGCTGGTTTATCGAGGACGCGTTCGAGCCGCTGATGAAATGGAACCGCTGGTGGGCGGAACATCGGGATAGTCAGGGGTATCTCGCCTGGGGCAGTGACGGGCGCAATGCGCCTGAGAACCTGGATGACCGATCGCGGGGAACGCGCGAGGGCGCGATTCTCGAGTCGGGTTTGGACAATAGCCCGATGTACGACGATTCAACTTACAGTGTGCAGACGCACATGCTGGAGTACGGCGATGTAGGGCTGATGAGCATGTACATCGCCGACTGCGATGCGCTGGCGAAGTTGGCCGGAGAATTGGGCAAGGCGACGGAGGCAAAGGAACTGAAGGATCGGGCGGCGCGGTATCGCGGCAAACTCGCTACCATGTGGGATGAGGAGGCCGGGATCTTTCTCAACCAGGACCTGCATACGGGGCGGAAGAACACTCGCCTTTCGCCGACGAACTTCTATCCCATGCTGGCCAGGGCCGCCACCGCCGAACAGGCACGAACCATGATCGAGAAGCACCTGCTCAACAAAAACGAGTTCTGGGGCGAGTGGGTGATCCCGTCGATCGCGCGCAACGACCCGGCGTTCAAGGATCAGAATTACTGGCGGGGTCGCATCTGGGGGCCTATGAATTTTCTCGTCTATCTCGGCCTCCAGAATTATCAGGAACCGGCGGCGCGCAGTGCCTTTGCGGAGCGGTCGTACGCGCTGTTCCTCAAGGAGTGGAAAGAGAACGGCCACGTGCATGAGAACTACAACGCGATTCTCGGAAGCGGCGACGACGTGGCCAACAGCGACCGCTTCTATCACTGGGGAGCGCTCCTGGGTTACGTCGAGTACCTGGAGCAGGGAACAGTGAACAGTGAACAGTGACGAATGTCCGCAATCGGGAGTTAGCGGCGGGCGGGGATCCCTCCGGCGGGGTCGCGTTCGCGCTGTCGGGGCCGGATGGCGGCAGTTGAGGGCGGGGGTGGAACGCAGTTGGAATCGTTACCATTTTGAGGGTCTGATGCCGTAAGATGACCTGCGGAAAGGAACCCCGATGCCGATGACCCCCAAACTGATCCGGAACACGATTCCGGGCCTTATGTCTGTCCTTGTTGTTCTTGGAGCTACGCTAGTGACGATCCCTGCGCCGGCGCAGGATGCTGAACAGGCCGCGCAGATAGCAGAAAAACTTCCGCAGCCGTCCAAGGAGGTAATCGCGCGCCTCTCGGAGCTACGGGAGTTGCCCGAAGGTCAATGGAAGATGCACGCCGGCGACCTGGCCCATGGCGAAGCCGTGAACGTGGACGAGTCCGGTTGGCAGACCATTACTCCAAGGAGCAAGGCTCCCAATGACGCAGTGTGGTTCCGGCAGACTTACGAGGTTCCGAAGACGCTGCACGGGTATGACCTGACCGGCGCTCGCATCTGGTTCGAGTTCCACGCCGATGCCAACGGCCCGATGCCGGAGATTGTGTACTTCAACGGCCGGCGGGCGGCTATGGGCGATGATCTCGAACCCATCGTGCTGTTCGACAACGCCAAGCCGGGCGAAAAGGTTGTGGTGGCCGTGAAGCTTCTCCACACGGTGGACGAAAAGAGATTCAGGGGCGCGACGCTGAAGATCGATTTTCCTGAAAACCGGCCCAATCCCGAGGACCTGCGCGAGGAATTCCTTTCCGCCGTGCTGCTGGTTCCGTCGCTGGCGCCCAATGATCCGTCGCAAGTGAACACGCTTACGGGGGCGATCGAAGCCGTGGATTTGAAGGCTCTCGATAGCAGCGATCAGTCGAAGTTCGACTCCAGCCTGAAGGAGGCGCACAGCAAGCTCGAAGGGCTGATGCCGCTGATGCAGAAGGCGACCTATCACCTCACGGGCAATTCGCACATTGACGCGGCATGGCTGTGGCCCTGGACGGAGACAGTGGACGTGGTGAAGCGTACCTTCGGCACGGCGCTGCAGTTGATGTACGAATATCCGCAGTACACCTACACGCAGAGCGCCGCAGCCTACAACGAGTGGATGGCGCAGAAGTATCCGGACATGAACGCCGAGATCAAGCAGCGCATCAAGGAAGGGCGCTGGGAAGTGGTGGGCGGCATGTGGGTGGAACCCGACCTGAACATGCCGGACGGCGAATCGCTGGTGCGCCAGTTACTCGTCGGCAAGCGCTGGTACAAGCACGAGTACGGCGTGGACGTGCATATCGGCTGGAATCCAGATTCGTTCGGCTACACGTGGCAGTTGCCACAGATCTACAAGAAGAGCGGCGTGGATTATTTCGTCACCCAGAAGATGGCGTGGAACGATACCAATCAACTGCCGTTCAAGTACTTTTACTGGGAGTCGCCGGACGGCTCGAAGGTGCTGGCGTATTTCCCCCACGATTATGCCAATAACAATCTGAACCCGGTGCGGCTGGCGCGCGACTTCAACATCGCGCACGACTATGCGCCGGGCTTGCCGGCGATCATGGATCTCTACGGCATCGGCGATCATGGCGGCGGCCCCACGCGCGCCGTTCTCGATGAAGGCTTTCACTGGGCCGGGCCTGGGCATGTGACGCCCAAGTTCGAGTTCGGCCTGGCGCAGCCCTACTTCGATGAACTCAGCGGGCACATCGCGGCGGACAGCCCGGAGTGGGATTACAAGTCCATTGCCAAGGGATATACGGCGCCGCCTGCGGTGCCGGGAAAAGTTTCCATTCCCACGTGGAAGAGCGAAATGTATTTCGAGTACCACCGCGGAGTGATGACCACCCAGGCCAACCACAAAAAGAACATGCGCGACAGCGAAGAGGAAGTGCTGAACGCGGAGAAGTGGGCTTCGCTGGCATGGCTGGATGGATGCAAGTACCCGGGCGAGGAAATCACGGAGGATTGGAAGAAGGTCCTGTTCAACCAGTTCCACGACCTGGCGGCCGGGTCGGGCATCGGCATCATCTATAAGGATGCGCAAAAAGACTATGACGTGGTGAAGTACTCGACCGACGAGATTTCATCGGCTTCCTTGAAGACGCTGGACGAGCGGGTGAACACTGCCGGCGGTGGCAGCGGCGTACCGGTGGTGGTGTATAACCCGCTCGGCTGGGAGCGCTCGGGAGAAGTTACAGCGCGCGTCCAGGGCCCGAAAGGTGCGGTAAGCGCGTCCGGGGCGCAGGTGGTGGAAGCCAAGACCGACGACAAGACGGGGGCCTCCGATGTGCGCCTGCACGTGATGCATGTGCCGGCGCTGGGATACAAAGTGGTGTGGGTGGGGGCGGGCGCGCGCGGCAAGCAGGCGGCCGAGAGCGAAGCCAGCGCCAACGAATCCGGCAATGCCATCACTCTCGAGAATGCGACCCTGCGCGTGAGCGTTGACAAGCAGACGGGCTGCATCACCAGCCTGTTCCAGAAGAAGACTAACTTTGAAACGTTGGCTTCCGGCGCATGCGGAAACCAACTGCAGTTCTTCAAGGACACACCCAAGGACTACGACGCGTGGAACATAGATCCGGGGACACTGGATGCGGCGCCGACCACGATCGAGCACGCCGATTCGGTGGAACTGGTAAAGACGGCCGAACCGGGAATTCGCGTCACGCGGCACTGGCAGAATTCGAAATTCGTGCAGACCTTGTCGCTGAGCGCGGAGGGCGACATGGTGGACGTCGACAACGAGTTCGACTGGCATGAAGCGCATGTCCTGCTGAAGGCGGCGTTCCCCTTGGCGGCCACCAGCGACTTTGCCACTTACGAAATTCCGTACGGAACCATCGATCGTGCGACCACGCGCAACAATTCCTGGGAGAAGGCGCAGTTCGAAGTACCGGCCATGCGCTGGGCCGATCTCGGGGACGGCAAGCACGGGTTGAGCGTGATCAACAACACGAAATATGGATATGATGCGGTAGGCAACATGCTGCGCCTGTCGCTGCTGCGCTCGCCCAAGTGGCCTGATCCGGATGCGGACATGGGCCATCATCACTTCCACTATGCGATGTACCCGCACGCCGGCACCTGGAAGGACGCCATGACGGTTCGCCGCGGCTACGAGTACAACTACCCGCTCGCCGCTGCGGTAACCACGGCGCATTCGGGGGCGCTGGCAGCGGAGCACTCATTCGCTTCGGTGACTCCGCAAAACGTGGTGCTGACAGCGGTGAAGAAAGCCGAAGACGCCAAGGGCCTGATTTTCCGAGTTTACGAGTGGGCCGGCAAGGACGGGACGGTGGAGTTCCATGTTCCCCCGGGCGCCAGCAGCGCCACGGTGACCAACCTGCAGGAAACCCCGGAGGGCAGCCCGCTCACGGTCAGCGGAGACGTGGTGAAGGCGCCCATCCATCCGTACGAAATTCTCACGGTGAGGGTGGATTATCCCAACGGAGGGGCCGGCGAATAGGCAGTTTTGCTCCCAACGCGACTGCAGAATGCAGCACAAGGGCGAGGCTCCAGGGCCCCGCCTTTGTTGTTTTACGGGGAATTAATCGCCGGCGCGCCGGGAGTTACAAAGGCAAGCTATCAGGTAACACGAAAGAGTTAGTGCGGAGAAGAGACTCAATCCGCCGTAACTGGCGCATGTTATTGGCTTAGATGCACTTATGAATTGCTTATGAATGAATAGTCCTATAAGTAACCCTATCTCTTATTACTTTGATGGGTGACAGCGATCACATATCAGCGGGTTAGTTCCCCTTCACTCTGTATTGGATTCGTTCAATCCAACATGGGCTTTACGAAGTTCATGCGAATGGGGGACTCATGAAGCTGCCCACGCATAACGGGAAATCCCTTTTTCTTTTCCTTGTATCCGCCTTGGTTCTCTCTGGTTGCAGCAGCGGCACCACCGCTCCGATTACGCAGCCATCGCCGCAGGCGATTGCCCGCGTGGCGATCAACCCCAGCGCGGTGATGCCGGGTCAAAGCGCAACGGTTACGTGGTCCAGTTCGAACGCTACCTCGTGTTCGGCCAGCGGCGCGTGGTCCGGCTCACTGGCAACTAAGGGCTCGGCAACCGTGATTCTGCAGGGAGGCAAGGCCCAGACTTATACGGTGACTTGTTCGGGAGCGGGCCTGCCCGGCGAGAACTCGGCCACCTTGTCCATTTCCCCGGCTGAGGGAGGTTGCACGGCGGCGAGTGCTTCCGTCCGGGCACATTCGAGCAAACGCTCGGCGCACGGCCGCAAAGGCTTGTCCGCGCATTCCTGAAACAGCCAGTCCGCCCAGGACGCATTTGGATCCCAGCGAGTTTGGAGTGTATCTATGCCGACACGGAGAGAGTTTCTAAAGACGACGATAGTCGCCGGCACTGCTTTGGCTTTGTTTCGCGGCAGTGAAGGAAAGATCTGGGCATATGCGCAGAGTCCGAAGTTGCGCAAATTCGTGGCGCCGCTTCCGGGGCTTGGCCCGGATGGCATTCCGGTAGCCGCGCCCACGACCAATGCGGCATGGCCGGGCGCCGATTTTTACGAACTGAGCGCGCAGCAATTTACGCAGCAGATGCACCCCGATCTGCCCAATCCCACGCACCTGTGGGGCTACGTCGACATGGCCACCAATAAGAGCGGTTACCTGGGTCCGCTGATCGTCGCTCAGCGGGGCAAGCCGGTGGTCATTCGCATGCACAACAACCTGCCGAACAAGCACCTCCTTCCCGTGGACACGACCCTGATGGGCGCCGAGGAAGGTGTGCCGGTGAACCGGTTAAGCCTGCATCTGCACGGCGGATTCGTTCCCTGGACGATGGACGGGGGTCCGTATGCCTGGTTTACTCCCGAGGGAATCGTGGGCGCGACGGACGGTACCGCGGGGCCGAGTTTTCTGAATGGTGTACCGGGCGTGCCGGGGGCGGCCGATTACTACTATCCCAATAACCAGAGCGAGCGGCTGGTTTGGTATCACGATCACGCCATGGGCATCACCCGCCTGAACGCGTATTCGGGCATGGCGGCCGGCTATTTGATCACCGACCCGGTGCTCGACGCCCTGACTGCGGGGGATTCACCCGTCATTCCGGGACTCGCCTATACGATTCCCCTGATCCTTCAGGACAAGGGCTACAAGACGGTTGCCGACCAGTGGGGCAAGGCCGGCGACCTGTGGTATCCGTCGGTCTACGAGCACAACGGCAGCACCTCGCGCTGGGATGTTGGCGAACCCGCCGATGGATTCGAAACCGAAGCCGCCAAAATCCCCGATGTTTCCTGCGTACCGGAAGCCTTCTTCGATACCCCGGTGATCAACGGCATGGCCTACCCCTATGCGCAGGTGGAACCACGGCGTTACCGCATCCTGGCGCTGAACGGGTCGCAGGCGCGTTTCTTTCACCTGCAGCTCTATTACGAATCGGTCCAGAACCCCGGCGAGCCGGACTTCAGCCTTCCCGGCCCGGCATTCATTCAGGTGGCCAACGAAGGCGGCGTGCTGCCCGCGCCGGTGGTCTTGAACAACCCGCCCATGCAGATTCCCACGGGGTGCGACGGGTCGGTGAATCCAGATGGGCCGTTCAACCTGCTGCTCGCGCCGGCGGAGCGTGCCGACCTGATCATTGATTTCTCCTCCGTTCCGGCGGGCACCAACCTGATCCTTTACAACGATGCGCCGGCGCCCTTTCCGATGGGCGACGCCCGCAACGACTACTTCACGGGATGCCCCGACCAGACGGCCCAGGGGGGCGCACCGAGCACGCCGCCGGGCTATGGTCCCAATACCCGCACGCTGATGCAGATCCGGGTGGTCAAGCTCACCGGTGCGGCCGATCCTTTGGATTTCACAGCCACGCTCGACGCGCTCGACAGCGGGTTGGCGGCGGCCTATCGCGACTCGCATGAGCCCTTCGGCGAGTTTGATCTGAACCCGGCGGCGCCGGGCGTGAAGTACGAGATCAAGACCCTCAATGAAGACTTCGACGAGTACGGACGCCTGATCCAGAGGGTGGGAACCGACCGGGCGCTCTACGGCGACAGCTACGGCCGGAATTACATGGACGAGGCGAGCGAGGTGTACGACCAGGGCGACACGGTGGTGTGGGACGTCTACAACACTACCGGGGACACCCACCCCATGCACTTCCACCTGGTGAATGTGCAGGTGCTGGGACGAGCCACGTTTGATGACTCGATCCCCAACATCCTAAGCTTCCAGCCGAGCTCGTACTTCACGCCGCCGGATCCGAACTACCGCGGCTGGAAAGAGACGGTGCGCATGAACCCGGGCGAGGTTACGCGCATCATCATGAAGTTCGATCTGCCGTCCGTGCAAGGACTCACAGTTCCGGTCAGCGTTCGTCCCGGCCTGCCCGATGGAACCCACGAATACGTGTGGCACTGCCACATCCTGGAACACGAAGAGCACGACATGATGCGGCCCCTGCTGGTTCGGCCAAAGACTGTTGCACCGGGCCCGAATAGAAGGAATAAATAGTCTACAAGGCAGTCAAAGCCCGAAAATGGACGCGGGGTTTCGTATGCCGCATCCGTTTCGGGCTTTGATAGTCTAGGAGCATGGACATCGCTTCCCCGTTCGTCGTTGTGCCGGTTATCGTTGCCACGTTCTTCGTGTGCATCCTGTGGGCCACTCGCGGCAGCGCAGAGAGCCACCAGCCTCATGAGGGCGAAACAGGGCACCCGCCCAGTCTTCACCAACACTAAGGCGGGGCTTTCCGGACAGGCAGAAGATGCGGAGTGCGCCTCTTGCTGAGGTTGGGTGTGCGCGCAAGCCAGACAAAGCGTGAGTTGACTGGCCCCGGTCAGTGTTGCTCCGGTTCGATGCGTTCCCAGACCAGTTTTCGCTGGTGGTCTTCGCCCATCTCGTGAGCCTTCGCGAGCAACGTCAACCGGTTCCCATCAAGGACCAGACGGCGAACAACGTCAGTATTCCGCTCTCCCGGATAGAGGGACTGCTTGATGTGGTGGGTGACAGTAGAAGCCGCAGCGTCGAGGGTCCACGTGCCGTAGTACGCGTAGTAGCCGTCAATGGCCACGGCCTTTTCCGTTGAGGGCGCCTGGGTAAAGCTTTCGCGCGAACTTGTAGCAGGCACCGTCGGCTGCGGATCGGAAACAATCTGCACGCTCATCCAGCCGCTGCGATCGTAAATCAGCAGTCCCTTGGGACTTTTCCCGTAAAACGGGTAAATAATCTCCCCGCCGGATCGAATGGTTTCCACACTCACCAGGCGCCAACTACCAGCCAGGGCCTCGGCACTCGGCCGCGCGCCCGCGGTGGTCAAGCTTTGAGCGGACACAATCAAACCGCGTGTCGCGGGAAAGATCGTGAGACAGAAAAGGACGAGGGATTTCGCCAATCGCATACATTCCACCTCGGGGACCGGGGAAAAACGAATGAGCCGAATGGGCAGGAAATGGGGTGCGTCCCAGGTCCCAATTGGAGACCTGGGACGAACACTCAGGCCGTGGCCGCTGCCAGCTCACTGGCGTGGGCATGTTCTTTCTCGGCTTCCGTCAGGGCGTCTTCGAGAATGTCGAGGGCGACGGACGCCTCTTGCTGATTGACGATCAGGGGCGGGCACAGGCGCAGGGAAGTTTCTCCGCAGCCCAGGATCATCAAGCCGCGCTCGAAAGCCAGGGTCTCCACGCGGTTGCGCAGAGCGGTGACCGGTTCGCGCGTGGCTTTGTCCTTCACCAACTCGATGCCGATCATCAAACCCCTGCCGCGCACGTCGCCCACCAGCGGGTGGGTTGCCTTCCAGCCCTGGAGGCGCTCCAGCATTATGCCGCCGACTTTGGCGGCGTTGGCGATGCCCTCCCGCTCCAGAACGTCCATGGTGGCCAGGGCTGCGGCGATCGACACTGGATTGCCGCCGAACGTCGAGGCATGCGAACCGGGCACCCAGTCCATGATTTCGGCCCTCGTCATGCAGACGCCGAGGGGCATTCCGCTGGCAATGCCCTTGGCCATGCAGACGATGTCAGGCTCCACGCCGGAGTGCTCGATGGCCCACCACTTGCCGGTTCTGCCGGCGCCGCTTTGCACCTCGTCAACCACCAGCAAAATGCCATGACGATTGCAGATGGCGCGCAGCTCCCGCAGGAAATTGTCGGGTGCCACCACGTAACCGCCCTCGCCCTGGATGGGCTCGATGAAAATGGCCGCAACCTCTTCGGGAGCGACGGTGGTTTTGAAGAGCTTCTCTTCAATGAACCGCGCGCAGCCGAGGGCAAAGGCCTCCTCTTCCTGCGGGCCCCCGGTGCAGCCGCGGTACACGTAGGGGTAGCGCACGTGGGTCACGCCGGGGACCAGGGGCGAGAAGCGCCGTTTCTGCTGAGGCTTGGACCCGGTGAGGGACAGGGCTCCCATGGTGCGCCCGTGGAAAGCGCCGAAGAAGGAAATGACCTGCTGCCGGCCAGTGTGATAGCGGGCGACCTTCAGCGCGCATTCGATGGCTTCGGCGCCGGAGTTGCCGTAGAAGAAGCGGTGCGGCCCGGGCATGGGCGCAACCGCCGAGAGGCGCTCGGCCAAATCGGTCAGCGGCTCGTTGTAGAAATCGGTGCCGGAGATGTGGATCAACTCCGCAGCCTGTTTCTGGATGGCCGCGACCACCTCAGGATGGCAATGGCCGGTGGAGGTGACGGCGATGCCCGCGGCGAAGTCGAGGAACTCGTTGCCGTCCACGTCTTCCACGCGAATGCCGCGGCCGCGCCTGGCCACGAGGGGATAAGAGCGGGTATAGCTGGGCGAAATGAGCCGGTCATCCGCGGCGACCGCTGCGCGGGCCTTGGGTCCGGGGAGCGAACATACCAGCCTGGGTCCGAACTGGGCGTGCATCTCTTGTTTGTTCATATTTAATCTCCTCGACATATGCGGTTGTGCGGCGGCTCGTCCGGGGTGAGGATGGAGCCCATCGCGGATCCCTGTCCTTCGGGATCAATCAAATTGCAAGGGGTAGGGCAGGGGCGTCTCTTCGGCGGTCCAGGTGCTTTAGTCGCCGCCGAAGAGGCTAGGTCGAGTGCGGGTGGGCAGCACGCGCAGATGCCGCCGCGGGCAGATGCAGCGGGCACGCGACCCCGACCAGCGCTTCCGCGCAGACATGGTGGCCGTGCCCTTCAAGGGATACTTGTGCATGAAAACCCGCTTGGCCAGAGGATACCACGCGAGTTGCCGGATTTTCCACGCTTTTCAGGGGCGGCCAGCTGGGGGAGCGGCGGTTGATTGATCCGTCGCAAAGTTGGCCGCTTCCGGCGAGCGTCGATGGAGGTTTACCCGGCGCGCAGAACCTTACGGAGGTTATCGCGGTTTGCGGACGAGGGAATCAGGCCTGCAGAACAACCCCCGGAGTTGGCGGGTCATCTTACGAAGCGCGTTCGCCTATCCCGAATCGCATAGAGAAACCGTTCGTTCTTTACATAGCTGTAAATCCTGAATAGCTCTACTCGATAGACCATCCGCTCTTTCACTGCCTTTGGAGTGCCTATGCTGTTCCGCCATGTTGCTACCAGTGCAGCAGTCACACTGCTGTGTGCCGTAATTGCATCAGCCCAGGTCAGTTTCTCCACCCACACCTATCCCAACAACAATCTCTGGAGTACCAACGAGGGCCGTAATGGCCACCTGAGCGTGGATCTAAACGGGGACGGCCGGGAAGACTTCGTATCCGGCGTTAATGCCTCATTCAACAGCGGCTGCGCAGGCTCTTTCGCGGTGGTGCTTTCGCAGGGGGACGGGTCCTATGGCGCGCCCGTCTGCTACAGCCTCCCCAGCGGTGTCGCCCTTTTTTTTGCCACCGGCGATTTTGATGCCACCGGAACGATGGACCTGGTGGTCACCAATGAGCGCGGCGACGCCTGGGTGTTCACCAACAACGGAAATGGCCAGCTGACGATCAATAATCACCTCTCCCTGGCAGGCGAGGCGGGCGGCATAGTGGCCGCCGATGTGAACCGAGACGGGCACATCGATCTCGTCTATGACGTGCCCAATCCAACCAGCAACACGCAAGCGCTCTATGTGCTTTTGGGCAATTCGCCAGGCTATCCCCCGGGTGGGGTGACGTTTACGGAAGGGCCGACCACGACGTTCAGCAATCCAGAGCCTCCGGGCGCGCTGCTGGCCGGAGACTTCGATGGCGATGGACGCACCGACATCCTATCGCTGGGGGTAAGCCAGGTGGTGAACCAGGTGTTCTGGGGCGATGGGACCGGGCACTTCACGGCGGGCGCGAGTTTCGGGCCGCAGCAGGCATACGCACCGGCGGACATCAACAGCGACGGAACGCTTTCGCTGATCGGAACTGTTCCCACGGCCAGCGGCTACTCCAACACGCTGGATCTCGAACACGGCCATTACAACCGCGCGTTTACCAGCCAGCACGTCACCCTGAAGCACTGCGCCATCGGCGGCGACCCGGTGATGGCGGACTTTAACGGGGACGGCCACAACGACATTGTGGTGGCCGAGGACTCCGATTGCAAAGGCAACGGACCGTATACCCTCAACTTCCTGAGAAACCTGAACAACGGAACCACCACGCCGACGTTTGCCGCCGAGCAGGTAATCTACTCGACCAGCGATTACATCTGGCAGTGGCACACGTTGCGCGCCAGCCACTCCAGCCGACCCGACCTGACCGTCTGGCAATCGGTGTATACGAACAACACCATCAGCAATCCAGAGCAACTGGTCCTGGTGAATACCACTTCCGGGAGCTTTCCCTGCACTCCGCTGAATTTCCGCGCCACCGGAATCAGCCTGTGCGGACCGACTTCGAACGTAGTGGCCAGTTCGCCGGTGAACATGAGTTTCGCCGGATCCAACGAATCGCCGGGGCGCGACATGGAAATCTGGGTGGACGGCAAGAAGGTGGACCAGGCCTTTTCCCAGGCCTACTCGTATTACGATTTCATGAATGCCAGCGTGCCCATGAGCAATGGACAACACACGGTGGACGTGTACTCCGTGGGGTGGGATTACTCGGTGCTGTTTTACCGGATTCCGCTGAGCGTGGGCAGCAACACTTGCGCGCCGCCCAGCTACCAGGGCATCACGATTTGCAGCCCGCTCCACGACGCCGTGGTGGGATCGCCGGTGACCGCATGGGCGGCGGCGAACGGTGCCGGCAGCCCGATCACCCGCATGGAGGTTTGGGTCGACGGCGTCAAGCAATACTCCACATTTGGTTCCAATACGTTGAAGACCCAGATTACGCTGGCTCCCGGCAACCACCAGTTCGACTTTTACCTGGTGCTCATGAGTGGTCCCACATACCACGACATCGACATGGTGCAGGTGAAGTAGCATTCATTCGAACCGGGCCTGCGCTTGCCAGGAATACACCGGGCGAGCGCAGGTTGCGGGCAGGCGCAGGGCATGAGCATGTATGCCGCCGGGTAATCATTGCTTTCGAGCGACATTGCGCATGGCGAACGGAGCATCTAAAATGAGAGTACCGCCCTGGTAAAGAGCCTGAGGCGGGAGATGCCGATGTCCCCAAGCATAATCAAAAGCCAGGCTTCCCCTCTTCTGAGAATCGCATTGATGATTCTTGGCGCGGCGGTATTTGCGTGGGGCTTGCATTACAAGCTTTCGCTGTACGAGACATCGCAGCACCCCAATCCTGTTTCGGTTGCCAAGCTCATTCAGGGTGAGCAGAACAACAAGAAGATCGATTCGATCCAGTTGGGAATCCGTTGCCCTTTCTCGCATCTGGAAGTTGACAGCAACGTCAGCGCTTTCCGTCCTGCTATCGTCATCCGGCGGAATCGCCAGCCGGATGAGCCGGTCTATACGCCGCTCATACTCTTTCCCTCCGTACATTTTTTCCGGCCTCCTCCGCGATCTCTCTGAACCACGCTGCCAGCGGCGCTCCCGGCACTTGCCAGTGAGCCGAGCTACAGGGCTCGTGGTCGCTTTCCTTATTACCCGCAGCAGATGTGCAGACGTGGCGAACGTTCGTGAGGGTCCCGGCTGCATTCAGGGTTTGGCAGGATGTCATTTGCCAGGAGATGGCATCCCCCGCAACAAAACTCTTTATCTGTGCGGGTTGTCCAGACAAAGCTCGCGGGCTTATTGAGCGCTTTATTTGGGTTCGGGCCCGCCCTGATTTTTCGCTACCCATTCCCGGCCGCTTTGGATGGCCAGGATTGCGATCCATCCGGAAATCGCAGATTAGCAGGAGCACCAGCCGAATGAGTAAGCAACGATTCATCTTTGCTGCAGGGGTTTTCGTTTCGCTTGGCGTGATGCCAGGGATCTCGGCATGTCATTCCCCCAATGGCGACGGCGATGCGAAGGCGGCAGCCATTCCGTCCGCGCGCGTAGCCGTGGCTCAGCGCGGCAACATCTCGCATGTTCTGACTCTGGCCGGCCAGTTCCAGCCCTTCCAGGTGGTGGACGTACACCCCAAGGTGAGCGGCTACATGAAAAAGATCAACGTCGATATCGGGGACATGGTGCATGAGGGGCAAACCCTGGCGGTTCTCGAAGTCCCGGAACTTAAGGCGCAACTGCAGCAAACCGTGTTTGCCGTGGAACAGAGCAAGGAGGAGGTTACCCGCACGCAGCACGATATCAACCGAGCGATTGCAACCCATGCGGCGCTTCATGCCGGATATCAGCGGTTGCTGGAAGCTTCTCAGGGTCACCCGGGCCTGATTGCGCAGCAGGAACTCGATGACGCCCAGGCAAAGGATCTGGCCTCGGAAGCGCAGGTGGACGCCGCCAAGGCGGCCATGGCTTCGGCCAAACAGCGCGCCGGTGAAAGCGAATCCGATAACCAGCGGGTGCAGGCGTTGCATGATTACACCACCGTGCAGGCGCCGATTTCGGGCGTAGTGATCTGGCGTTATGCCGATACGGGCGCCCTGATCCAGGGAGGAACCAACTCCAACAACCAGGACCTTCCCATCGTGCGTCTTTCGCAAAGTACCCTGTTGCGTCTTCGCGTCCCTGTTCCGGAGAACGACGTTCGCTATATTCACCAGGGCGATCAGCTTCAGGTTCGCGTGGATGCAATCGGGCGCTCGCTTACGGGCAAGATCGTTCGCTTTACCCGCGACGTGAACTTCGAGACGCGCACCATGGAAACGGAAGTCGACGTAGAGAATCGCGATCTTTCGATTTCGCCGGGGATGTATGCCAATACCATGCTTCGCCTGGCACACATAGAGAACGTAGTCACGATTCCGATCGAGGCTCTCGTCCTGAACGGGCGAAAGCAGGTGGTGTACGTACTCGACAACAACAATCACGTGCAGCAGCGTTCCGTGGATGTCGGCATGGAAGGCTCCAAACTGGCGGAAATCAGGAGCGGCCTCCAGCCCGGCGAGAAGGTCATCGTGGGAGGGCAGGAGAAATACCAGGAAGGCGAAGAGGTGAATCCCGAGGTGCAGCGGACGGACGCCTCGGAGACGCTGCAGGAGACCGGCGGCACCATCGACCTGAAAGGGGAACAAGCGCTGGGAGACGAAGGTGCGGCTGAGCCAGGGGATCCGCGCAGGCCGACCGCGGCAGGCGAGGAAACCGGAGTATCCGGTTCCGCTCCTCCCGGCCGGCGCGGCTCCGAGCGCAAGGGAGGTGCACGCTAATGCCGCGATTTGCCCTCAAGTATCCCTTCTTCATCATCATGCTTTGCCTGGTGGTTGCGCTGATCGGCACCTTCACGGTGATGCAGATGCCGGTCGATCTGTTTCCCCCCATCGACATGCCGGTGGTGGTGGTAGCCACGTTCTACAACGGAATGCCGCCGCAGCAAATCGAATCCGACATCACCAATACGTTCGAGCGCTTTTTCACGCTGGGCGCCAACATCGATCACAGCGAGTCGCGTTCGCTCACGGGCGTGAGCCTAATCAAGGTGTACTTCAAGCCGGGCACCGATCCCAATGTCGCGGTAAGCAACATTGCCAACCTTGCCATGGCCGACCTGCGCCGCCTTCCGCCGGGAACCCTGCCCCCGGTGGTGCTGGGCATGGATGCCTCCACGCAGCCCGTATGCCTGGTCACGTTGAAGGGCCTGGGACTGAATGAAACCCGCTTGAAGGACCTGGCGCAGTTCCAGGTTCGTAACCAGATCTCCAACGTACAGGGCGCCTCGGTCCCACAGCCCTACGGCGGCACTTACCGGCAGATCCAGATCTACGTAGATCCGCTGAAGCTCGAAGCGCGTAACCTCAGCCTCAATGATGTGGTTCAGTCGGTGAACAGTTCCAACCTGATCCTTCCCGCCGGCGACGTCCGCATAGGTTCCAGGGATTTCAACATCTACGCCAACAGCCAGTTTCCCGATGCGAATGCAATGAACGAAATGCCGCTGAAGACGGTGGGGAACTCCTCGGTGCTGGTTGCGGACGTTGGAAAGGCGGTGGACGCGGGCGCGTTGCAGTACAACATTGTTCGCATCGACGGCCAGCGCTCGGTATATGTGCCCATCTTCAAGCAAGGCGGCAACAGCAACACCATCACCATCGTGAACGGCATCAAGGCGGCGATCAAGAAGCTCGTGGATATTCCCGAGTCGCTCAAGACCGCCGTCGTCTTCGATCAATCCGTTTTTGTGAAACTCGCCATCAGCAACGTGGCGCGCGAAGCCTTCATCGGGCTGGTGTTGACGGGAATCATGATTCTCATTTTCCTGGCCAGTCCACGCGCCACCGTGGCGGTGCTTCTGTCGGTACCTCTTGCCATGCTGGTGTGCCTGCTCATTACCAACTACATGGGCGGATCGATCAACACCATGATCCTGGGCGGGCTGGCGCTGGTGTTTTCGCGGCTCATCGATAATGGCGTGATCGTACTGGAGAACATCTTCCGCCACATGGAAATGGGCGAGAGGCCCTACGAAGCGTCGGAACGGGGCGGGGAAGAGGTCTCGATGGCGGTGCTGGCCGCCACCTTCACTACGTCTATCGTGTTCTTCCCGGTGACGTTTTTCCATGGCGTCAGCAAGTACATTTTCACGCCGCTGGCCCTGGGAGTGGTGCTCTCCATCTTTGCGTCATACTTTTTCGCCATGACGGTTGTGCCTCTGTACTGCGCCAGGTTCATCAGCCTGCATGATGAGAGCATTGCGACCGGAGAAAAGAGGCGAGGCATCTTCGGCCGCTTCGAAACCTGGTTCAACCAGAAATTCCAGGCCATGCTCAATTGGTATGAAGGTTGGGCCAAGCGAACCATGCGGCGCCCCGGGCTTACCGCGGCGGTCATCCTCGGCGGAGTCGCTGTGTTGATGCTGATCACCGTTCCCTTCGTGGGCCGGGCCTACTTTCCCAGAACCGATCCGGGGCAATTCCTCATTAACGTGCGCATGCCCAGCGGAACGCGGCTGGAGGTGAGCAATGACTACATCGCGAAGGTGGAAAATATCATTCGAAGTGAGGTCAAGCCCGCGGACCTGGGCATGGTTGTCTCCAATATCGGTGTGTATCCCGATCTGTCGGCAATCTACACGACCAACGCTTCAATGGACACGGCGTTCGTACAGACCAGCCTGAAAGAAGACCACAGCATCGGCAGCTACGAGTACATGCGGCGCGTGCAGAAACGCATGGAGCGAGAGTTGCCCGAGCTATCCGCCTATTACCAGGCAGGCGGCCTGGTGGACGCGGTGATCAACCAGGGCTTGCCCGCGCCCATCGATATCCAGATCAAGGCCCAGGACATGCAGAAGTCTTATTCCCTGGCCAGACAATTGGCGGCGAAGATTGAGAAGTTCCCGACCGTGCGCAATGTTTATATTCCGCAGAGCATCAACTATC
Source organism: Occallatibacter sp. (assembly GCA_036502905.1). Classification (GTDB taxonomy): domain Bacteria; phylum Acidobacteriota; class Terriglobia; order Terriglobales; family Acidobacteriaceae; genus Telmatobacter. The sequence goes on along the minus strand of DASXXV010000208.1, from coordinate 2,704 downwards.
CCGGCCTGGCGTTGAACATCGACCGTGAACGCGCCAGCCTGGTGGGGCTTTCGGCCAAGGACATCGTGGCCGACGTGATCACGGCGCTGACCTCCAGCGGAATGGTCGCACCCAGCTACTGGATCGATCCCCGCAGCGGAAACAACTACCTGGTGACCGTCGAATACGCAAATCGCTGGATCAACCATATGTCCATGGAGGACCTCAAGAATATTCCCCTGCGCAGCGTCCGCTCGCCAGGTCTGGCGCCGCTGGACGACGCCCGGCAGGCTTCTCCCATGAACGCCGCGTATTCCGGCGGACCGTCGAAAGCAGGTTACGTCACGCTGGGTTCAGTCGCCGACATCGAGCAGATCAATACTCCCACCGAGGTGGACCACAACCAGATTCGCCGGGTGATCGACGTTTACGTTTCCCCCCGGACGGAAGCCCTGCAGAAGATCGGAGCCCAGGTGAACGATCTTGTGGCCCACACGCCTCACGATCGCAACACGGTGATCGGGGTGCGCGGAGCGGTGGTCAGCATGAACGAGTCTTTCCAGGATTTCGGACTTGGCCTGATCATCGCCATCGCGCTGGTGTACCTGGTCCTGATGGCGCAGTTCGCATCCTTCATCGATCCGTTCATTATTCTGATGGCGATCCCTCCCGGGCTGGCCGGCGTCGTGCTCATCCTGGTGCTTACGGGAAGCACCCTCAACATCATGTCGCTGATGGGAGTGATCATGATGGCCGGTATCGTGGTTTCCAACAGCATCCTGATCGTGGAGTTCACCAACACTCTGCGCGAACAGGGAATGCCGTTGCTGGAGGCGACGATCCAGGCCTGCAAGGTCCGCTTGCGCCCCATCCTGATGACTTCGCTGGCGACGCTGCTGGGCATGATCCCCATGGCCCTGGGTGTGGAAGCGGGAAGCGAACAGTATGCACCCCTGGCGCGCGCCATTATCGGCGGCCTTACGGTTTCGGTGGTGGTCACGATGTTCCTGGTGCCGGCCGTATACCTCGTCATTCATTCCCGGCGCGAACGGCCCAGGGGAGAAACCCCGGTTACGGAGGGCATAGCATGAACGCCCGCCGCCCGGCAGCAATCCCTGCCATCCTGATGACGTTGTGTTGTCTCAGCGCCGCCGCGCACGCCCAGGAGCTGCCCGACGCTCCCAGTCCGCAGCTTCTCGCGCAGGTGAGCCAACCAACGCCGGGGTTGCAACCGGGCGGCCAACAGGCGCAGGGACAATCCAATAACCAGCAGCCTGCCGCGCCGGCGGGTCCGAAATTGACGCTCGCGGACGCGGAGCGCATGGCGATTCAGCACAATCCCAATATCTCCATCGCCCACCTATTGCAGCTCGCGCAGGCGCAGGTGGTTCGCGAAGTCCGCTCCGCGGACTTTCCCATGGCTCAAGGCAATCTGACCGCCGTGGGAGCGCACCAGAACAGCCGCATAACGGCGGGTGCGCTGAATAACCCGAGTGTGTTTGATCGCGTGGCAGGCGGGCTTACCGTGGCACAATTGCTCACCGATTTCGGACGCACGCACAACCTGGTCAAGAGCGCCCAATCGAACGCCAAGGCGCAACTCGAAAACGAACAGGCCACCATCGAGGACATCACTTTGGCGGTTGATCAGGCTTTCTACGAGGCCCTGACCGCGCAGTCGGTTCTGAGGGTGGCGCAACAAACAGTGAACACGCGCCAGGCCACGCACGAGCAGATCGGAGCGCTGGCTGGCTCGAAGCTGCGATCAACGCTCGACCTCAGCCTGGCGGATGTTCAGGTCTCCCAAGCCAAGCTCCTCGTGCTGGACTCCGAAAATGCGCTTTCGTCGGCAATGGCCAACCTTAACGCCATTCTCGGCTCGGAGGCGGATACCGTATACGACCTGGTCGACGACGTACCGGCCAATCCGCAACCCGCTCCGGCGAACCCAGAGGACCTGGTACAACTTGCCTTTCGTTCGCGTCCGGATCTACGGGCCCTGGAGGATCGCTCGCTGGCAGCCAGGGAGTTCGGGTCAGCGGAGCACGATCTTATGCGGCCGACCATCTCTGCGCTGGGAGTGGCTGGTGGAACCCCGGTGCGCGCCGACCAGATTCAGTCTTCGTGGTACGGCGCTGCCGGGGCCAATATCAGCATTCCCGTGTTCAACGGCTTCGAGTACTCGGCTCGCGCCCGGGAAGCTGATCTGCGCGCCAATGCCGCCCAGGAACAAGTCCGCAATCTGCGCAATAATGTCGCGCGTGACGTGCGCTCCGCAGTGCTCAATGCGCAAATCGCGTTTCAGCGCATGGGCGTGACCCAGCAACTTCTCACGCAGGCCAACACCGCTCTGGAACTTGCGCAGGCCAGGTACAAGGTGGGCCTGAGCGGAATTGTCGATCTCACCCAGTCACAACTCGCCCAGACCGAAGCCGAAATCGGGGTGGCAAACGCTCGCTTCACTTACCAAACCGCCCTTGCGCGGGTTAAGTATCAGACCGGGCAGTGACGAGAGGTACTCTAGTTGGCGCGACGAGGGCGGCGAAAAAAGTTCACGATCGCGTCGGCGGCAAAGCTATTCTGTTTGGCAAAGAGAATTCGTCTCCAAAGGAAGCGAGCAAGGACATGCACAGGATCCTGTCAAGGCTGGTTGCGGTGCTGGTGTGCGCGGCGATGGGGAATCTTGCCGCGGGCGCTCAGAACAGGAATGCAGCGGGACACTGGG
>DASXXV010000207.1:0-22673 GCA_036502905.1 Occallatibacter sp. | reverse complement strand
CCATCAAGCACGGGATCCTAGTTCAAAAAGTTCTTTACGTTTGTAAAACGCTGGTAACGGTTACTGTCGTTCGGTGAGTGCCCCTCATCACCCGAAAGTGCTAGGAAGGTAACGTTACAAGTGTTATTGTTCCGAGAACAGCCCGAACTTAGCATCTGGGGCAAGGATCACCCTATCTGGCAGTGCGTCCGGCAGATGTTCGCGAGGATTGCGGACGGCGCAAGGGGCGCCGGAGAGGGTCCCGGATGAAGGTGGCAAATGCCTGATCGCAAAGCGCTTCTAGACACGAACGAAACACCTGAAGACGTGGCGACGCTCTATTCGTGGGCCAACCTGCACGGGGCGAAGTACCGGGATTTCTCGGCATCCCGGGCGCAAACGCGGGAAAAGGCCCGCCAGCGGGTGCAGGAAGCCATCGAGACCGAACGGCGGCGCGCTCGCGACGAGTCGGAAGCGCAGAAACAGGCAGTAGCGAATGCGGCAGGGGAAGCCGCGATACTGGCCCAAGCGCATCGCAAACAGGAAGAAGCGGCCAAAGAACTGGCGTTGAGGGCTGAGCAGCAAGCTACCCCGCGCGCCCCCCAGGCGGTTCGTCCGTCGGCCCCCAATGGGCAAGGATCGTACCAGCCGGCGCCGAGCGACTTTTCGCATGGACAGCCACATGCAGCTGCTTTGAATCCCGCACCAAACTCTCAACCTGCGGGGCAGCCGGAGATTGGGTACGGTTATTCCCAGCCGCTGCATCACGGATCGGCCAACCAGGTACCGTACGCACCGGCGCCACAGCCCCCGGCCAGGCCGGCGCGCGAAGAACAGGTGCCGGGACGCGAGGATCATTTTCTTCAGGTTCGCAATCCCTGGGCCCCGGCAGACACGAGAGAGGCAGCGGCGCGGCCCGCATGGCTATCCGCGGCCGACCAAACCGATGGGCCGGCGCAGCCGATAGTTCCACCTGCCCCGGAGGATACTCTGCAGGCATCGCGGGACCGCCTGACGTCTCGCTGGTTCGCGCTGAATGGGCTGTTCCAGGGGGGCACTGCGGCGGCCGAATCTGTTCCGGCGACGAGCACCCAGCGGGCGCCGGTCCTGGCGGTTTTTTCACTGGCAGGCGGAGTGGGCAAGACGAGCCTGGTGGCCACGCTGGGGCGCGCGCTGTCGGCGCGAGGCGAACGGGTTCTGCTGGTCGACACGGCAGCCTTCGGACTTCTGCCGTTCTTTTTTGGGGCGCGCGATCAGCGTCCGGGGGTGCTGCGGACGTTCACCGCTCCGAGCACCAGCGGGGATGCGCCGATACAGATGATTACGGTCGATCCCGAGTCACTGGGGCCGGAAGCGGCGCCGCAGGAGACGCTTACCCAGGAAATTTCACGCCACTCGCGCAGCGCGGGACGGGTAATTGTGGATCTGGCCACCGCTTCGGGCGCAACCACCCGCCGGGTGCTGCGCCTGTCTCCCACGGTGCTGGTCCCGGTGGTGCCGGACATGAGCTCGGTGGTGAGCGTCAGTTCGATCGACAATTTTTTCCAGCACAACGTCAGCGCGTCAGGCCTGCCGGTCCGGCCTTACTATGTCCTCAACCAGTTTGACCCATCCCTCCCCTTGCACCTGGATGTACGAGAAGTGCTGCGCGAGCAAGTCGGCGAACGTCTTTTGCCGTTTGTGCTGCGCCGCACCCCGGCTGTCAGCGAAGCGCTAGCGGAGGGTATGACCGTGGTCGACTACGCTCCCAACTCGAATGTTGCCGAGGACTACGGCAACCTGGCGAGTTGGGTTAAAAGCCTGGCCGCCCCCGCTGCCCACGGGTTTCGCGGCGTGCGCTGGAGTGAAAAATGACCCCAACCGGCCTCTGGCTCGACATCGGAGCTGGAGAAAACGGATTAACGAAGGCCTTCCGTCTATTATTCCTCGCGGCGGGCGTCGGAATCTTCAGCTTTCTAGCGATTCTGCCCCTGACGTGGCCCCAGCAGGCGGTCTGCGGACTTCTGACGCTGCTGATTGCGCTGGCGGTGGCGCGCAGTTCCGACTCGTACCTGATCACGCTCACGCTGATGATCATGTCGTTGTTCTGCACGTTCCGCTACGGCTACTGGCGCATTTCGACGACCGTGCAGTTTTTCCGGGACCCGGCCAATCACTGGGGCATGCTGGACGCGTTCTTCATCACGTGCCTGATCGCGGCGGAGTCGTACGCGTTTTTCATTCTGTTCCTGGGCTACTTTCAGACGATCTGGCCACTGCGCCGCGCGCCGGTGGCACTGCCGGACGATCCGCAAGAGTGGCCGCACATTGACGTCCTGATCCCGACCTACAACGAGCCGCTGGACGTGGTGCGCTACACGGCACTGGGCGCACTCAATATTGACTGGCCGGCGGACAAGCTGCACGTTTATCTCCTGGATGACGGGCGGCGCAAGGAATTCGAGCGATTCGCATTCGAAGCGGGGATCGGCTACAAGATCCGTTCCGACAACAAGCACGCCAAGGCCGGCAACATCAATACGGCTCTGAAGAGCATGACGTCGCCATACGTGGCGATCTTCGATTGCGACCACGTGCCGACGCGCAGCTTCCTGCAAATGACCGTGGGCTGGTTTTTGCGCGACAAGAAGCTGGCCATGCTACAGACGCCGCACCATTTCTATTCGCCCGATCCGTTCGAGCGCAACCTGGAGCAGTTTCGCGTCATTCCCAATGAGGGCGAGCTGTTCTACGGAATCGTGCAGGACGGCAACGATTTCTGGAATGCCACGTTCTTCTGCGGTTCCTGCGCAGTGCTGCGGCGCGAAGCCCTGGACGAGATCGGCGGCATCGCGGTGGAGACCGTGACTGAAGATGCGCACACTTCGCTGCGCATGCAGATGAACGGCTGGGGCACGGCGTATATCAACATTCCGCAGGCAGCGGGGCTGGCCACGGAGCGGTTGTCGGCGCACGTGGGACAACGTATTCGCTGGGCCCGCGGGATGATCCAGATCCTGCGCACGGACAATCCGCTGTTTGCTCCGGGCCTGAAGTTTCCGCAGCGGCTGTGCTATTTCAACGCGATGATGCACTTCATGTACGCGATTCCGCGATTGATCTTTCTGAGTGCGCCGTTGATCTACCTGCTGCTGAATCACACCAATGTGCCGGGTTACTGGGCCGCTATTCTGGCCTATGCCCTGCCGCACCTGATTCTTTCCAACGTGACGAACTCGCGCATCCAGGGCGAGCATCGGCACTCGTTCTGGAACGAGATTTACGAGACAGTGCTGTCGCCCTACATTCTGCTGCCCACCATGATGGCGCTGATCAACCCCAAACTGGGCAAGTTCAACGTGACGGCCAAGGGCGGGGTGGTGAAGCGGACGTTTTTCGATACGCGGATCGCACAGCCGTTCCTGATTCTCCTGATTTTCAATCTGGCCGGCATCCTGATCGCGATTCCGCGGTTTTTCATCTGGGACCGCGACCGGCCCGGCACGGTTGTGATGAACGTGGTGTGGTGCGTGTTCAACGTGGTGATTCTAGGCGTGACCACGGCGGTGGCGCGGGAAATGAAACAGCTCCGTACCACGGTGCGCATTGCCATGGTGACCCCGGTGATGGCCAAGCTGCCTGATGGACACCTGGTGGCCGGGGAAACTATCGACATGTCGTCGGGCGGGACCAGCATCCGCTTCAGCGAAGCCCTGGATATCGAGCCGCTGACAGAGATGCAATTGGTTTTCCCGCTGCCGAACGGCTCCAATGAATTGCGCGCCCGCGTGGTGTCTTCAGAGGGGTCGGTGCTGCGCGTGAAGTTCGAGGAGCTGACGATCCACGAGCAGGAAGTATTGACCATGGTGTTGTATTCGCGCGCCGATTCATGGCTGGGCTGGGGCGAATCGCGCGAGAACGATAATGTATTGCGCAGCATGCAGCGGATCTTCCAAATCTCTATGCATGGTCTGATTACCACATTCAAGAGCCTGTTTGCACCGCAGAAGAAGAAGGCCAAGGCGGCGCGAACGCTGCCCGCGACCATTTCTGTAATTTTGCTCGCAGCGATGATCGTGGGCGGCGCGGCGCGGGATTCGCGCGCCCAAGCGGCCCCCAGCCCCGAAGGACCGGCGGCCGGTTGGCTTTCTTTGAAGACACCGCTTCCGCCGGCGGGACCCGGGCAGTTCCGCGACGTGTTCAGCCTTGCGGATACGGGCTCGTCGCAAATCGACCTGCGGGGGATCGACAGCAGCCATTCGGTGTACTTTACCCTTCCGCAGACGCACGTTCCGCGCAGCGTGAAGGTTCATCTGTCTTACGCGTTTTCTCCCAGCCTGATTCCCCAGTTGAGCATGATCAAGTTGATGATGAACGGCACGCTGTTTGCGACGGTGCAGCCCGCTCCCAATGGATCGGGCGGCTCGTCCCCGCAAATCGGGGAGGGCGAGTTCAGTGTCCCGCCGGAACTGATGATCCACAACAACGCGCTGACGGTTCAATTCATCGGGCACTACGTGATGCAGTGCGAGGACCCGGCCAACACCACGCTGTGGGCGCGCGTGCATCGCAGCACGTACCTGGACATTCAGGGCGACCTGTTGCCGCTGGCCGACGATCTGAAGCAACTGCCGCTTCCGTTTCTGGACCCCGCGGTGGTGCAACCGTTGAGCCTGCCGGTGATCTTCGCGTCGACACCGTCCACGAAAGCCATCCAGGCGGCGGGAATTGTGACCAGCTATTTCGGCATGATCTCGTCCGACCGGCCGGTGCGGTTTCCAGTGCATATTGGGGCTATCCCGCCGGGCAACGCGATCGTGATCTCGGACAACGCATCGAATCTGCCAGCCGGGCTGAATATGCCGATTCTCGATTCGGCGACGGTGGCGATGCGGACCAATCCCAACGATCCGTTCGGGAAAGTGCTGGTGATCGCGGGACCGGATCCGGATCAGACCATACGCGCCGCCCAGGCGGTGGCCTTGCACGGCGACCTTCTGCAGGGGGCGCAAACTACCATCGAGACGCTGAACCTGCCCAATCGTCGCAGCGCGGACGATGCGCCTCGCTGGGCGCGCAGCGATCAGACCGTAGCGCTGGGGGACTACGCCAGCGCGGAGCAGTTGCAGGGTGACGGCTCGACTCCGCTGAGCCTGTATTTCCGGCTGGCTCCGGACCTCTTTTACAGCGAGCGGCCCAATGCCGTCCTCCGGCTTTCGTACCGCTACAATTCCATTCCCATCGGTCCCATTTCGAGCATGCAGGTGCGGGTGAACAACGCGTTCCTGGGTTCGGTGCCGCTGGTTCCGGGGCAGGAAGCGTCGCGCCGGACGCAGCTTGATGTCCCCGTGCCGGTGGTGAACCTGCGTCCATTCTCGAATTCGCTCTCTTTCGATTTCACGTTCCAGTTGCTGAAGAAGAGCAATTGCCAGGACACCACTCCGGTCAACATGCAGGGATCGATCCTGCGGGATTCCTACCTGGACCTGTCCGGTTATCCGCATTACGCGCCGATGCCGAACCTGGAGATTTTTGCCAACGCAGGATTTCCGTTTACGCGTTTTGCCGATCTGGGCGGGACTACGGTGGTGCTGCCACCCACGCCGACCGAGCAAGAGATCGAGATGTTCGTCACGTTGACGGGGCACTTCGGACGGCAGACCGGATTTCCGGCGTTGCGGGTGAACGTGGCGAATGCCGAGGCCCTGGTGCCGGGAGCGGACACCGACTTCCTCGTGATCGGCACGGGCGAAGATCAGCCGGCATTCGACAAACTGGCCACTCATCTGCCGGTAACACTGCAGGGCGGCAAGATCCAGGTGCACGATACGCAGGGCTTCTTTGCTCCTCTGCATCGCGCGTGGTGGAAAGTACAGTCAGAGGAGCACGCCGAATCGGGAGACCTGATTGCGACGGGTTCCCCAGACGCAGTCATCGAAGGCATCGAATCGCCCTACAACATCGGGGGAAGCAAGAGCGTTGTGGCGATCCGGCTGAAAGATGCAGCCACGTTCGAGCCATTCATGCAGACGTTCCTCTACGTGCAGCAGGCCAGCGATATCCAGGGTTCGGTTTCCATGTTGCTGGGCACGCGGTTCCAGTCGTTCCGGGTGGGCTCCGCGGTTTACCATGTGGGCATACTGCCGTGGTGGACAAGACTGACGCTCTGGTTCATGGAAGTGCCATGGCTGGCGGCGGTCGTGATCCTGGTGCTGGCGTTCCTGCTGGCCATCTGGACGCGGCAATGGCTGCGGCAGAAGGCGCGGTCGCGGCTGAAGATGATTGCGGACTAGACCCAATCGCAAGTTCATTGAATAAATAGCCTTGTCATCCTGAACGGAATTTGGAACGCAACGCGCGACAGATGCAGTGGAAGGATCCGCGGTTCGGGAACGTAGTTGTGGACGACCGTCGATCCGTCGGAATGATACGCAATCCAAAATCCACCTGGTGTAGCGAAGGTGATAATGCAGGCCCTTCCGCTTCCCTTCGCAAACTCAGGGCCAGCGTCAGGATGACACGATCATTTATAGGAACCGGGACGGCGGAACTTACTTTGAGGTGGGCGTTAAAAATGATTTCCCGGGACATGCGTTCACGACTGACCGTGCTCGTTCCCTTTCTATTTCTGCTGGGCGGCACGGGCGGCTGCAGGCAGGGACCGTGGACGCTTTGGAATGCTTATGCGTCACACTTCATCGACGCCCAGGGCCGAGTGGTTGATCCGCAGGGCGGAGGGCGAACCACCTCAGAAGGACAATCGTACGCATTGTTTTTTGCCCTGGTGAACAACGACCAGGCGCGTTTTGAACAGCTGCTGAAATGGACGCAAGCCAACCTGGGGCAGGGCGATCTGGCGACGCACCTGCCTGCGTGGCTGTGGGGGAAGTCCAAGGAAGGCGAGTGGAAGGCCCTGGACCAGAACCCGGCCGCCGATTCCGACGTGTGGATCGCCTATTCGCTGCTGGAAGCGGGGCGCTTGTGGAACAAGCCTGCCTACTCCAAACTGGGCCGCGAGATGATGGGCCTGATCGCGCGCCAGGAGGTGGCTGAGCTACCCGGTTTCGGGATGATGCTGATGCCCGGACCTACGGCGCTATTCACCCACAAGGGTGCATGGACGGTAAATCCGAGCTATGTGCCGCTTTTCATTTTCGAGCGTTTTTCCGCCATTCAGCCGGGCGGCCCCTGGGGGGCCATCGCCATGAATATTCCGCGCCTGTTGAAGCAGAGTTCGCCGCATGGCTTCGCGATGGACTGGGTGGATTACGTGCCTTCGGACGGGTTCTATCCGGCGGTGTCACCGGGCTCCCAGCCGGTGCAGGTTTCGCCCCAGAAGGGCCAGCAAAAACCCGAGCAGAAGGCTGCTCCGCCTGCGGCGGTGGGCAGCTACGATGCCATCCGGGTTTACCTGTGGGCGGGGATGGTGGGCGAGGGCCAGACGCGCACCGACATGATCGGGTCGCTGTCGGGTATGGGAGCCTATCTTGGCAATCATGGTGCTCCCCCTGAAAAGGTGAGCGATCGGGGCATTCCCATGGAGCAAGATGGACCTGTGGGATTCTCGGCTGCGGTGTTGCCGTATCTACGGGCATTTCCAAACGCGGAGAAGGTTTCGGCCCAGCAGAGGATCCGTATGAGCGCCCAGTTGGACCCGACCAGCGGATTCTATGGAAAAGACCCCGCATATTATGACCAAAACCTTGTCCTGTTTGCGACCGGCTTTTTGGATGAGCGCTTCCGGTTTGGTCCGCGCGGGGAATTGAAGGTGGAGTGGACAAAGTGATGACGGTTGCACGCAGGATGTTGTGGACGATCGCGGTCTTCGCCACGAGCGTGTGCGGATCGCTGCAACCGGGTTTTGCTCAGAAACCAGGATCTCAAGCGAGCCCGGAGCGCACGCGCCAGATATTGATCACGAACGCGCATGCTCTGGAATCGCGCGGCCGTCCGGACATGGCTATCCAGGTGTGGCAGCAGGTTCTTCTATCCGATCCCAGGAACGCGGAGGCGCTGGCCGGACTGGCACGGGATTACAAGTTGAGCGGGAACCTGACCCAGGCCGAGACCACGCTGGAAAAATTGCGGGCGGTGAATCCCAACGACCCGAACATCGCCAAAATCCAGGCGCTGGCCAGCACCAGGGCCCAGAGCGATAGGCTTCGCCAGGCCGGCAACCTGGCGCGCCAGGGCCACAATGAAGAGGCGATGAAGATCTATCGAGAGCTTTACGGCGACCGGCCGCCGGATGGTGACATCGCGCTTGCGTATTACCAAACGTTATATGGAACCAGCGGCGGAAAAGAGACGGCGATGGCCGCGATGCGTGCATTGGCGCAGCGCAACCCGGGGGACACACGATTTGCGGTTGTGCTGGGACAGATGCTCACCTACGAGGCGAAGACTCGCGCGGAGGGCATCCGCATTCTGAAAGAGCATCCGCAGGATCCCAATGCGCAGACCGCGCTGCGGCAGGCCCTGATCTGGGATTCCGCCAATCCGGCCTCGGCAGCGGAACTGCGCGAATACCTGAAGCAGCATCCGCAGGACACGGAACTCGAAAGCCGCCTGAAAGAGAACGAGACCAAGCTGGCGCAGATGAATTCCGGCATTGCGCGCACGCCGGCGGAGCGCGCGGCATTTGCGGCGCTCAACGCACACAAGCTTGAGGACGCCCAGGCGCGATTCACGGAGTTGCTGGAGAAAGAACCGACCAACGGCCGGGTAGCGGCGGGCATGGGTTTTCTGCGCATGCAGCAGAACAACTTTGCCGGAGCCATCAGCTACTTCACGCAGGCGGAGCAGAACGGCTACAAGGACCGCACGGTGGAAAGCGCTCTGGCCACATCGCGCTTCTGGTACACCATGGGCGAAGCGACGCAGGCATTCAACGAGAACCAGATGGAGGCCGCGGCAGCCAAGTACAAGGAAGCGCTCGCCATGCGACCGCGCAGCCACGAAGCGCTTATCGGCCTGGCCGGGCTCTACATGAAGCAGCAGCAGTATGCGGAGGCCGCCGCGGCCTACCAGGAACTGCTCAAGGCGGAACCGCAGAACGGCGATGCGTGGCGCGGCCTGTTTCTCTCCTACGCGAGAGACGGACAGAACGACCAGGCAGTGGCCGTTGCCAGTCGCTTTCCGGCGGCGGTGAAGGCTTCAAGCGCAAGGGATCCCGAGTATCTGCGCACGCTGGCCACCATCTATCGCGCGCAGAACCGGTCCACCGAAGCGCAGCGCGTTCTGGCGCAAGCGCTGGCTTTGCCGTTCCCCAATAATGGGACGAACCTCAAGGCGGATACCAAGCTGCAGTATGCCGGGATCCTGATGGAAGCCAATCGCTTCGACCAGGCAGCGGAGATGTACACGCAGATTCTCAATGACGATGCGGGAAATCTCTCGGCATGGATGGGCCTGGTGAGCGCGCATCACGAACTTGGCCGCGACAACGACGCCATTGCCGACGTGGAGAAGATGCCGCCGACGACCTACGAAGCGGCTCTCAACGACGCAGGGTTCCTGTCGATGCTGGGATCGATCTACCAGCAGGCGAACCAATTCGACGTAGCGCAAAACCTGCTGGAGCGGTCGGCCAAGCTGCAAATGAGCGGCGGCGGCCGCCCCAGCATGCAGCTTCAACTGCAACTGGCGGCGATCTACCTGCAGCGCAACAACACCGAGGAAGCCTACAACATTTATCACCAGGTGCTTAGCGCGTATCCGGATCGCGTGGATGCGTGGAAGGGTCTGATCGCGACCCTGCAAGTGACCAATCGCACCAACGAGGCACTGCAGCAGATTGCGCTGATCCCGCCGGCGGTGCGCAAGCAACTGGAAGCGGATCCAGAGTTCGTGCAAGGCGAGGCAAGCCTGTACGCATCAGCCGGCGACACGGCGCACGCAGTCGAATACATGAGCCGGGTGCAGGCCCATTACGCGCAACTGAAGCAGGCGCCTCCTCCGAATATCGAGATTCAAAACGCATGGCTGCTATACAACACCAAGAACGATCGCGCGCTATACCCTGCGCTCATGCGCCTGGGCGGCCGCCAGGACCTGACACCCACGCAACGCGAAACCGTGCAGACCATCTGGGCCAACTGGAGTGTGCGCCGCGCGGGCGCCGCGCTGGATAACAATGACAATCAGCGCGCGGTGGAAATTCTGGAGGCTGCATCGCTGGCGTTCCCCGAAAACACGACGGTGCGCAAGGTGCTTGCGGGCGGCTATGTGCGCATCGGGCAAATCAAGGATGCGGTGGCGATCTACAAGAGCCTGGGAATGCAGGACGCGAGCCCAGCGGATTTTCAAGGTGCGATCGGGGCAGCGCTGTCCGCCAACGACAAGCCCTTGGCCGAGGCGTGGTTGCGGCAGGCGCTGGAACGCTTCCCCAAGGATGCGTCGGTCCTGGCTACGGCGGCACGTTTCGAACAGGCGCGCGGCGACAACCAGCGCGCGGCCGACTATTGGCGCGCATCCATCGCCGCCATGCCCTCAGCCTCGCCCACCGACCGCCTGGCGCACGACCTGGCGTATCCGGATGTGAGCAAGACGCCGCACAAGGCGCGCACGGCGGCAGACCTGCAGCAGTTACTGAATCCGGACTCCGAGCCTTTCCCGAAGACCACCAAGCTTCCGCCGCTGCCCGCGTATGGTCCTGATCCGTACAACGGGAGGGCGCCGGTAGTGCTGAGCCAGCCGCAGCCGACGGCGCAGCAGCAAGCGCCCATGATCCCGGCACCGACGACCACGCAAATTCCGGTGGAGCCGACGCCGGCGGTTCCTTCGACTACGAGCATGCCACTGCCCGTTCCCATGGCCAGGGCTCCGTCAACGACGGCCGGTCGAGACGGTTCAACCCCGGCGCGCAGCAGTTCCAGGGCGAATTCGAATAGTGCGCGCAATCGAACCTCCTCCGGCCAGACCACGAATTCAGGTGGGGTGAATCTGCCTCCGGCGGAAGAGAACATCAACGCAACAATGCCAGCGAATGCAGTGCCGGCGCGGCAGTCTCCGGTGTTCATTCCTCCTCCGCCAGCCGACACCGATTTGCCGCCGCCGCCGTCACAGCAGCCCCTTACGCCACCGCAGCCGCAGTCATCGGTTTCCAGTCCTGATTCGGGGGCGCATCCGCCTCGGCGTATTACGTCGCAGCCGATGGAAGCCAGGGCTGCGCAAGCGCAGGCGCTGTTCGCCGAGCAAACCGACGGGCAGGTGACGGCCGGATCCGCTGCCCAGATCCACACTCTGGCGAACGCGCCGGTGACTTTACCATCCGACCCCGTGCATCGGGCGCTGGACGCAAATGGAAGGCCGCCGGCAGAGAGCCCGATGGCATACAACGCGGCCCAGTACACGCCGTCTGCGCAGGAAGCGGCGACGGGGGCGTATTCGGCGCAGAAGCCGCAGCAAACGCCTGCACAGCCTGGTCAACAGCCTTTGCGGCAATCGACGCCAGCGGCAGCGTCACAACCGAGCGCGGAGCAACCGGTCACACACCAGCCTGTGAATCCCCTGTCCGGGCAACCTGGGCAGGCGAAGCAGCCGAAGCAGAAAGTGCCACACACCGAGACAGTGCCCACGCTGGTCACTGCGCCCGGCGAGCAGAATCCATCGCAGGTGGCGATGCCTCCGTCGCCCGCGCCCGAAACAACTCCCTCGCCGGTCCCGGAAGCTTCAACTCCAACCCAGTCGGCTCCCGGCACTCTGACCACCAACGGCGTCACTGATGAAGAGTTGCAGCAACAGAATCTGCCGCCCCTGCGCGGTCCATGGGTGCGCGTGCAGCGCGAGCAGCGCGTGATCAGCCCGCGTGAGGAAGCCGAAACCCAATTGCAATCACTGGAAAGCGGCTATAGCTCGTGGATAGGGGGCACCGGGCTGGTCAACTATCGCAGCGGCAGCCTCGGCTACGATCACCTGTCGGCCCTGGAAGCGCCCTTCGAAATCTCATCTCCGCTGGGTTACAACGCGCGCCTCACGGTGGTGGCCAAGCCGGTGTTTCTCGATTCCGGCCAGGCGGACGGGACCAGCGTGATGACCGTACAGGAAGCGACCACCTCCGGCACCTGCCTGGTGACGATCTCACAGCCACTGGGGACAGCGATCAACACCGGCCCGCAAGGCTCGGCGTCTACGTGCGGAACTACGGGAACGACTACGACGTTTTCAGCGCCTCCGCAGCAGAATGCCGCGGGGGTGGGCGGGGAAGTGCAACTGGCGTTTCAGAACCTGGCCTTGGCGGCCGGATATACGCCTTACGGCCTGCTTGTCTCAAACGTGACAGGCCGCGCGCAATGGCGTCCTGAGAACGGGCCCTTCACGTTCAGCTTCGTACGCGATTCGGTGAAAGACACGCAGCTCTCGTACGGAGGCCTGCGTGATCCGGGATCGGCATCTCTGAGCTTTCCGGGAAACATCTGGGGCGGAGTGATCGCCAACCAGGGTAACGCGCAGTACTCGCGCGGCGACGCGCAATCGGGGTTCTATGTGGGTGCAGGCGGGCAATATCTTACCGGGTACAACGTGCAGGAGAACGTTCGCCTGGACGGATCGGGCGGAGCCTACTGGCGGATCAAGACGCTGCCGGAGTACGGGAACCTGAGCGTCGGGGTGAATTTTTTCGGAATGCATTACTCGCACAACCAGCAGGCATTCACTTTTGGGATGGGCGGCTACTTCAGTCCGCAGGAATACTTCCTGGCCAACATTCCGTTCACGTGGGCGGCGCATTACCAGACGCGCTGGCATTACGAGATCCTGGGCGGAATCGGGGTGCAGGCATTCCAGCAGGACAAGACGCCCCTCTATCCACTGGCCGCGCAAAAGTCGCTGGAAATTGCCCTGAACAATGCGGAACTGCCTGCATTGACCAGCGTGGGGGCGAACTACAATTTGCGCGGGACCGCCGCGTACCAGGTGAGTCCGCACTGGTTCGCAGGAGGATTCCTGAGCGCCAACAACTCGCGCAATTACGCGGCGGTATCGGCGGGCTTCTCGATTCACTACACGTTCCGCGCGCAACCGTCGACGGCTACGTTGCCCACGGGATTATTCCCCGTCGAGGGGTTCCGTCCATTTACGGTGCCTTAACTCCCAGTAAATTTCGGTTGAATAACGGGAAGAAGATGCTGACGATCTTCTTCCCGTTCTGCATTAACGGCTATCCGTAGAGAAGCGAGACGCAACTCCTGGCGGTGAGCCCGGCATCTACACCGCTAACATCGAGGATGCCGCGGCCGCACATTGATCGCCAGGAGGTGAAAGCAACCCGGCCGAGGCCATCCTGCCAAGGAGTTTCTGTTGGGCAGCATCATGCGCAGTGCCAGGGTCCGCTTAACCCTGTCGACACTCTTCCAAGCGGTGCAGGGAGGACTCGGCGTGAGCGTGACCCCGTCGCACTTTTACTTCCCCGTACCGAAGCTGAAATCGTTTGAAGGCAAAGATTGGAGCGCGAGCCGCCCCTGCGCGGCGCTCGACTTCCATCTCGACGAGCAGATCCAGCGGTTGAGATGCGAGATTGTTCCCTTCGCCAACGAGTGGACGTTTCCGGAGGATGCTTTGGGAAATCCTCATCAATTCCATTTCAACAACAGCTTCTTCGAACGCGTGGATGCGGAAGTGGCATATTCGCTGGTGCGGGGCCGCAAGCCGCGCCGCATTGTCGAGGTGGGCAGCGGGAACACCACCTTGCTGATGGCGGAAGCGCTCGAAAAGAATGCCGACGAGGGATATGCGGGGGAGTTGATCAGCATCGAGCCGAATCCGGCCGGCTACTTAAAAGATGGTCTCAGGGGTCTGACGCAATTGATCGAAAGCCCTGTACAGAGGGTGCCCGTCGATTTGTTTCGGACGCTGCGCGCCAACGACGTGCTTTTCATTGATTCCAGTCATGTGGTGAGCATTGATAGCGATGTTTTGTACGAGTGCCTGCGAATTCTTCCCGAACTCGCGCCCGGAGTGCTGGTGCATTTTCACGATGTGTTTACGCCCCTGGATTATCCCCAGAAGTTCGTAATGACGAACCTGTGCTTCTGGGGCGAGCAGTACTTGCTGGAGGCGTTTCTTTCGTTCAACTCGGCATTTCGCGTGGTGTGGGCGGGAAGCGCCATGCAGAAATTTCATTCCGATGCTCTGCGCGAGGCATTTCCCGGCTGGGAGGATAGTTTTGAGCGAATGCCGGAAAAGTTGAAGGCCTTTGCTCCCACGCTGGATGGAAAGAACGTGTGGCCCTGCAGCTTCTGGATCGCGCGCAATTGAGGCATATTCGATTGGCCGGAAGACCGGTCCAGAGAATTCCGACTTGGGCACGGGTTTCCGCCGATTTACGAGGCCTTCCCGTGGCCGTGAGTGGTTGCGGCGGACGGACCGAATGGCAACCAGGGCTGCACCTCGATCTGTTTTGGGGGGTCGGGCAGTTGGTCCTCATTCGAGAGCGGATCCACGTAGCGCTTGCCCAGCTTGTGTTCGCGGCAGATGGAGTCCACCAGGTCGGCCATTCTTTGGCGGTATTCGGGAGAGACCCAGGCGGTCGAACCATACCGCCGTTCGTAGTCCGCCACCTTCTCGGGGAAGTGCTCGCGGACAAAGCGGAAGAACGTGGGCTGGGAACAAGGCTTCAGGAACAGCGCTCCCGCGGCGAAGAATTGCGCTCCTGCTTCCGCCGCGGCTTTTGCAACTGCACCGATCGAGTTTCGACTGTCGGTAATGCCGGGCATAAGAGGAGAGCAGAGGACGCCCGCGCGGATGCCGGCCTGGCGCAGGCGGGCGAGCGCGCGAATGCGCAAATCAGGCCGTGGCGCGCGCGGTTCGAGAAGGCGGGCGAGCCGAGTGCTCATGGTAGTGACGGTCAGATGCAGGGTGAGTTTGTGGCGCTTCGCAATTTCCTGGAGCAGATCGATGTCGCGCGTAATCAGGGTGGATTTGGTGACGATTCCAAGGCCGAATCCTCTCTTTCGCGCGAAGACCTCCAGCAGGGAGCGCGTGACGCGCTGCGTTCGCTCCAGGGGCTGATAGGGATCTGTAGCTGTGCCCAGTGCGATCTCGGTGCCGGGTTTCAACTGCGCAAGTTCCTGGTTGAGGAGCCAGGCCGCGTTTTCCTTGAAGTAGATCTTGTGCTCGAACTCGTCGGGATTCCGGATCTCCAGGAACTCGTGGGTGAAACGGGCATAACAATAACGGCAGGCGAACTCACAACCGCGGTAGGGATTGATGGTATGGGTGAAGGGCAATCCGCGCCGGGAGACGGTTTTGCCGAGGATGGAGCGGGCGGCGATGGGACGATACTCGGTGAGGCAGCCGGTGGAGTGCAGGGGCGCGAGGGCGGCGGCCTTGGCGAGGGTAGAGAGGGGAGGAGAGCCGAGAATGGGGAAGAGAGTCTCAGTTTTCGCCATATTTTCGCCTACGCAACCTAAAATAGGCGATGCGTCCAATGGTGTCAAGACCTTCTGTGCGGCCCTCATGTGCGGTAGTCCGTGGCTTTTGCGCACCGCGGTCCGGCGTGACATTCTGAGTGGGACCGAACGTGACTTATCTGCGAAAGGAATTACATATGACTTCACTTCGTGGGACCCGCATCACGTGGCTGGGTCATGCTACTGTCCTGATTCAGACCGCCAAGGGGACAAATCTTCTCATCGACCCATTCATTGCGCAAAATCCCAAGTACCCGAAGAATTACGAACTCCCATCGAAGCTTGATTACGTGCTGCTGACGCACGGTCATGGCGACCACATCTCGGATGTGGTTCCGGTTGCGAAGAAGCATGGATCGACGGTGGTGGCTATTTATGAGCTGGCCGATTATGTCGCGAAGCAGGGAGTTAACCAGGACAAGACGATCGGCATGAACCTGGGCGGGACGGTGGAGTTGGGAGACGTCGCCGCTTCGATGGTGGACGCGAAGCATTCTTCCGGAGCGCAGGACAAAGACGGAACACACTACGTGGGTGTGGCAGCCGGTTACGTCCTGACCATTAAGGATGGTCCGGTGCTTTATCATGCGGGCGACACGCACGTATTCGGAGATATGCGACTTATCGGCGAGTTATATCATCCCGAGGTGGCGATGCTCCCGATCGGTGGGCATTTTACGATGGGGCCGAAAGAAGCGGCATTGGCGGCGCGCTATGTGGGAGCAAAGACGGTTCTGCCGCTTCATTTCGGAACTTTTCCCCCATTGAAAGGCACGCCGCAGGAGTTATCAGCTCTGATCAGCCCGGAGATCGAAGTGATTGCATGGAATCCCGGGGACACTCTATAGCCGGCGGCTCCGGTTAGCCGGCGGCTCCGGTTAGCCCGGCAACTTCGCGGAAGCAAAAGCGGAGGTATGTTATCGGGATCTTCCGGCATCAACCGGAGGTTAACGTCGGGGAAAAAAAAGGGGCCGACCTGGGGAGTACGACCGACCCCGGAGAAGCATTGAATGCATAAAAGCGAACTCTAAGGTTGATAAGTTAACACGAATGCGCACGCTTATATCTTGACCTTAGTTGCAAGCCAGGAAAAAATTCTGTTGGTCAAAAGCGGCATTCAGAGTCGGGAGAAGTCTGCTTCGGCAGATTGGCGTGCGAAGAGATTTGTCACACCGCCGACGGCGTCAAAGATCTGGCTTGTTTCTTTTGCATGGCCCAGCGTCTCTTGACTGCTTCGGCGATGCGTCTCCGGCCTTCGGGGGTCAGATTTCTCTTCTTCGGGGACCCGGGTGTGGCTGATTTCCGGGTCTCCCGGAGCAAGGAGCGCGCCTGCTTCAACTGGCTGATCTCATGGTCAATCTGGGCCAGAATCTCTCGAAATCCCACGGTTCCTCCCGCCTTTCTGCGAGGTGGTCGTGCATTCGGGGATCGATTAGCGGCAATCACCTGCTCGATTGAAAAGATACGAACAAGAATCGACAAATACAAATGAAGTTTGTGTCATATTGAAACACTCTGAATGATTGAGGTTTAGATTCTTCTGATATGACCGGTATCAAACATGAAACGTGGTTTTACCCGGAACCATAAAATGCAAAGCAGGTCCTTCCGCTTCCGCTTGGCAAGCTCAGGGTCAGTGTCAGGATGACAACCTATTGTTTTCATCTGCACGTGCGAGATACGACAGCAGTGTTTTCACCCCGACAGGCCAATAGCTGAGACTTTAGGGACGGGGGGGAGGCAAAGTTTTTCAGGTTCAGCGCGAGAAGCGAGCTTGTCCGGCGGGAGGCCCGGGCTCGGACGGACGCGAACCCTGATTGGGAGCGGAGAGATCCGCGCCCGGCATGCGGACGGACATCGCCGCACCATCGGCCGCTTTGCAGTTACGCAGGTCGCGCAGGATCTCCTGTTTCTCGCGAGCGTATTGGCCGGCGAGACGGGTCAACGCGTAGGTGATGATATCGCTGTGGTGGAGGTCAGTCACGGCGGGATCGCGGCGCATATTGAGCCACAGCCGATGCACGAGCTGCACGTCGTCCGGACTCAGGGCCGGCGCGTGCGGGCCGATGTAGAAGACCTTGGCCTGACCGCTGGGATCGACCACGTAGAAATTGAACTGTCGCTTGGGCTCGGGCAATGCTTCCCAAGCCTGGCCGAGGTGGAAGGCCTGTTCCTCAGCGGTCATCTTGGTGGAGATGCCTGAGACGACCGAATCGACTTCGAGGTTGTTGGCGCTCTGGGCCAGGGCGGCGAAGATGTCACCGGCCGGGACGACCAGCAGGGAGACTTTTTTTCCGAAGCTCTCGGCTACGGAGATGGCCTTGGTGAACAGCATCTGCTCGTGCTCGGAAAAGCTTTGCTGATCCGCGCTGAGGAACTCAGGTCCTCCGACGCCCATAATGCGCACGCTGAGAACGACGACGTCCTGGTCGTCGGTGGGAGTACGAGCCAGCGTCCATTTCAGGGCAAATGGGTTGGCGGCGTCGCGCATGGTGACCATGGTGCCACCGGGGCGGATGGCGACGGACTCGCGGCTGATCGTGTCCTGGTGCTCGAGCTGGAAGTGATCTTTCATCTGGCGCGCGGTGAGGGCATGCTTGCGCATGTTGTCGCGCTCCGACAAGGTGAAGATGATGAAGAACACCGCGGCGAACGCAATCCCGCTGACGGTCGCGACCGATTTTGTGAAGAGGTTGGTAAGCGCGGTGGAGAGGAGCACCAGGAATACTGAAATCAGCCCTAGTGGAATTTCAGTTTTTCCGATGCGGATGTTGGGGGGGACTTTCCAGCCGCGCTCGCCGTGGTATTTCCAGCGGAGGACCAGCATGGCGAGGCTATTGAACGTGAAGGACCAGATGACGCCGAAAGCGTAGGCTTCGCCCAGGGTGATTACGTTGCCGCGGGTGGCGATGATCGTGAACATCTGCAGTGCAAAGACCAGGTTCACGATGCGGTAACTGGTGCCGAACTTGGTATGCGGCTTTCGGAACCAGTCAGTAAGCACCCCGTCTTCGGCCACGCGCATGAGCACGCCGGTGGATCCGATCATCGAGGTGTTGATGGCGCCGGACAGGATCAGGAATCCCACGAACACGACGAAGATCCGGAAAGCGATGCGCAAGACCTGGGGTCCGACCATGTACATGGCTAGGCCGGCGATCAGGTTGTCCTGGTAAACGTGAGTGCGCACTCCATCCGGGATGAGCATGGAGGCCATCATCGTGGCGCCGCCGGTGAAGATGAGGCTGTAAATGGCGATGACGATCGCGGCGCGCTTGAGATTCTTGAGCTTGGGATGCTCAATCTCGCGATTGACCTGGGCGAGGCTTTCCTCGCCGCTCATGGCGAGAATGGAGTGGCCGAAGGCCATGAGAATGCCGAACAGTCCGAACAACGGGACGAGGGGTGTTCCTTTGAGGAACCCGAGCGCATCCTCACTGAACGTGAGATCCGTCGGGGAGGGGAAGGGAGGGAAATGTACGCCCTTCATCATCAGCGAGTAGCTGCCCCAAATGAAGAGAACGACCACCATGATGGTGGTGATCTGCATGACGCGGAGGGCTTTGTCGCTGGATTCTTCAATGCCCTTGACGTTCTGCCACCAGTAGTAAATGGTAACGGCGGCGGCAAATATCGCGGAGGTGTGATCGACGTTGAACTGGAAGGGGTGGCCGTGCCCGTCGGTGAGGGCCGGAGGGAGCCAGTGGCTGTGGTTGGCCACATGCATCATCTCGTTCATGAGGCCGACGATGTACTGCCCGGCGGACACGCCCGAGATCGGTCCGGTCAGGATGTAGTCGAACATCAGGGCGGAGACGCTCAGCTTGGCGAAAGTTCCGCCCAAGGCCTCCTTGACGACGCGATAGACGCCGCCGCGGGTGAACATGGAGCAGCTTTCGACGTACACGGCGCGCACGGCGAAGCTGAACAGCATGATGCCCAGGATGAACCAGGGAGCAGAAGCTCCGACCGCGTGCTCAGCGATGCCACCGGCGTAAAAAGCCGACGATCCAAGATCGTTGAGAACGATGGCCGCCGCGCGCCAGAAGGAAATGAAGGTGAGCATCACGGAGGATGCCACGATCAACCGCACGCGGTTGGAAGGGGGGGCAACGGTCGTTCGAGAAGATCCCATCGCGAAGTGCCGGGTAAAATTCCGGCCTTTTGACCATCCTGAAGGGCCGAAAAAGGATCGAACGCCCTGCGACGAGTTTATTTGCGAAAAGGCGGAGAGTCAACAGAAATGGAATTGCGGGCCAAACCTTTTAGTTAATCGGTTTAGTCCTCGCCAAAAAGCTCTTTGAAATCATCCAGGAAGCTGATCAGAACTACCACCCCGGATCCCACCATACCGGTAAAGAACAAGATCTCGAGCACACGGATAAGGAAGACAGCGAGGGTCATAGTTCGATTGTAGCGAACGAGATCAATAGGGGCCGTCCGGGGACAGCCTGTTGGCGCGGAGGGATCGCTGGGCAGGGCGTGATGGATTACACTCGGCCCTGTATGCAACGCCACGCCTGGAAACAATGGGGAGCGGCGGGCCTGTCAGCCGTCTTGCTGGAACTGCCGTTTCCGCTGGCCGGACCGATGCCTCCATGGCGATCGATTTTCGCGTGGTTCGGACTGGCCCCGCTGATCTGGGCGGTTCTGTCGTCTGCAACGGCCGAATCGAGACGCCCGCTGCGGCGGGCATTCCTGCTGGGATATCTATGTGGCTTCCTGTGGTACATGGGGAACTGCTACTGGGTGCGGGATACGATGTCGCGGTACGGCGAGATGCCTCCCCTGGCCCCCACGCTCCTACTCATTGCGTTCAGCGTGGTGCTGGGTTTGTACTTCGGCCTGTTCGGGCTGGGGTTGATGCTGGTGAAGCGCGCCACCGGCAGGACGGAATGGGCGCTGGTCGCGGCCCCGTTTCTGTGGACGGCGCTCGACCTGCTGGCCGCAAGGTTTACGAGCGTGCCGTGGGACCAGCTTGGGTATTCGCAGGTGGACAACGGGCTGGTGAATCGCCTGGCTCCCTGGACGGGCGTGTACGGGATTACGTTTCTTCTGGTTGCAGCTAACGCGTTCTTTGCCTATATCGGAACGTTGATCCGCAGACCGTTCCATCCAGCTTTGCGCCCAACGGCGGTGAGTGTCGGAGGGCTTGGTTTCATTGCACTTTTGGCAAGCGGTACCGAGGTGCGTGTCCATGATGTCCCCACCACCGCTGCCGCGGTGCTGGTGCAGCCCAATCTCGACGTGGGCTCCGACTCGAACTGGAACGCCCCCGGCGAATGGGAACAGCACATTGCGGAGTTCCTGCGCCTGGCGGGCGAGCAGTGCAAGACGTACATCGCCGGCATTCCGCAGACAGTCGCGGGGAACGGGGAGATTGTCTGCCCGCCGTATCCGACACATCCGGACCTGGTGGTGTGGCCCGAATCTCCGGCCCCATTCTTTCAGGCGGAACCTCGATTCCTGCAGGCAATGGGGGGGATTGCGCGTGGCACACACTCCGCGGTGATTGTCGGCGGCGTGGGCGACGACTTTTCGAGTGAGGAACAGCGCTGGCAGGACTACAACTCGGGAATGCTCTTTGCGCCCGATGGCCACTTCGTTCGCCGCTACGACAAAATCCACCTGGTTCCATTCGGCGAGTTTGTTCCCTACGAAAACTTGTTAGTGTTCGCCAAGAAGCTCACCGGGCGGGTAGGAAAGTTCGACCGCGGGACCAGCCGCGAGCCGTTGACGATCGCGAGCGGAAGCGCCTCGCACCGGTATGGCGTCTTTATCTGCTACGAGGCGGTGTTTGCCGATGAAGTGCGCCACCTTGCCGCCAACGGCGCCGAAGTGCTGGTGAACATCAGCGACGACGGCTGGTATGGGGACACGAGTGCGCCGTGGCAGCACCTGAACATGGCGCGGATGCGGGCCATCGAGAACCGCCGCTGGCTGCTGAGGGACACCAACAACGGCGTGACGGCGGCGATCGATCCATATGGAAGGGTACGCCAGAGCATTCCCCGGCACCAGGCCGATGCGCTTCCCGCCCAATACGGATTCCGCACGGATATCACGTTCTACTCGGCCCACGGCGACGTGTTTGCCTGGCTGTGTGCCATACTTTCAATAGGCGTCGTGGCGTGGTGCGTGAACCGTCTTCAGCGGCGCGCCGCGATCGACGACCAAGTTCAAATCAAAGTCAGGTCATAAGAGCAGAATATGGCATCGCTTCAGGATCTCGAATTCGCCTATGCTCCCGTGCGCGACCAGGTGCGCGACCTGCGGGAGTATCTTTGACCCTGCTCGCATCCGCAGGGAACTCGCTCAGATTGAAACCAAGCTCTCTGACCCGGGTTTGTGGTCCGATCCCGCGGCCAGCCAGCCTCTCATGCGCGATCGGAAACGACTCGAGTCGCTGATCGCGGATGACGAACAACTGATCCGCCGCACGGGCGACATCGAGGCCTATTTCGAACTGGCGCGTGAAGGCGAAGAGGTCCTTGACGATCTCGACCGGGAGATTAAGGCGCTGGGCGCCTTCACGGAAGAACTGGAAGCGCGGACCATGCTGTCGGGCGAAACCGACCCGCTGAACGCGATTGTCACGGTGCATCCCGGGGCCGGGGGCACGGAGAGCCAGGACTGGGCAGAGATGCTGCTGCGAATGTACCTGCGCTGGGCCGAGCAGCAGGGCTTCAAAACGGAAATGAACGATTACCAGGCGGGTGAAGAAGCGGGAATCAAGTCCGCCACGTTCACCATCGCCGGGGAATATGCGTTCGGGCAGTTGGCTGGGGAGAGCGGCGTGCACCGGCTGGTGCGCATCTCGCCATTCGATGCCAACAAGCGCCGGCATACATCATTTGCGTCGGTGTATGTTTCGCCGGAAATCGACGAATCGATCCAGGTTGATTTGAAGATGGAAGACCTGCGAGTGGACACCTATCGCTCCGGCGGCAAGGGCGGCCAGCACGTAAATACGACCGATTCGGCGGTGCGCATGACACATATTCCCACCGGCATCGTGGTGCAGTGCCAGAATGAGCGTTCGCAGCACAAGAATCGCGATAAGGCAATGAAGATGATGCGCTCGCGGCTGTATGAATTCGAGCTCGAAAAGAAGCGCGCCGAGAGCAAGAAGGTCGAAGATTCAAAACTCGACATCAACTTCGGTTCGCAGATCCGGTCGTATGTGTTGCAGCCCTATCGCATCGCCAAGGATCATCGCACCAAGGTGGAAGTGGGCGATGTGGACAAGGTGCTGGACGGCTACCTCGAGCCGTTCCTGCGCGGATACCTGCTGGCGAAGCGGCG
>DASXXV010000206.1:0-4037 GCA_036502905.1 Occallatibacter sp. | reverse complement strand
ACTGCTCCTGCGTGATGCCGAACTCCTGCAGCATGGGGCTCACCGCGAAGAACGCGCCGAGGAAGGCATTGCCTTGCATGCGGAGTTGAAGGTCGGCGCGGTCGGTGGCCTTGCGGGCGATTTCAAAGCCCGGCAGTGTGTAGACGCGAATCTTTTTCTCGATGATCTGCTTGCGGGCCCACTTGGGGAGGTTCTCCCAGGCGCGCTCGCCTTCGGCGTCGGACTCCCAGATCAAAGCGCCGCCGGGCTGGATGCCGTCGAGCGGATTGGTGTGGGTGAAGGCCTTCGGGTCGCAGCACAGAACCGTGGTCACATGGCGCAGGTCGCAGTTGACGCGAATGCGCTCCGGAGCCGCGACCATGAAGTAGCTGGTGGGCGCGCCCTTCTTCTCAGAGCCGTACTTGGGGTTGGCGCTGACGTGGATGATTTCCTTGGGATTGCCGTACTCGTCCACCTGGTGGTCGCGCTCGTAGAGCAGGTCGTTCAGGTCTCCGAGGATGGCGCCCAGGTTTTTGCCGGTGGTGATGGCGCCCCACCCGCCGATGGAGTGGAAGCGGACGGCAACTGCGCCTTCGGGGAGCAGCGACGGGCTTTCGTCGCCGATGACCGAGTAGGGGTGGTCGATGCCCAGGACGATAAAGTTGGCGCCGTCCGCAGCGGTCTTGCCGTCAGTGCGGGCGCGGCCGGCGGCCGCGTATTCGAAAGCTCCGATGATGTGCTCGGGGCGGAAGTCACGTGAGCCGAGGCCGTAGCTGCCGTTGATGATGCGGGGAACTTCATCGAGGGAGATTCCCGGCATGCCGGCGGTCTTCTGCACGGCCTTGCTGAGGGCGGTGCGGATATCGCGGCCCAGCGGGTTATCGCCGGAGAGGGCTTCGTCGGTGCGCTCCAGGATGATGACGTTCTTCTTGCCGCGAAGAGCTTCCACGATTGCGGCTTCAGGAAAGGGGCGAATCACGTTGACGTGGATGGATCCGACGCTGGCATTGCGGGTGGCGCGAAGGTAGTCGACGGCGGCTTCGATGTTCTCGGCAGCCGAACCGAGGGAGACAAACACGGTCTCGGCGTCGTCGCACTTGTACTGGCTGATGAGGCCGTAGTAGCGGCCGGTCAGGTCGCCGAAGTCCTTGTACGCGGCTTCAAGGAATTCGAGGATGGGCTCGGCGAAGTTGTTGCGCCGCGCGACCACGCCCTGCATGTAGTGTTCCTGGTTCTGCACCGGCCCGAGGAGGACGGGGTTGGTGAGATCCATCATCTTGGGAACGCGGCGGCGGGTGGGTCCGAAGAGAACGCGCTGGGCTTCGGTGGGGCAGTCGATCACGTCATCGGGCGCACCCAGGTATTCGCGGATCAGCTCGCTCTCGTGCTTGTAGAAGGTGCGCTCCAGGTGGGACGTCAGGAACCCGTCCATGATGTTCATGCCGGGGGTGAGGGAAAGCTCGGTGACGCGGCGCAGGATGAGCGACTGGTCGGCGGCCTGCTGGGCGTCCTTGCCGAACACCATGATCCAGCCGGTATCGAGGGCGCCGTAGATGTCGTCATGTCCGCAGTGGACGTTGAGGGCGTGCTTGGTGAGGGCGCGTGCGCCCACTTCCAGCACCATCGTGGAGCCCTTGCCGGGCGCGTGGTAGTACTGCTCGACGCCGTAGACCACGCCCTGTCCGGAGGTGAAGTTGACCACGCGCTTGCCGCAGACGGAGTGGGCAATGGCGCCGCCCTGGGCCGCGTGCTCGCCTTCGGTCTCGATGGCGATGGTGTTGCCGCCGAAGACGTTAAGATGGCCCTCGGCATAGGCCTGCTGGAAGAGTTCGCCGCCCTCCGTAGAAGGCGTGATGGGATAGAAAACGCCGGCGTCCGCAATGCGTGTCTCGGTATGGTATGAGACCAATTGATTGCCGTTTGCGGTGACGCGGATACCGGGATAACGAGCTGCCTTCTTCATAACTCCTCCAGTGCCTGGATCGTGCGTATGATGTTGCGTTCAATTTCGTTGCGGGGTGGGAACCCCATTTTACTAGCCCACCTCCGGAGTCCGCTACGAGCGGCGACGAGGCCGCCTGCAAGGTCCTGCGGGTTCTGGAGGGCCCTTAAAACGACTTCGTTTCCGGTCGACCTCGCTCGTGCTGCGGAATGGGAAAGTTCCGCTGAATGCTGCCGCAAAACTGCGGCTGATATCCGGATGAAACGGCCGGTGTTTTTTGTCCGGCCGCTGCCCCGCCGGGCGACGAAGAATCTTCGCCATTCTGGCAGGGTAAGCCCCACGGATAAAGTTCCGCCCTCGGGCACCCGCGGATTTCTTGCCTTCAGTCTAGAGGCGGCAATGGTTGAGGGGAACTGCGAGAAAACTAGTTCATCCCGCATTGCAGCTTAATTGATAGTATCTCGCCGGGCGATGAGACTTGGTACCAAAATACGGTATTTTGATGAATACAAAACGATTTACGGGTGGATTTCGGGCCCGGTTCGTCCCGTCGACCTCTCCCGCGCTGGTCCCGGGTACAGGAAGGTAGGCGGCAGATTTATATTGATCCATCGCAAGAGATTGCAGCCGTGGAGCTTCCCAACCCCTGCCTCGAGATCCAGGCAAACGCGGTGGAAAAAAGGCGCGGCTTGCGGGAGAGGTGCGACAAGTGTCGGAACGGCCGATGGAACAGGAAAAGTATGCGCTTTACCCCAGCCTGAAAGACCGGGTGGTGCTGGTGACAGGCGGGTCAACGGGTATTGGTGAATCCCTGGTGCGTCAATTCGCCCGCCAGGGGTCGCGGGTGGCGTTCTTCGACATCCAGGACGAGGCCGGCCAGGCGCTGGCCAACGATCTGGCTGGCGAAGGCTGGACCAGGCCCGAGTACCACCATTGCGACCTCACGGATCTGCCCGTTTTGCAGGCAGCGGCCGCCCGGGTGATTGCCACTCACGGCACCGTGGACGTGCTGGTGAACAATGCCGCCAACGACCACCGCCACAAGATGGAGGACGTGACGCCGGAGTATTGGGAGCAGTCGTTGGCGGTGAACCTGCGGCCGCAGTTCTTCATGATGCAGGCGGTGGTACCGGCCATGAAGGCGGCGGGACGGGGGTCGATTATCAACATGAGTTCGATCTCGTGGATGATCCCGTCGACAGGGCTGCCGGTCTATATCGCCGCCAAGGCAGCCATCGTGGGCCTGACGCGCACCATGGCGCGCGAACTGGGTCCGTCGGGCATTCGCGTGAACGCGGTGGCGCCCGGCGCGATTGTCACAGAGAAACAGAAGCGACTGATCTACACGCCGGAGTACAAGGCGGAGATTATGAGCCGCCAGGCGCTCAAACGCGACATTCTGCCCGAAGACGTGGCGCGGCTGGTGCTGTTCCTGGCGTCGGATGATGCCGGCGCCATCACCAACCAGAGCTATGTGATCGACGGGGGATGGGTGTGAGAGCAGTGGTCAGTGATCAGTGGTCAGGGAACAGTGGTCAGTGGTCAGGGAACAGGGAACGGGCATAAGGGTGGAGGCGAATAGTGTGTGTCGTACGAGATGTGATTGTCCTGGGTGCTGTTTTCGTGGGAGTTGTGGCGGGCGGCGCGCAGGTCACGTCGCACATCGCGTCTGATTCCAGCGTGCCCCCGCCGCGATCGGCGCAATACGAGCGGGTGCAGCAGCGGCTGGCGCAGGGGTGGAATACGTGGGACGCGCACAGCGTGGCGACGCAGGTGCTGCTGCCCGAAGGGCTGGCGATCCATGTCGGGCTCAAGCACAACTCCACCGTGAATGGTGATGCCTTCCTGGGCGATGCGCTGATTGGGCGGCTGGACAGGAATGCGGAAAAGGTGACGCCGGGGCCGCATTCGTGGGATGGCTCGTACACCAGCGCCGATTTTGAATGGAAGGGGCACAAGTGGCGAGTGGAGAGCGCCCATGAGGTCGGCGATGTCGTAATCCTGATCAGTCCGCTGGCGACCAACGCCCAATCGGGGTTGCCGCCGACCGTGGTGGTTTCAGCGAATTACCTATGGAGCCGGCCGGGAGCAGTTCAACGAACGTCTGGATGGATTG
>DASXXV010000205.1:0-3874 GCA_036502905.1 Occallatibacter sp. | reverse complement strand
CGGCCGTGGACGCCTTCGCAGCTTCACCTTCCTACGCTAGCTGACAGCGGAGCAGCGGTCGAGCAGTTCCGAAGTCTTCGTTCTTCGCTTTACCAGATTCGCGATCAAGTACCGCTGAAGACGATCGTGATCAGCAGCGCCATACCCGGCGAGGGGAAGACCTTCGTAGCGGCGAATCTGGCCATCAGCCTGGCACGCAACAATGAACGACCCATCCTCTTGGCGGACGCGGACCTCCGCCGCCCTTCGATTCACAGACTGCTGGGGGCCTGCGACTCGCCGGGCCTGAGTCAATATCTCTCCGGGAGTATCCTGTTACCCGGCATTCTGCAGCGAGCCGGTGAAAGCGCGCTCGCGAGCGAACCTGGAAAGCGGGCGCTCTCCAATCTTGCTTTGATCCCGGCGGGTCACCATGATGATAATCAGTCTCCTGAATTGGCGGGAAATCACCGCATGGAGGAACTCATCGCTGCCCTTTCTCCGCATTTCTCCTGGATCATCATCGATACCCCGCCAGCGCTTGCGGTAACTGACGCCGTCGATTTGGCCCGCACCGCGGATGGTGTTCTGCTGGTTGCCCGGGGCGCAGCAACCACGTTCCGCGCCGCTCGACGTGCGCAGGCCGCATTCAATAACGCCCGCGTTTTGGGCTTCGTGCTCAATGCAGTGAAACGTGCACCTCACGGCGAATCGTACTATTACTACCGAGGCTACACGGCGGCAGACTCGTTATCGCGGCATTCCGCCAAGCGGGGGTAACGGTGATCAGGTTGTTCAATGTCTATTACCCGACCCGGACGCTCGTACTTCTGTTATGCGAGGCATTACTGGTAGGCGCGTCGTTCACCGTGGCAACCGCTTCGATCTTGGGGCTCGATAACGGGTACATCAAATTGATGTACGAGAATGGACTTGCCAAGATCGCGGTCATCACGGCCCTTACCCTGCTCTTTTCCTACTACTTTGACTTGTATGAGCCCCAGCGCATTTCGGCCCGCTGGGAGGCCTATTTCCGGCTCCTCCTCGTTTTGAGCACATTGTCGTTCGTTCTCGCCGGACTAATCTTTTTCTTTCCCCAAATCGATATCGGCCATAACGTCCTCGCGGGCGGCGTGTTCCTTCTTACGGTTCTTCTGCTTGTCTGGCGCCGGATCGATGAGTGGGTCGTCGGTCTTCCGCTGTTTCGCCAACGTGTGTACGTGCTGGGGAATGGTATGCGGGCGAAGCATGTCGCGGAAGTAGTCCGCGGTCGGCGCGATGCCGGAATGCAAATCATTGGATGGCAAGAGCGCAACGATCAGGGCGAACCGGGAACCGACCTGGCCGCCGAATTGCGGACATTCTGCAAAGCGAAGCCCGAGATTGATCGGGTCATCGTGGCGATGGAAGAGCGACGCGGCCGCATGCCAATCCGCGAACTCCTCGAGCTTCGCGTGTGCGGCGTGGTCATCGAAGATGCCTGTAGCCTTTTTGAACGGCTCCTGGGGCGCCTGCCGCTCGATGGATTGACCCCCAGCGCCCTGATCTTTACCGATGGTTTCAAGATCCGGACCTCGCAGAAGATGGTGCATCGGCTGGTTTCGTTCCTGGTAGCATTTGCGGCCCTCCTGATCTGCTTTCCCGCTATACCGTTTCTGGCTTTGGCGGTGCGCTTATCGTCCCCTGGCCCGGTATTCTTTTCCCAAACGCGCGTGGGACTGCGAGGACGCCCTTTCACGATCTACAAATTTCGCACTATGCGCCGGGATGCCGAATCGAGCGGGGCGGTGTGGGCAGGGAAAAATGACTCGCGGATTACCCCCGTCGGAGCATTCATGCGTAAAGCGCGCCTCGACGAGGTTCCACAATTCTGGAATGTGCTTCGTGGCGACATGGAGATTGTCGGCCCCCGTCCCGAACGTCCCGAATTCGTACAATGGCTAAGCCAGGAGATCCCGTATTACGACCTGCGCCACATGATTCGTCCGGGCCTCACAGGTTGGGCGCAAGTACGTTATCAATATGGATCGAGTCTCGAAGAGACGCGGCGCAAGCTTGAGTACGACTTATATTACCTAAAACATCTTTCCCTTGGACTTGATCTTCTGATTCTTTTTGAAACGATCAAAACCATCGTGCTTGGCCGTGGCGCCCAATAATATGCCAGTAGTCCAGATGGTTCTTCCCCCAATGGATTTTGATCTGGGCAGAAAACTGTAGCCATATACCGGCCTAGCCGGTTTTGGCGCGGTGCGCCGGAAATTCGGCGGGCGCCGCAGGCACCGCTGCTGTCGGCGGTGTCGTTTTTTGGCCGGGCGTGGTGGTTGGCGCGGGAACGCCGCCAGCCGCGGGCTGGTCAGCCGGCGCGGCGTCCGCCGATGGGTGAAGGTCATTGGAGACGCTGTAGCGCTGCAGGTTGTAGAAAACCCGCGTTACTTCAAACGGCATCTTGTCCCGTGGATTCCGAGGCGCATAGAGCTTGGCGTCTAGCTGGTGTACGCGATCATCCCACGGATCGGTCTTGAGCCAGCTCCCCAGCGGCAGCGCAGGAATCTGGGTGAGGTCGTCCCAGTTGATCTTGGGCGCCGAGTGCGCCAGCGGCAGCATCCACGGCGGGCCGTCGGCCCGCAGCAGCGAATCGCCCAGCCGCGGCGAGTTCAGCGCCTTCAGCACCTTGCCGCGATCGGCAAGTTGCGCCCAGAACAGTCCGGCTGTGGGCAGCTGATCCTTGTACATCGAAGCCTGCAGATATTCCTGCGCCTTCTTAACCGCCTCCTCGTTGTCGTGGTCGGAGTGGTACATATCGATGCGCTGGAACGTGGCTTCGTCAGGGAACAGAAGCCGGTCGTTGAATGCGTAACGCGTATCGATGTGGTGGCCAAGAGCGATGTGCGCCAATTGCATGGCCAGCACCGAGGCGATCGTCGCCTCGTTGCCCGGCATGGTGTCGATCAGGCCCTTGCTCACCAGGATGGTGTGGCCCACCGTCGTGGTCTCCACTGTGTTGGTCAGCAGGATGCGGCAATGAACCGGGGTCGAGATGGCGAGCTTGTTGGACACCGCGAGGTTGGTCACGATCTGCTCGAGCACCGTGGTCTCAAAGCCGTTGGGCGTCAGCGGCGCCACCAGGCCCGCTTCGACCAGGCGATCGAGCACATTGTTTTCCGCCTGCGTTAGCCATTCCCGAGAGGCTTCCAATGGCCCCATGTCCTGCGAATCGCCGCTCGTGTCCACCGCGTTTTCAACCTTGACGGCCACGTTCTCGCTGTCGCGCGTAGGCAAGTTGAGCGAGTAGCCCCAGAAGTGAGTCTGGGCCTTGAGGCCAGCCGACTTGTTCCCCTCGATGTGCTGGGATTCTTGCACGTAGACGGCCACGGGCAGCCAGATTCCCGGCTGCACGTTCATGCGCCAGCTGTCAAAGCGGAAATAGTAGCTGGAGGAATCTTCGTTGCCGGACGGCGTGAACGTGCCATTGAAGCGGACAATGTTGCCATCCTGATCCTCGATCCACACTCGGCCGCGGAAACGCCCCATGCCGGAAACCTTCGGGTGCACCTCGAACACCCAGGTACGCACCGTGCCAAGGAACTCCCGGCGGACATAGTTGAACTGATAATGCTGCGAGTCGAATCCGGACGGATCCAGAAACATCATCTGCATGAAACCAGTAGGGTTGTAAGTAAACTTGGTATCCAGCCCCAGGGCCCTCGTAAGGTAAGTGATCGAGGCGAGCGAGCCCCTGAACCATCCAGCTTTCTGGGCTTCCGATCGAGTTGAATAAGCCGTGTTGTAGAACGCCTTCCCGAAATCCACCCGGCTTAGCATGTAGGTATCGGCGACGGGGACTTGGTTGAGCTCCACGTCAGAGCGGGTATCCTGGATATAGGTTTCGACC
>DASXXV010000204.1:0-32648 GCA_036502905.1 Occallatibacter sp. | reverse complement strand
AACCGGTATGGGCCGATAACTTCGGGGCCAGAAGTACGCGCGTCTTCGATATCGAACAGCCCGCCCGCTTCGCCGAACGCCGCTATCAGCGAATCAACCTCCGATCGCAGCGCGACGTCTTGTGCGCAGGCCTCCTCAAGGTACGCCCCCCGCGCGTGTGTACCGCGCTCGAGCGCCTCGGCGACAATTTCCTTAACTCTCGGCCACTGCTCGCGCGTGTCCACCGTTTCCCTTCTTTATGTGCCTGGTCAACCATGCCTTGGCGACGTTCCAGTCCCGTTTTACGGTCGACGCTGAAACGCATAGCGATTCCGCGATTTCCTCGATCCCCAGCCCTCCGAAAAAACGCAGCTCCACAATGCGGCTCTGCTGCTCATCCAGCTTGGCAAGACCGGTCAGTGCATCATCCACTGCTATTACATCAGCGCTGGGCACCTTGGCGAGAACGAGAGATAAATCAAGTTGTACCCGGTTGTCTGCTCCGCGTTTTGCTGCCCCGTGGCTACGGGCGTAATCCACCAGGATTTGGCGCATCAACCTCGAGGCTACCGCGAGAAAATGCCCCCGGCTGTTGGTATCAAAAGGACGTTGGTCCACCAGCCTCAAGTAAGCCTCGTTGACCAATGCAGCACTTTGCAACGTGTGCCCGGGTCGCTCTCGCTGGAGGTGGAATCGCGCAATATCGCGCAGTTCCTTGTAGACCAGCGGAATCAGCTCTTCCAATGCCTCCGGGTCTCCGGATTGCCAACGCGTCAGCAGTTCGCTAGGCGAGGGATGTTGTTTGTTTTCAGGCACTTATATTACCAAAAGTGTGACGTAACAATAGCATTCCCTCCACCACAAGTCAACCACTCTATGTTGGGTCATCGGAAGCGCGTCGAGTGGCCCTCCCGGCGAGAATTGTAGGACAGCCGAAACATTGTGAGCCGATCTGCCACACCGTTTCCGCAGCTTAGAGGTGAAGAGCTGAAATTTCCATTCGATTTCGCATCCAGCTAAAGTCTCGGGAAGGTATTGCTGCCGGTGGTGAGCGCGACGCCGCTTTCGGTGACGCTCTGGTCGAATGAACCGCTGCCGTGGCCAAGGGTGGCGGGAGTGTGGCGCGCGCGGTGGCACCTGATTTTACCTTAATGCATCATGGAGATAATGCACTCATCGGAGGACCGGGGCGTTAAGCTCAGCTTGTCTGAATGAACGCCGTTCATCCTATTCGGTTCAGAACGCTTGGCCGACAAGGCCACCCCAGACCTCATAGGTGACGTCCGATCGTATATGTATCATCAAGTCGGAGTATGACGGCGATCAGTATGTGGACGACTCCGAGAATCAGAAGATAGCAATTGGATTGAAGAAGGAGCCCGTCCCCCCGGGCAAACGAAGCGGGGCGGCAACGACGAGGAAGTCCCAGCGGCGCTCCTCTTCGCACACTGAGGAAACATCTTCCAAATTCAAGCTGTCAGCGCAAATCATTCCCATTGCAGCGATCTGGAGGGCGTGGATAGGGTAAGCGACTCCCTCAACACCACTAGGCACGGTCTCGCCATCGCCGTCGGGGAAAAAGGCCGCGACTTTTCGATCATGGAGCAATGAGATCGTGGCAGGGTGCAGCCCGGCCTTTCCTTCTCCGTCGTATCCATTATTCCAGGGACCAAGTTCAAGGCGGCGGCGATGATGTCCGGTGCGGAAAACCAGGATGTCCCCCGGGCGGAGACGAACGCCTTCGACCTGTTCACAGTGCTCCAATTCCGCGGCGCTTACAGCTTCACCGGGTTCAAGCCATTTGACCCCGCGCAGTCGGGGTATGTCGAGCAGAACTCCGCGACCGATGATGCCGTGGGCATACGTGGTGATGTCCTGAAGCTTCGCACCGCTGGCGGTGATCTGTGCGGCCGGTTTGCCATTGTAGAGCCGGCCCTTGTACGAGACATGGCAAAGGGCATCGATGTGGGTGTGACAGTCGCCATGGATCTCGCCGGCAAGATAGTCCAATGCGAAGCCGGGCTCGCCGGGAACGGGGGAGCCATCGAACGCCAGCGCCATGTAATGTGCGACTGGGCGAGGATTGTCGGGACCAGCCACCTTATTGAGTGGGACGGCCATCGAGACCGTACGTCCCGATCGCACCAGCGCCGCGGCGTTTCGCACGCATTCGGGAGTCATGTAATTCAACGTGCCACGTTCATCGTCGGCGCCCCAGGTCCCCCAGTTGCAAACCTTCTGAAATAGAGCATCGAATTCCTGCGCCGAAAGTACGTGTTGCGTGGTTTTCATCTCAGCACTCCAAGCCTTCCGCCAGCAGGGCCGCAGATCGGGCATCCGGCTATGCCGAATTGGACCGGCTCGTTTTCGGCCTTAATGCGGAGACTGTTCCTGTGTAATTGCCCCCAACCCGCGCTGGCTATAAGGATTCTACGAATCACGCTTGAAATCGTACGGACTTACAAAAGTGCCTATCAGACTCGAACAACAAAATCACAGGCGAATTTCACAGACTGGCAGTTCGCGAATCCCATAGAATCCGTCGCAACGGAAGCGATCCGGCCAGCGGCGGCGGCTGCCCGGGAGACCTAGATGAGAGCTGCGGTCTGGCACAACCGGCGCGATGTGCGCATTGAAAACATACCGAGTCCTCCCGTACCCCCCAATGGCCAGGTACAGGTGAAGGTGTCGTGGTGCGGCATCTGCGGGACCGACTTGCATGAATATCTTGGCGGGCCGATTTACATTCCGGTGGGGCGCCCCCATCCTCTCACCGGAGTTCAGGCGCCGGTCATCATCGGCCATGAGATGTCGGGCGAGGTGATAGCTGTGGGGGACGATGTGGAAGCTTTCGCGCCCGGTGATCGCGTGGCTGCGTGTCCCATTATCGGTTGCGGGAGCTGCCGCTGGTGCTGTTCCGGCTCCATGGCGCAATGCGATCGCGTCGCTTTCCTGGGAACCTCCTGGACTGGCGGCGCGCTGGCCGAAAGGGTCAATCTCAACGCGTACCAATGCTATCGCCTGCCCAACTCCATTGCCGACGACGCCGGAGCGCTGGTGGAACCATTTTCTGCTGTGGTACGCGCCATTCATCGCAGCGCGCCTAAAGCGGAGGAGCACGTGGCGGTGGTGGGCGCGGGGCCCATGGGGCTAATGAGCATCATGGCAACGCGCATCTTCGGTTGCGCCCGCGTAGTGGCGTTCGAGATTGCCGCCCTGCGCCGGGAAGCGGCAAGGCTCTGCGGCGCTGAAGAGGTTGTGAACCCTGCGACAGAAGATGCGGAGAAACGCGGCCTCGAGCTGACGGGGGGCCAGGGCTTCGACCTGGTGGTGGAATGCGCGGGCGTTCCGGCCACTGCCCTGCTGGCCGGCAGGTTGGCACGGACGCGCGGCAGAGTCACCTTGATGGGCGTGTTTGACCGGCCGGCAGCGCTGGACCTGACCGACATCGTTTTCCGCGAGAAGACCATCACCGGCAGCATGAGCGGCTACGGGATGTACGAAGAAACGATTCAGATGATGTCCAATCCGCTGTTTCGGGCCGACGTCCTCATTACCGGTCGGATCGGGCTGGAGCACCTGGTAGATACCGGATACCGGTGCCTGGTGGACGAGAAGGACACGCATATCAAGACCCTGGTGCGGCCGGTATAAGCCGGTTGCGCCGGAAGGAGGCCATCTGCATGGAAACCATGACCACAACCTTTCACGAAATGGCTCAGACCGCAATGGTAGAGATTGCCGGGGTCCTGGCGCGCACGCGTTCCGATCAGGCCGAGCGGATGTGCGCAGAGATTCTCAAGGCTCGGCGCATCGCCTGTTACGGCGTGGGCCGCGAGGGCCTGATGATGAAGGCGCTTTGCATGCGACTGATGCATCTTGGGCTCGACGCGCATTGCGTCGGCGACATGACCACGCCGCCGATAGGCCACGGTGACCTGCTGATTGCGAGCGCGGGTCCCGGCGCTTTTTCGACCGTCCTCGCATTGCAGGGCGTTTCGCGGCGTGCAGGAGCGCGGGTGGTGATCGTGACGGCTCAGCCGGAGGGAGAGGCGCCTCGCGGAGCGGATGCCGTTATCACTCTCCCGGCGCAGACAATGGCCAATGATCGGACCTCCGCCGGCAGCTTTCTTCCCATGGGCAGCCTGTATGAAGCTGCCCAACTGGTTTTTTTCGACCTGGTTTCGATCATGCTGCGACAAAAAACCCGACAAAGCCCCGAACAGATGCGCGAACGCCACACCAACCTGGAGTAACTTACGGAGGTCGAAGATGAATTTTGGAATCAATCTCAGCTTTGCCGTCAAGCGCTGGGTGGAGCCTGAAGTATGGGCGGAACTGGTGCGCCGGCGCCTCGGGCTGCGCCTGGTGCAGTTTACGTATGACCTGCTCGATCCCTGGTGGCCGGTCTCGGCACGCGATCCCATGGCGGCCCGCGTGCGCCGAGCCGCTGCAGACTGGGGGCTGGAAATCGAAAGCGCCTTCAGCGGGCTTGCCAACTACTGCTTCGACGGTCTTCTGCACCCGGAGGCTGAAGGGCGAGCCGCTTCGGTCGAATGGTGGAAACGCGCCTTCGATGTGGCAGTGGCCGTGGGCGCCAAGGCCTCAGGCGGCCCCTTAGGCGCCATGAGCGCCACCGATGCGGCCGACCCGCAACGACGCGCGCAGCGTTACCGCGATCTGCTGGATGCGGTCGAGGAGTTGACCGTGGCCGCAAAGCACTCGGGCCTCGAGCGGCTGCAAGTAGAATGCACTCCGCTGGCCCGCGAGATTCCTTACACGGTGGAGCAATCGCGAAAGTTCCTCAGCGACCTGGAAGGGCGGTGCGCTGTACCCGTGAAGCTCCTGGTCGATATCGGCCACGCCTTATATCAGCCGCTGTACGGGCCGGACGCCAGAATGCCCGAGTGGCTGCACGGGCTGGGGCGCTCCATCGGCGCTTTTCATCTGCAGAACACCGATTTCCAAAGCGACTCGCACTGGGGCTGGCCGGAGAGGCGCGGCCTGTTCGACGCGGCGAACTTCGCCCGCGAGGTAAAAGATGCGGGCCTCGACCATGTTCCCGCTTTCCTGGAGATCATTTACCCATTCGAGCTTGCCGATGAGGCCGTTTTGAACAGCATCACCAGTTCGGTTCTGCACTGCCGTCGTGAATATGCGCAGGAACAGGTAGAAGCGCGGCAACTTGCCTAAAGGTGTAATTCTCTCCAGACGCGAAAAGGGCTCATCCATAACCTCCATAGCCATGGATGAGCCGTTTTCCATGCGGCCGAGCGATTCAATGACTCGCGCCGGTGGCTTCCAGCAACAGCACCCAATCGCCGTCCCCGGCATGATTCTTGCCGGGCGGCGTGAATTCCTTCGACCCACTGTTGCTTAACTGTTCCCCGGGGACGTCCTGGTACGATCCGTTGGAGGGATCAAACCATCGCGCTTTCGCCGAGCCCCGCAGGCACGCCATGTCAAGGGTGATGGCGCGAACCGTCGGAACATAGACCACGGCAGTTGAGCCGTCGGCTGTCTTTGCGGCAGTCGCATAATCGCTCTCGCTTACGCGCGTATCGACATTGCCGAATGTTCCGAAACCCGCAGTGAGCAGCTTGTGATCCTGGTCGGGAACAAGGTCCTGCCAGGGTAGCGACCCAAAGAATTTCGCCCAAATGCCGAGTTGCTCCACGCCAGGCGTGTCAATCTTGTCTTTCCAGCCGTCCGCGAAAGACCAAGTGTACTTATTTCCGTACCACTGTCCGAATCCGCCGGTGAGCATCGTCCAGTAGTCCTCCTTGCGCAGCACATAGGGTGTTCCGAAGTCGGGCGGCGTTCCGACGTCCTCCCAGTCATAGTGCGCCTCCTGCATGTACACGGGTGCGACCGGCTTCTGGTTGTAACTGTGCAGCATCTGGATGTAAGTGGGCGAATAAGTATAAGTGCCGTTGAGCTCGATAAGCGGGATCCACCGCGGGTCGTCGAACGACGAACTGGTGCGCACGTGCAGCTCGACGCTCTGCAGTTGGTTGGGAGAGGCGGAGCGGATGCCCTTCGACACGGCCTGGACGAGGTCGTCGTCCTTGGGAACAGTCCACAGATTAAAGTCGTTTCCATTGAGCCAGACCACGTTGGTGTAGCCCTTGTAGCGGTTGCCCAAGTATTCGCCATAGGCATAGGCCGCCTTCATACCGTTGTTGCGCAGGGCGGGCAGCCAGCCGACGGTCTCGATGGGATCCAGAAAGACGAGCAGGTGGTGCTTGGCCGCGAGCTGGATCATGTGGTCGAGACGCTGGAAGTATGTCTCGTTAGGCTTGCTCAGATCGTAGTGCGTGTAATCCGTGCCACCCGGTACAAATCCATTGAAGGGCCTGATCCCGTCCGGCGTGACCGCATTCGTATTGGTCCGGTAGTCATTGCCCGCGCACATCACGTCGATCCAGCCGAGCGTATTAAATCCGTGCGCCTCGCGATCGGCGAAGTAGTACTCGGCATCCTGTTCGGTGAGCCGGCCCATGAGCCCCTGCGGCGTGTCGCCGACCATAAGGAATGGCTTGCCGTTCTGGTCGACGAGATAGCGATGGTTCTCGCTCAGCTTCAGGGGATAGGCGGCCTGCGCAGCCGCAAAGTGAGCGGCAGCAGCGATGACCGCAGCACACAGTGATAGCTTCCCGACCTTGATCATGAATCTTCTATTCATCTGTTTTGTTCTCCGGAGGTCGCGGTTGGACGGAACCGCAGATTTGACTTCCGCCGGCCGCACCAGGGGGTGATGATGCGACCGGCTCCGCTCAAAATGGCAAGATGGTTCAGACTCAGAATTCCACCCGGAATGTCGCCTGGCCTTGGCGGTTGCTGATTTGAGAGCTCAGATTGGTGATCTGGCCAAAGGTGGAATCGAGCGAGTTGTTGTCAGGCATCTGAAGCTGGGTTCGATTGAAGGCGTTGAAATAGTCGACGCGCAGACTGGCGCGGACGTGCTCGCCGAAATGGAAGCTCTTGATGGCGTCGAAGCTTTCCATGCGCAGGGGCGGCGTGCGCAGCTGGGCATAGGCGCGCTTGGAGGTGCCAAGCTCCCAGGGGCCGGTATTGGCGAACGAGTTGGTGGTGAACTGTACCGGCTGGACCGACGTCTTGCCGGTGAAGAAGTTTTTCGACTTCTTGTAGCTGAAGGTCTTCAGCGGCACATCCTTTACGATATCGGGGCGGTCGAAGCTGTTCACCAATAGCGGGTTGAAATTATTCTGGGCGCCGAATGCATACCCGCCGGAATAAGTGAGAATGCCGCTGATCTGCCATCCACCGACCAGTTGAGAGAGCCAACCGCTGGAGGTCAGGTACTTCTTACGGGGGCCGAACGGGAGTTCATACGTCCCCACGAACTTTACATCGTAGGGGTGATCGAGATACGAGGGAACATATTCGGGGCGTGGATTATAGGCGTTCATCCCGTTGGGGGAATAAGGGGCCGAGCCGATGGCAGTATTGGCGGTGAGTCGCGACAAGGTCAGATTGGCAAGATAGCTGAGGCCGCCGGTGAAACGCTTTTCGGCCTGCATCTGAAACGCGTTGTAGAAAGCCGTTCCGTCCATTTCATACATGGGGAAGTATCCAGCGAACTGCGGATAGGGAGTCAGGGCCTGTTCCAGAATTGCGGCGCCGCCGAACTGGTCCGCGAACCCCGGATAGGGCTGCTGGAAGCCCGCCGCGACGACTTCGGGGTCGAGGATGTTTTTTCCCAGCAGGGAGCCGTATTGCAGCACCGAAGGATTGGGCTGATTGGAAAGTTGCAGCGTGGCCGGCAGATGAATGGCCCGGTTGCCCACGTAGGACGCGGTCATGAACATGTCCCAGGGCAACTCGCGCTGCACCCCGAAACTCCACGCCTGGTCGTAAGGAGCGATGCCCACCGACCGCGTGTTGGGTAGTTCCGGGAAATGATTGTCCCTGTGGGTAGGGAAATCGAAGATGACCGCGGCATTCCCGATGGTAGGCGAGAACGGTACCGGTTGCGGATAAGGAAGGGTCTGCGAGTCCCAGTTTCCGTAACCCGGCGTGCTGGTTCCTGTGGCGGAACGAATGAAGGATCCATTGGTGAGACTGGTCAGGAACGATGCCGCAAACGCCGTGCCGTACTCGTATGCGCCGCCGTTCAGGAAGCTCAGGTAGAAGCCCGACTGGATCACGGTTTTGCGATTCAATTGGAACGAGACACCTAACCGTGGCTGCCAGTTCTTCCAGTGAACAGCAGCGCGCGTGACTCCCGAACAGCCGTCGCAATTGCCGAACTTGGTGGCCGCACCCGGGATGTTGCCCGCTCCCGGATTGGGCTCGCTGCGATTTACATAGATGATGTTGTTGTGCTCCTCGGTAAAGGGTACGAGGATGTCGTAGCGCAGGCCGGCATTGATCGTGAGCCGATCATTCACCTTGAAGTCGTCCTGCAGGTAAAAGGCGAAGGCTTTGTTGCGCAGCTTGGCTTCCCCGGCGAAATTGCGCTCGCTGGCGTCTGCGTCGCCCAGCAGGAAGCTGGCAAAGGAGCTGCCGTACTGACCGAAGTTGGGATCGTTGGAATCCGGCGTGGAAGTGGTGCGCTGGCTGAAATTGAACGTGCCGCTGCAAAAGTTGCAATTGATGACGTCCTGGTAGGTGCGCCGAATCTGGAAGCCAATATTGAGGGTGTGGCGGCCCTTGGTCCAGAGCCAGTTATTCACACCCACGATGCCCAGCATGCGGTTGTTATTCACGGTGAGACCGCCGGAGCAGCATTGAAGATACGCTCCTCCGTTCACGCCCCACGCATCGGGTGAATTCTGACCGTCGAACTCGACCAGCGGGAAAGTAGTGCCGCCCTGGACCGCGCCAAAGCTGACCTTGTCGTTGGCATTGTGCTGGCCGATGATGTTGCCGATGGCGTCGGCTCCTGCAGTGACTACGAGCCTTGGTGAGATCGTCTTGGAATAATTCAGCACGTAGCCGGTGCCCTGGTTCTCGTTGGTCACCCCGCTCTGCAGAGGGTTCGAGGTCGGCACAATCGGCGCAGAGGTGAAGAACGGCGCGTTCACCTTGTCGCGCCACTGGCTGAAATGGATGTTCTGCGAACTGGTGAGGTTCTCGTCGATGGTGTAATCCCAGAGCGTCTGCCGAATGGGGATTGAGTGAATAGCCGGAAGCTTGTTGCTGACCAGGCCGCCATTCACGCCCGCCGTATCGGGATCAGGGATGGTTGGAAGCAGAGACTGGGCCAGGGCGCTGAAACGGTTGGACGGGATCTTGTTGCCGGGGAACGGTTGTCCCGTCAGCGGGTCGTAGATGGGGATCAGGTTGCCGGCGGAATCGACAAAGTTGGAGAAATCACCCTGCTTCATGGCGGGGGTGGGCACAGTTCCGATCCTGTTCAACGCCTGGTTCTGCCGGAACCAATCGGTACTGACGTGGAAGAAGGTCCTGTTCCGGCCGTTATACAGACGCGGGATCCAGACCGGGCCGCCAACCGTGAACCCGTAGTCGTGCTGCTGATTGATGGGCGGCTCCGCTTTGCCGGATGAAGAAAAGCGTGTGGGGAAAAACCCGGCCGAGTCAAAAAGCTGGTTGCGCAGGATTTCGAACGCATCTCCATGCAGGCTGTTGGTTCCCGAGGCCAGGCTGAACGTGACTGCCCCCTGGCCGAGGCCGTACTGCGCATTGAAGGTGGAAGTGTTTACACGGAACTCGTTGACGGCCTCGTAAGGCGGATTGATGTTGGTCTGGTTGCCCTGAAACTGCACGAAGGCCACGGGAACTCCATTGAACTGGACCTCGTTTTCAAATGTCACGCCTCCGTTGATGGCGTGCGAAGAGGCGGAACCCTGTACTCCGGGCGCGAGATAACTGAATGAGTCGATCTGGCGCGAGAGTCCCTGAATCTCGATGGGAGCGGCATTCACCAGTTCAGGCTCCAGCGTAGTTCCTATCTCGGGAGAAGTGGTATCGAGAGTGATCGTGCTGCCGGTTACGCTCACCGTTTCCGAAGCGGCTCCGGGCAGCAACGTGATATTGAGACTCGATATTTTTGCGATTTCGACCACCACGCTCATCTGGCTCTTCCTGAATCCGGGCGCATTGACAACAAGCGAGTATTCCCCCGGGATCAAGCCGACGGCATTGAAGGTGCCTGCCGAAGAGGTCACGGTGTTAGATACCACCCCGGTAGAATTGTTGGTGATGGTGACTCGGGCTCCGCCGATCACCGCCTGGCTCGGATCAAGCACAGTGCCGTTGATTCCGCTTTGAACCTGCGCCCGCGCCGGGGTAAGAGAAAGCAGCAAGGCCATGCAGGCATAGATTGGGAGGATTGCCAGCTTCGCATAGGCCCGGATGTGAGAAATGGCATTGCTCGTTCTCTGTTTCACGCGAAAGCTCCAGGGATCGCTCGCCCAGGATTGACGTATCGCAGCCGCAACCGGCGAGCGGATATTGTTTGTCTGCGATCGGCCCATTCCGAATGTGGGGAACCAGCAACGTGGGGCAGTTTACCAACTTCCGAATATGGGCCAAGCTTCGGGAGTGCTCACCATCCTCCATTTAAGAGGGCACAAAGGTATAGTGGATTTCCACGATTTTTTCGTGCAAAGCTACTGGCATGAACAACCGCCACAAGCGGCGTAGAGAGCGCAGTACTGCCTGTATGCGCGCTCCCTGCGACGATCCAGAAGAGGTTGGCGCTATGGCTGTCGCTTGATCCGTAGAGCTATGTCGATGGAGTAATTCGGGGATTTGAGGTTGCGAATTCCCGAGGTTTGATGGAACGTTTCGGCGCCAACTTCTGACCCCGATCCTGGATCAATCCATTCCGCCTTATAGTTACCGGGAGGTATATCGAGGACCAGATTTTCCTGATATTTTCCGGGAGTTACGGTGTAAGACCCGCCATCGCCCCCCTCGCTATGGTGAATGTAGAGCGCGTATTGGATTCCATGCTGGCTCATCCCCCGATAATGCGTTTTCGGGTCAAGACCACTCATTACAAAACCGCGATCAGGTTGCATGGAGACAAAGTCGAAGCTTTCCAAAAACTGCTTGAGGTTGCGTAGCGAACTCAATAGCTTCGCATTATCGGGAGTATCGCCGGCCGGGTCTTCGGCGGTGAATACGCCATTCAACTGGTTGAAACTGGCTCCGCCTCCCACCATGAACTCCCATGCTTCTACGCGCGAGTCGGCTACGGCATCGCCGCTGTACAGCGGGTAGTAGTTGGTCTCATTCTGCTCGATCGGCTTGTTGTGCCAATATTCGCGATCGAGTCCCTTGAGTCCCCCCATCTCCAGATGCTGCGTATGGAAAATGTATTGGCCGATGACAATGGAATCGGCGGGATCTCCAGCCAGGTCAACGGGGCCGTCGATCGGGCCCTGCACCTCCTGACCTATCAGGTGGCGCCTGGGAAGCCCGTTCTCCGCATCGTGGGCCACATGCAGCATATGTGCGACCCAGGGTCCGGCTTCATCGAGCGGCGTGAAGTTCGCCGGCTCGTCGCACACTTCCAGGATGACGTTGTCAAACGCATTAACCTCCTGGGC
This sequence comes from Occallatibacter sp., assembly GCA_036502905.1. Taxonomy (GTDB): domain Bacteria; phylum Acidobacteriota; class Terriglobia; order Terriglobales; family Acidobacteriaceae; genus Telmatobacter. The sequence continues at coordinate 21,126 of DASXXV010000204.1, read as the reverse complement.
AATCTTGCGCACATATTCGGCTTCGCGCTCGACCAGTTGCGCGTCCTTCAGAGTTTGGGTGTCGCGGAACCCCACGCGGCCGACGCCTTGGATGTTGTTCTCGTAATACAACGGGCTGATGGGCCACGTATCCGAATACTGCGCATTAAAGAGGCAAACCTCCACGACGATGCCGCGCTTGCCGGCCTCTTCGATGAAGGTCTTCAGGCGGGTGAAATACCCTGGGTTCCAGCGGTCGAGATCGAACTTATTGCCGGAAAGGAGATATCCGGGCTGGTTACTTCTGGCCCAGGGAAGCACGAGGTGCGCGGGCTTTACGCCCAACGTGTTTTCGGGCAGGAACTTCCCCATGGGCTCAAATAAATACCCGGGATAAATGCGGGTGTAATTGAGGCCATATTTCGCAAGCGCATCGAGATAGCGATTGAAGTCGAATTCTCCATTGACGACGGCGCCGTAGTGCTCGGCCGACGTAATGAGAAGGATGGGTTTTCCGTGAAACGAAAGATAATGCGGATTTGTAGGGTCAATTGCGACCGGTTGAGCCGGCAACCTTGCAAGGCAGACCAGGAATCCGAGACAAACGACTATGACACATCGCGGCATGCGCCGATCCTCTCTAAGCAAATGAAATCAGTGGCGCGCACCGATGTCGCCTGTGTTCTGGGGTGATGCTCAGATCCCGGCGCGCAGTCGATGCGGCTGCGCGCTAGTTCCCTTCGGGGAGCCAATACCGGCCAAGCTCTCTGTCTGTAATCGCGGCATATGGTACGGCTGGCCCTGATCACTCGGGGTATTCTTGCGCACACGGCGGCGATAGGTCGCGGGCGTCATTCCAACAATGCGCCGAAACACCGTGCCGAAGTAGCTCTGGTCGCAGAAGCCCACCTGCTGACTGATGCTGGCCATGGATTCGTCGGTCCGGGCAAGCAGGGCCTGCGCGCGCTCAATGCGGAAATGATTGAAGTACGTCACGAACGAGAGGCCGGTGACCCGCTTGAAGAGGCTCATAAAATGCGATTCGCTCATGCCGCAAATGCGCGCCGCCTCGCGGACTTGTATCGCGTCTCCGCAGTTTTCTCCCAGGTACCGGAACAGCGGCCGCAGTCGCTCGATGTTCTGCTGCTGGCGCTGGTAGGTTTCCACCGTTCCGGCGTAAGGGGCGTATTGATTGACGAGCAGCATCAGCAGCATCTTGAGATAGGTTCTGACGGCCAGTCGCCCCCGTGACGATCTGGCGGGAATCTCGGAGCGGATGCGCAGCATGAGATCGAGCACCTGCCGGGGCACGCCGCTTTCGGCGGAGATCACATGGGGAAAGCCCTGGTCCTGCAGAAGGAAGGGCGTGAGATACTCCGCGCTATCACTTGCCCCGTCGCAGCGGATCAGGTCTGGTTCGAAGAAGAGTGCGGCGAGGGTGACCGGGGAGGACGATTGGCACTCGATGCGGTGGTACAGCGTGCTGCCGATGATGGCGAGGTCGCCCTCATTGAACGGTAACAGTCGATCCTGTATATGACAATTCGCAGAACCCGAGCAGAGAAAGAGCACTTCGAAATATCCGTGCCGGTTCATGCGCACGCGATGGCGATCGTCGACCGTGAGGAAGAGAACGTCCACCGGACAAGGCGCGTCGAAAGCCCAGGTGTGCACGCCTTCAGCGTTGATCTGAGGCTCGACAAGGTCGAAGTGATCCCGGTAAGAACTTTTGGGCAGCTTCATCCCCCGCGGTAGCACGCGGCGTCGGGGCTTCGTCAGGCCGAGGTTGCGCCCAATGGGATCAGTGTTCGATGGGGAAGACTTCTTCAAGTTCGCCATTGCGGACTCCATACATCTTCGAATGTAGATTGACGGTTGCGTCGCTGTATTGGACCCAGACCTCGACCTTTTCACCGGGTGTAAGCGCGGGCGACTGCGGATCGAGTTCCACGATCGCGTGTTCCGCGTGCAGCGCGGTCAGGCGTGCGCCGGGCAAATCTTTCAGGGTGGGCAGGCCGCGCTCACCGCTGATCGCCTTGACGCCGCAATCGAGCACCGCATGCTCACGGTCGCGCGTGCTGATGACCGTGGCTAGCACCGTGAGGGACCGCTGAAAGGGCGCGCCGCGGCTCACGTAGATGTTATCCATCAGGAGATAGGATCCGGCCTGAATTTCTGTGATGCCCGGGTATCGGCCCGAGACCGCATATGTCCCGGTGCCGCCGGTAGAGCGGATTGGAGCCGCAATTCCGCCGTTTTCAAGGAGCGCCGCGGATTCAAGAATGGCGTCACTCCCCTGGCGCACGACCTCGTCACGCTCGGGACTGGGCGGGACCGCCTGCAGGTGCCCGTCGTAGCCCATGATGCCGCGGACAGCGAGCCCATGCTCAACGGCATAGAACGCAAGGTCCAGGGCTGCCTGGCCCGGCGCCACGCCGCAACGGTTCAGGCCGATATTGACGTCTACCAGCACCTCGATTTGCGACTTGCGATTGCGCTGAGCGGTGGCGAGATCGCGGACCGAATGGCAATTCTCGATGCAGACCATCACCGATGCACGGCGGGAGAGATCAGCGAGGCGCTCGGGCTTCTCGTCACCGGCGATTTCGTTGGCAATGAGGATACCGTCGATGCCGTGTTCGATCAGGATCTCGGCTTCCCGCACGGTAGCGCACGTAATGCCGATGGCACCGGCGCGGATCTGCTTCCAGGCGAGCATCGGCGCCTTGTGGTTCTTGAAATGCGGACGCAACCTGCACGGCCCGCCGGCAAAGAAGTCCGCCATGCCGCGGAGGTTAGCCTCCATGGCATCAAGATTCACGATCAGGGCCGGCGTCTTGATTTGGTTCAGTTTCATGGTTACGGCAGAATTTCCCCGTAGAGCTTGACCTCAAAACGATCCACCAGGCCGGGCCGAACGTTGTCGAAAAAGTTTGCAATGTAGGGCATGGCACAGTGCTCGTCGAAGGTTTTCTTGTCCTTCCATTTCTCGATGAAAGTAATGCCGTTGGGCTGGTCGGCTCGCTGGTTCAGTTCGTAACGGATGCAGCCGGGTTCGGCGTGCGTGGGCTTTATGAGAACGTGGAGCGCATGGATAAGTTCGTCGGTTTTGCCTTCCTTGGCGAAGAACTCCGCGACGCAAACCACCTGAGTGGTGTTCTTATTCGGCATATTGGCTTCTCTCTTCCATCGATTTGAGTGAGTGGTAGAGATCGAGCGCTTTTGCGGGCGTCTCGTCTCCGTGTACGACGGCGCGCACGGCCTGAATCATCGCTCCGGGTGCTTCGCATTGGAAGATGTTACGTCCCATGTCGACACCGGCTGCGCCTTCATTCACGGCGCGATACGCCATGGCCAGTGCGTCCGGTTCGGGAAGCTTCTTTCCTCCGGCGATGACCAGCGGAACGGGGCAGCCGGCGGCGACTTGCGCAAACCCCGACTCGCAGTAGTAAGTCTTCACGAAGTGAGCCCCGAGTTCCGCGCACATGCGCGTAGCGAGGCCGAGATATTTGCTGTCGCGCACCAGTTCCTTGCCCACGCCGGTGACGGCCATGGTAGGGATGCCGTGGCGATTGCCTGCATCGACGATCTCGACGAGGTTGCCGATGGACTGGTGTTCGTGGACGCCGCCGATATACACCTGTACGGCCAGCGCGGATGCATTGAGGCGAATGGCATCCTCGATATCGACGGCGATGCGCTCATTGGAGAGTTCTTTCAAGATGCTCTGGCCGCCACTAGAGCGCAACACGACAGGCTTGTCCATCTCCGGCGGGATGGAGCTGCGTAGAGCCCCGCGCGTGATCATCAGCGCGTCAGCGAAGGGTATGAGGGGAGTGATGGTGACGTCAATGCGTTCCAGGCCTGTCGTCGGTCCCTGAAAATAGCCGTGATCGACTGCCAGCATCACCGTGCGCCCATCATGGAGAGAGAAGACGCGCGCCAGGCGGTTTTTCATGCCCCAGTCAAGCGAGTTGCTGCCCTTGAGCGGAAACACGGGACAGGTCTGCGGTATGTCCAGATAGTAGTTTTTGCCGTCCTGCATATCCTGCGTGTCGGCCATGTCAAGCCTCCTTGTGTTGCGCGAGCGCGGCGCTGAATCCCTCAAACAGAAGGGCGATCGAAGTCGCGCCGGCATCGGCCCATCCGCGCGTCTTTTCGCCCAGAAACTTCGCCCGCCCGTACCTGGAGATCATATCCCTGGTGGACTCGACGCCGGTACGTGCGGCGACGGCCGCCAGTTCCATGGCGCGCGCAAGCGGCTCTCCGGAGTTGGCGGCGGATTCAAATGCCTTCACAGCGGGAGCAAGAGCGTCCATCAGTGTTTTGTCGCCCGGCCGTGCCTTGGTCTGCTGCTCCACTGCGCGGAGACCCGAGGCAAAGCTGGCGGCCAGGTGCTTGCAGTCACCTTCGTTACCAAGGTCCGCACCACCCATGCCCGCAATGAACGTGCCCAGAAGCGCGCTGGATGCGCCGCCGTCCACGCCCAGCACGCTCCATCCTGCGTCCTTCAGGCGCGCGTTTAATGGCTTTTCGGAATCCGCATTCATTTCGTGCTCCAGCATGTCCATGGCGCGGATCATCGTGGACCCATGATCCCCGTCCCCCCCGATGCAGTCGAGACGTGAGAGCAACTCATGTTCCCGGCGGATCTGGTTCGCCGCTTCGGCAAACATGCGCCGCAGGTCGGAAATGCAAATGACGTCCTTCATAGCATTTTGAAAAACGGTGTGTCCGCCGGCGCATCCCACAGCTCGATCACTTCGTTGTCCATGCGGGCAATCGTCATCTGGAAACCGGCCTGCTCCTGGGTGGTGATGAACTCGCCGATGGCGCTGCGTGCCAGCTTGATCTTCTTAGTCTCGAGCACCTGCGCTACGCGGCGGAACACGAGGTAAAGTTCCATCAACGTGGTGGCTCCCGCGCCGTTAAGCATGACCAGCAGTTCCTCGCCCGCATTCACCTTCAGATCGGTGAGCAGTTGCTCGAGCATGATCTCCGCGGTCTCATCGGCCGATTTCAACTGCATGCGGCCGGTGCCGGCTTCGCCATGCTGGCCCATCCCGATCTCCATCTCGTCGTCGCCCAGCTCAAAGATCGGCTGTCCCGTCGCGGGATGCGTAGCGGTACGCACAGCAACGGCAAGCGTGCGCATATTATTGGCGATGCGCTGAGCCAATTCCACGCATTTCTCGAGTGGGGCGCCGTTTTCGGCGGCCGCACCCGCGACCTTGTAGACTGCCACGCAGCCGACGAGCCCACGGCGATCGCCTACGGGACAGGAGATGTCTTCCTCCGTAAGGACCAGCTTTACGTTCAGGTTTTCACGCGCGACGGCCTGCATGGCGATGTTTGCGGCCAGCACGTCACCGGCATGATTCAACACGATGAGCAGCGTGCTCTCGCCGCCCCCGCAGGCCGCGCGAAGCGCGTCGATGCACTTGACAGCGCCGGGCGCGGCAAAGATCTCACCGGCCACACTGGTGTCGAGCATGCCGCGGCCCACGAACCCGCTAAGCCCGGGTTCATGGCCGCTGCCTCCAAGTGTCACCACGCGCACCTTGCCGGCGGACTTGGGGTTTGCCCGGACGATGGTGTTCGTTCCGCTCAGCTTCACGTGCTCTGGGAACGCCAGGGTGAAGCCTTCCAGAAGCTCGGGAACGAGCTGTCTTGGATCGTTGATGAATTTCTTCATGCGCATCGCAGGCGGCTCCTTGTTACTCGTAAGCAGAGGGATCGGTCATAAGCATGGGTTTGCGGAATCGCTCCGTGTGCGCGGCGAGCACGAAGAAGCCGACCACCAGCCATATGCTTCCCGCCACCTTGGCGGGCCAATTCAGGCCCAGCCAGATAACCGCGCAAAACAGAAATCCGGCGGCCGGCGCGAGGAGGTCGAGAAGAAGATTGCGTTTGCGCGGATGACCAGGACGGAACCAGAACTTCCAGATCACCGCCAGATTCACGCCCATGAATCCGAGGAAGGCCCCGAAGTTCAGCAGTTCCGCCGTGAGTTCATAGCTCATAAACTGCGCGCCCACAAAGGCCAGGATCCCGAGCAGGAGGATATTGATCCAGGGCGTATTGCGGACCGGATGAAGCTGCGCAAAGATGCGCCGTGGAATTACGTTCTCCCGACCCATCCCGAAGAGCAGGCGCGCGGCACCCACCTGTGAAGTGAGGCCGGCCCCGATGTTGGCCACCACCAGGAGAGTTGCCATAGCCTTGAACAACCAAAACCCTCCTACGCGCCCGGTGACGTCAATGAACGCCGTCTCCACGTTGGCGAACGTGTTGTAATCGGGCCACGCCAGGTGCGCCAGGTACACCAGCAGGCCGCCAAACAGCCCGGTGAAGATACACACGAACACGGCAGCCAGCAATACGTTCCGTCGCGGATTCTGCACGTCTTCGGCCAGGGTAGTCACGGCATCGAAGCCGAGGTAGGTGAGGGCCGCAAATGAGGTCGCCGAGGCTACGTCGGTTGCCCGGAACGTCGCCCGGTTATAAAGCGGCTGGAGAGAGAAGAGGCCTCCGAAGCCTTGACGAATAGAGATGTACTTCACGGCCAGCACGATAAAGCAGAACAGAACGCCGAACATGAAGACGAGCATGATCTCGTTGGCGCGCGCCGTGTAGCGGATGCCGCGGAGATTCACCATCGTCATTCCGCCGGCAAAAAAGAGCGCTCCCGCCACGAAAGGCAATCCCGGCAGCGCCCGCTGCAAAGCGAGAGTTCCATAGATGACGCAGAAGAGCGGAATGAATACGTAGTCGAGCAGCATGGCCCAGCCGGCGAAGAATCCCGCATACGGGTGGATGCCCCGGCTGACATAAGAATAGGCCGAGCCCGCCGAAGGATACAGGGCCGCCATGCGTCCATAGCTGACCGCGGTTAGTACCATGGCGACCATGGCCGCCAGGATGGTCAGCACCACGTGACCGTGCGACTTCACTTCTGCAAGCCCAAACACGGTCGCTGGAGCGCTCGGCGTGACGGCCACGATTCCATAGAAGACCAGGTCGCGAAGAGACAGCACGCGGCGCAGCTTTTGAGTCGGCTCGACCCCCTCTAGCTCCATGCGTCTCCTTTGGATTTCGGTCTGGCCCGACTGGAAGAGAACTGCGCATGCAACCACGCTGGCCTGAGGGGCGCCGGGGAGACCGCCCATTCGGCAGGCCCGGTCGAATTGTGATTCGAGTGCGCAAAGATCATAATTCTAGGATCCCTGGTACAAATCTCTTAGACTTCGGCCGTTTGTCCGCCGTCAACATGCAGAATTGCGCCGGTGATGAAGGATGCGTCCTCTGAAGCCAGGAAGAGGGCGGCTCCGGCAATTTCTTCCGGTCGCCCCAGCCGCCCCATGGGAAAAGTCTTTGCAAATGCTTCCAGTTCCTCCGCGCTCAGGGCCTTTCGCAGCATGGGGGTGTCGGTGGGGCCGGGGCAAATCACGTTCACTCGAATGCCGCTCTTTGCGTAGTCGATAGCCATGGATCGGGTCAAAAGGGTGACTCCGCCTTTCGAGGTCACATAGGCGGCCGCATGCGCGCAGGCATCGTGCGAACCCGTCGTTGAAGCCACATTGATGATCGACCCGCGGCCTTTCGCCACCATGTGCGAAAGAGCGGCCTGGGCGCACAGAAAGGTTCCGGTCAGATTCACTTCGATGGTGCGATTCCACGCTTCGCGGCTGGTCTCAAGCACCGTTCCATAGGAAAGTATGCCCGCGCCATTGAAGAGGATGTGAAGGTCACCAAGCTCGCGCACGGTACGCTGCATGATGCTGTTCACCTCCTCAGGATCGGAGACGTCTAGCTTTGCGAAACGCGCATTGCCGCCGGAATCCTGAACCATTTTTACGGTCTCGGCGGCACCGGCTTCGCTGGCGTCGGCGGCCATGACTGCCGCGCCTTCTCGCGCAAAGCGCAAAGCCACGGCGCGGGAAATGCCGGACGCGGCGCCAGTGACAAGCGCAACCTGTGTAGAGAGCCTCATCGATTTTTCCGGTCCTCGCCCGAGCCGAAAGGGGTCGCCGGGGAGTTTCCCAATAGTGCTACAGGCCTATGTACGCTGGATATAAGAAACACCGGAATGAATGTTGTAAAACTCTTATCCCCACGGTGCGAGACATGACTTGATCGTGGAGCTTCAACAAAACTTTCCACAATTCTCAGAGACGTCGTCGATTTTCGGCGGCTAGTATTGCCGGGCGGCACACAACACCAGTCTTGCTTCAACCCGAAGCTCGAAGGCCGTAAAATGCAGACCAACTGGACGGGATTCATGAGACTTTCAGAAAAGGTAGCGGTTGTAACCGGAGCCGCGGTGGGTCTTGGGCGGGCAGTCGCGGCGCGGTTCGCTCGCGAAGGCGCCTCGGTGGTAGTTGCTGACAAGAATGAAAAGGAGGGAACCGCGCTCTGTGTGGAACTCCAGCGCGAAGGACATGACGTGGTCTTCATCAAGACCGACGTGTCGCAGGAATGCGAGGTGAATGCGATGTTCGATGGGGCGCTTTCGCGATATGGGCGGGTGGACGTGCTGCACAACAATGCCGCCGTGCTGCTGCCGGACCGCGATCGCCCCGTTCACGAGCTCAGCACGGAAACCTGGGATTACGTGATGGGGGTCAACCTGCGGGGGGCGTTTTTGTGTGCCAGACGGGCGATTACGGCCATGCTCCAAAACGGTGGCGGATCGATTATCTTCCTAGGATCCCCTACTGGCCTGGTAGGATGCGCGCCCGCCTTAACTGCGTACAGCACCAGCAAGGCCGCCATCATGGGGCTTACGCGGGTGATGGCCGCCGCGCACGCCCGAGACAACGTTCGGGTCAATTCCATCGTTCCGGGAACAATGGATACCCCCATGAACTCCTATATTCTTGCCGACCCGGCAGTCCGGGAAAAGTACCGTGATGCCGTGCCCGTAGGCCGGCTCGGCACTCCCGAGGATATCGAAGGCATTGCGCTGTTCCTGGCCTCCGATGAATCGTCGTACTGCACCGGTGGCCTGTACATGTGTGATGGCGGATTAACTGCGGTTTAAAGAGTCCGAGGAGGGACTTGATGGTTCGCACTGTGAAAACTGTGTTCATTGCCTTGCTCGTGGCTCCGCCGATCCTTTCAAGCGCCAGCCCGGCAAACGTTTCGTTCTCTTCGCCCGAACCGCAGGTAGACCGGTATGGCTACGTCGAAGTTACGGCCAGCGTCCAGGCGCCGGACGCAGCCAATTGTTTTGAGGATGCATCGCTGACGGGCGTGTTCGAAACCACGGACGGCGGCCATCGCCGGCAGGTCGAAGGCTTTTGCGATTCCACTGATGGCAGCACGTTCCGGATCCGCTTCATGGCACCAGAACCGGCGGAGTACAAGTACACCGTCACCTACAAACAAGGCAGCTTCGAGAAAGCGTCGCAGGGAACCTTCCGCGCTGTCGAAGCGCACAAGCGTGGAATCCTCCGGACCGACCCGAGTTATCCCTGGCACTTTATCTGGGAGGGAACGAGCGAGCACTATTTCTTCAACGGAACGACGGCTTACTGGCTGGTGGGGTGGCGCGATGAACGCGTGATTCAATATACCGTCGACCGGCTTGCTCGCCTGAAGGTGAACCGCATGCGGGTCACGATTGCGGGACGCGAAGCAATCACGTTCTTCGGCGAGCCGGTGATGACCGGCCCAACCTGGACGGCTCTCATCGCCGCATGGCCTGCCCAAAACGCCGAGGATGCGTTTCACCCCGGTTTCGATTACGGCCGCTTCAATCTCTCGTATTGGCAGAAGTTCGACAGGATGCTGAAGTTCGCGCGCGACCGCGACATGATTATCTCCCTGGTTCTCGACATGAATGACGGTCGCGTTCATCCTGTCGCAGGCAGCGAGGATGAACGTCGTTTTATCCGCTATGCTATCGATCGCTTCGGCGCCTTCTCAAATATCACCTGGGATATGGGGGACGATCTCGATTCTTATCGCGACGAGAAGTGGACCCACGACACCGGAACGTTTATCCAGCAGGAGGATCCCTACAAGCACCTCGAAACCAGCCATCCCGCCGTCAGCAACGATCACCAGGACCGAGCGTCTGCATGGTTCGGGTTCACTTCCTACCAGGAGTGGTCGCGTAATCAGCACGCGCTGATGCTGGCCTCGCGCAAATTGCAGGAGAAGACAGGCCGCGTCATCCCCCAGACAAATGAGGAATACGGTTACGAGGATCACTATCCGCACTGGGCGGCTCCTGGCTCCGACTCCGCCGATGCGTTACGTCGCACCGCGTGGGATATTTCGATGGCCGGAGCCTATGGAACCTCGGGCGAATCAGCCCGCCGAGGAACGAACATCTGGCCGGACACGGGTGGTGGTTGGCTGAACGGTCGCGGCGATGACACCCAGACCATGTTTCTTGGCTACGGACACATGGTGGATTTCTTCACCAGCTTCGAATGGTGGAAAACCAACCCGCATGACGAACTCGTCAATGGCGAGAACTATTGCCTGGCCGACCTCGGAAAAACATACGCCGTCTATCTTCCTCACGGCGGTTCCGTCACGGTCAAACTCGAACCCGGCCGTTACCGCGCATCTTGGTTTAGCGCCCTCACAGGAGAAAAAATCGACCTTCCCGCTGTTACAAGTCCAGAATGGAAATCCCCGGACGCTCCCGATCAGAACGACTGGGCCCTGTTGCTTCGTGCCATGTAAAAAGACGTCGTATGACTAAGCGCTTGACAGTCGATGGTCGAGTGTCTACCATCTCTTCTCATCGAGGGTCGAATGTCTTCTCTCGCGAAACAGACACAACAACGCACGGCCGTTCTGCAGGGCACCCTTGACATGCTGATTCTGCGGACACTCCTCTATGGTCCGGCTCACGGCCACGAGATTGGCAAGCACATCCAGCGGACAACAAACGATTTCCTGCAGATGCAGCATGGCTCGCTGTATCCGGCTCTCCACCGTTTGGAGCGAAGAGGCTGGGTCGTCTCCAAGTGGGATACGGCACCGGACCGTAACCGGGAATTCAAATACTACCGCCTGACGGAAAAAGGACGAAAGCAGCTTGTCATCGAAGAGTCGCAGTGGAAGCAGATGGCCGACGCCGTGGCGCGCGTGATGTGGCCCGCCGCCGAGGAGAGTTGAGATGCGATGGTGGCAGATAAAAAAACGCGACGCGGACCTGGAGCGGGAGCTCCGCTCCGATCTGGAACTGGAAGAAGAAGAGCAGCGGGAGCGCGGCGTGTCTCCGGAAGCAGCCTACTTTGCCGCTCGGCGCGCTTTCGGCAATCCCACTCTTATTCGCGAGCGCACTCGCGCAACCTGGCACTGGAACTGGCCGGAGCAGTTGGTGCGCGACCTGAAATCTGGCACGCGTTCCTTGCTGCGCTCGCCGGGCTTCTCGCTCATCTCTGTGCTGGTGATGGCGCTCAGCATCGGCGCGACCACATCTCTCTTCACCATGGTGCGTGCGGTGCTCTTGCGGCCCCTCCCTTTTCGCGATTCCGGCAAACTGGTGGTGCTCTACGAACACTTCCGCCAGAATCCGGGCGGCGACGGTTTCAATGCCGTTGCCCCAGGCGACTATCGCGACTGGCGTAGCCAGACCCACGGCTTTGAAGACATGGCGGTCATGCGCGGCTACGGAGGGATCCTGTCTGGCGTCCACTCCGAACTGACCGAAGTCGTGCAGAGTGCGGGGGGATCGGCCAATCTGTTTCCGCTCATCGGCGTGGCTCCCGCCCTTGGCCGCATCTTTACAGAGGCCGAGGACCAGCCGCGCGGTGAGCGCGTGGTCCTGCTCACGTGGAGCCTGTTCCAGCGCCGCTTTGCCGGAGATCCTTCCATCATCGGCAAACAGGTTCACCTGGACACCATCCCTACCACCGTCATTGGCGTGCTGCCGAGCTGGTTTACATATCCGGATGCCCGAATCCAGTTCTGGCTCCCCTATGCGCAGACGTTCTCGCCGGAAGACTATGCCATGCACGACGGCCACCAAAGCCTGGTGGTCGCGCGGCTGAAGCCGGGTGTGAGCGCAGAATCGGCGACCCGCGAGGTGAGCACGCTGCAGTACCGGATCCACCTCGCCAATGCCTTCAAGGCTGTTGCTGAAGACGTCTGGTCCCGGCCGATGATGGACGACCTGGTCAGGAATGTGCGAACGCCTCTGCTCGTCCTGCTCGGTGCGGTGGGCTGCATGCTGCTGATTGCCTGCCTGAACCTCACCAACCTGCTGGTAGCCCGGGCGGCTGCGCGCCGCAAAGAAGTTGCCATCCGTGGTGCGTTGGGTGGCAGCCGGTTTGTTCTCATTCGCGAGCAGATGATGGAGAGCCTGCTGATCTGCTTGACCGGCGGAGGACTCGGCCTGCTGCTGTCGCTCGCTTCGACCTACTGGCTCGCTGCACACTGGCGTAATCTGCCTCGTGCCGACTCCGTGCATGTGGATGGATGGGTTCTCGCGTTTGCCTCCGGCCTGGTGGTGGCTACCGCACTGCTGGCTGGACTCGTGCCCGCGATTTCCTCCACCGGCAAAGGCCTGCTCACGGGGCTGCGGGAGTCATCGCGATCGGTGAGCGGCAGCGTCTCGCGGGCGCGGCTGCGCAAAACGATGCTTACGGCCGAGATAGGGCTTACGGTCATGCTGCTGATCTCCGCCGGATTGCTTTTCAAGAGCTTCGTGCACCTGCGGACGGCAGACCTCGGCTGCCGTGTCGACCACGTGATCACCATGAAATTCGGCCTGCCCGAAATCCAATACGATACGCGCGACAAAGTGGTGCTCTTCCACCAGTCCCTGCTCGAACGCGTGCGCCGGCTCCCCGGCGTGCTTGGCGCTGCGCTCGTCTCCACCGTGCCTGGCGCAGGCCCGGTGGGCGACAGAGTTTTCACGATCCCGGAGCGGCCTGCGCCCAGTTACGCCACTCAATACGTTGCCGCGACCCTTACCGCCGACCCGCAGTACTTCAGCGTCATGCAAATTCCCCTGATACGCGGCCGGGTCTTCACCGAACACGAGCGCCTGAGCAACGACCATTACGTCGTTGTCAGCAAGCTATTTGTCGATCAGTTTCTCTCCGGCGACGACCCTGTAGGCAAACACGTCCGTGTCGGCTGGGATACCAAACCGGAAACTTATGAGATCCTCGGTGAAGTAGGTGACACGATCTCAGACGTTACCAGACCGGTGCAGGCGGCCATCTATTTCCCTATCCTCTCCGGCATCCCCGACCGCACCAGCGAGGCGACGATCGTGGCCTACACCGCCCTCGATCCGCTGGCCATGTCGATGCCTATCCAGCAGCAAATCTCCGCGCTCGAACCGGAGCTGCCCATCTACAACGCTCTGACTATGGACCAGATTCTTGGCAAGACCACGGCCAGCCAGGGTTTCGCGGCAAATCTGGTGCTTGCCTTCGCCGCTTTGGCGCTTCTATTGGCCGCAGTAGGCCTTTATGGAGTGCTCTCCTACCTGGTCACGCAGCGAGTGCCGGAGATCGGCGTGCGCATCGCCCTCGGCGCGCAACGCGCACAGGTCTTGCGTCTTGTCCTGTTCGACGGGCTGCGGCCGGTGCTGCTCGGGCTGATTCTCGGCTTGGCAGCCAGCGCAGGCGCAACCCAACTCATCCGGTCGATGCTCTACGGAACCGAGCCGTATGACCCGGCTGTAGTTGCCGCTGTAATTCTTATCTTGCTTTTGATCGCTTCAATTGCCTGCATGTTTCCCGCCTGGCGCGCCTCGCGCCTCGACCCCATGCAGGCCTTGCGAATGGAATGAAACATGCAAGCTGCATCGACGTAAGTATCGCCAGTGGCTGAGGAGAGTTGGAATGAGATGGTGCGCAAAGCAGGCAAGAAGTCGGCGTGCGCATGGCTCTCGCCGCGCAGCACGGTCGAATCCTGAGATTGTTCCTCGCCAAGCGAATGCGATGGGCAACCATCGGAGTATTCGCCGGAATTGCGAGGGCATCCGTGCTGATGCGGTTCACCCCCGCCATGCTGTTTGAGATCAGCGCCTATGATCCCAAAGTTCTTTTGGTCGTCCTCGCGGTTTTGTCCGCGGTGATACTCCTGGCGTGCGGTGTTCCTGCTTTGCGGCGCATACTGCGTTACGTCAGAGCAACGTGGCGTTTACCCTGGACAAGTACACCCAAACCGACAACGACGAGCTTCTGGCCGCGCAGAACCTGATGCTGGACGCAATCTTAAGCACGGAGGCCCAGGCAGTCCAGTAGCTTTGGGTGAAACCTTGGGTGAAATCGGATGACTTCGGAAGGCCTAAGTTATTGAAAAATAATGGTAGGCACGACTGGATTCGAACCAGCGACCTCTTCCGTGTCAAGGAAGCGCTCTAACCAACTGAGCTACGCGCCTATAGAGGACCTGGAAATGCCATTCCGTCCAGCGCAATTTTCAAAGCCAAGTCGGCCGGATGAAATGGTGTAATACGGCCGCACTGCGCGGGCCCGATGGCCCTCTCCGTAAAGTAGTCTAACAGGCCTGGCGAATCGGGCAAAGGGACGAACGGGGGGGACCGGTCGGCTCAACGGCACCCAGCTTGCACCCGATACTGTACGATCAAGGTTAAGGAAGCGCACTGTTTCTGCCGAGCAGCATAGTACTCCCGGCTGTGCGGCTGTTTGCCGATATAACCCGCCGATCCACGGGCGATATCAAGGCGGCAGGGAGGCTGCTTTCCCACGTCCGCCATGTCCGATCGCCTTCTCGCTCGCTTGAATCCCCTCCATGCAGCCCCCAATCTGCTCACGGTTATGCGGATCTGCCTGGCGCCCTTCCTGGTCTCAGCGATCCTCGAAGACCGGTTCGCCTTGGGCTTCGTGCTGTTCGTGGCGGCCGGCCTGAGCGATGCACTGGACGGCACGCTGGCTCGATGGCTGAAGCAGCGGACAGTGCTCGGTCAGTATCTTGATCCCGTAGCTGACAAACTGCTGTTGAGCACCCTTTTCATCGTGCTGACGCATAAGCGCTTGATTCCGGTCACGATCACGGTAATGGTTTTCGGTCGCGACGTGGGCATTCTGCTGGTGGCCGCCATTTTGTACGCGGCAGTGGGACGGCGCGAATTCCAGCCCTCCCTGTTTGGCAAAATGAACACTGTCGCCCAGGTTATGGCCGTCGCAGCGGTCCTGCTACACCAAATTTCGGAGGCGAATTGGGTGCTGGCATTGAGGATTGTGGCGCTCGACGCGACGGTGGCCCTGACGGTGGTGTCCGGCCTTCATTACGCATGGCTGGTGATCCGACGCATGTCCCCTCCACCGGTGGAGGAAGGCGAAGGTTCTGGGAAATAGCCGGGTGAACGGCCGAGCACCGGGCTTTAGTGTTCCGACTCAGCTTCTTCCGTCTCGACGGTTTCCTCGATCTCCATGTCGTGGAACTCTTCGGAGTCGAAGATTTCGCCACACTCCAGGCATTCGACGAACTCGGCATCATCGTGCCTGGACACGATACGTACTCTTGGGTGTTTGCAGACCGTTGCCATCGTTTTCAGGTTCGCGCGGACTTGACTGGTTACCCATTCTTGCATCGCCCCTCTCCTCTAGGCCAGTGATGAACCGGGGTAATGCAAGGCTTCGCCTTTCTTTTGAACTGGGGATGGAAATCGCACGAGATCAGACGTTTTTGCGAGCCTCTCCAAGCGAAACGTATCTGGCCGCCGGTCACGGTCCGGGAGAGGCATCCGGAAGCTCTTTCCGCCAGATTGTATCCATCTTGAAGCCAATTGCAAATGGGATTTTGGTGAATGTTGGCGGCGCCTGCGGGTGAATCCCGAGGCTTCCCGTCCGTTCACCAAAGTCATCCTTCCCTCGCGAACTTTGCGATCCTTGCTTTTTTTTTGCAAATGTGACGTAAATCACCGCAGTGAACTTAACCAAGCCTTCCGCCCACCTCCTGCCTTGAATCGCGGACTGGAGCGGTCGTATACTAAATACGACCGATCAGGTCGGATATTCCAACCATGCTCAAACTGACCAAGAAAGCTGATTACGGGCTGATGGCGCTGAAGTATCTGGCGGAACACCCGGAAACGCCGGCATTGAGCGCGAAGGACATAGCGGACGCGTACGGCATTCCGGCGCAACTGCTGGCCAAGATTCTGCAGCGCCTGACCAAGACCGGGCTGCTCCGCTCGCATGCGGGTATGAATGGCGGTTATGCGCTGGCAAAGGACGCGCGCCAGATCTCGGCGTTCGAAGTAATCCACGCCATCGACGGGCCATTTTTCATCACCTCGTGCACCAAGGGGGCAAAAGGCTGCGAGCTGACCCCAAGCTGCACCATCAAAGAACCCCTGTCGCGCGTGAACGACACCATCGCGGGAGTGCTGAAGAGCATCAGCATCTTCGATTTGGCCGACCCCGAATCGCAGGGAAGTAAAGCCGGCAGAACGCATGGGCTGGTTTCACTAACTTTGTAGATCGGTCCTGCGCAGCCCGGGCCGGATGGGAGGGGTAACTTTTTGGGTATTGAATCGAGGGCCGAAGAACCATGAGCGAGGTTCAAAATCACCTGGAAGCTGCGGCGAGCGTGAAGCTGCCCATCTATATGGATAATCACGCCACCAGTCCGCTGGATCCGCGGGTTCTGGAAGCCATGATTCCCTATTTCACCACCACTTTCGGGAATGCGGCCAGCCGCAACCATTCGTTTGGCTGGGAGGCCGAGCAGGCGGTGGAATCGGCCCGGGAACAGATCGCCAAACTCATCGGCGCCGCCGCCAAGGAGATCATCTTTACTTCTGGCGCAACCGAGAGCAATAACCTGGCCATCAAGGGCATCGCGGAGATGTACCGCGAGCGCGGCAACCACATCATCACCCAGGTGACCGAACACAAGGCGGTTCTGGACACCTGCAAGCGCCTGGAGAAGTACGGGTACCGGGTGACCTACCTTCCGGTCAAAGCGGACGGGCTCGTCGATATAGAGGACCTGAAACGGGCCATCGATGAGAAAACCATTCTCGTGTCGATCATGGCGGCTAACAATGAGATCGGAGTTCTGCAGCCGGTCCGCGAGATCGGCAGGATCTGCCACGAGAAGGGCGTGCTGTTCCACACGGACGCGGTGCAGGCGGTCGGCAAGGTGCCGGTTAATGTAATCGCGGACAATATCGATGTCCTGTCGCTCTCGGCTCACAAGATTTATGGCCCCAAAGGTGTGGGGGCGCTCTATGTACGGCGGCGCAATCCGCGGGTGCAGATTGCGGCCCAGATCGATGGGGGCGGGCATGAACGCGGCATGCGTTCGGGCACGTTGAACGTGCCGGGAATTGTGGGCCTTGGCAAGGCGTGCGAAATCGCTCTCGCCGAAATGGAAACCGAGGCAGCCTACCTGCGTGGTCTCCGCGACCGCCTGCAGGAAAAGCTCGAGGCGGCGCTGGACTACGTCCATGTAAACGGCTCCGTGGAGCACCGTCTGCCCGGCAATCTGAACATGAGTTTTGTGTACGTGGAAGGCGAATCGCTGTTGATGGGCATCAACGACGTCGCGGTTTCGAGCGGCTCGGCATGCACGTCGGCAACCCTGGAGCCTTCGTACGTGCTGAAGGCGCTGGGGCTGGGCGACGATGTGGCTCACAGTTCGATCCGCTTTGGACTGGGCCGGTTCAACACCCAGGCAGAAGTGGATTACGTGGCAGCCAAAGTCATCGACGTCGTGCAGAAGCTGCGCGAGCTTTCGCCGCTCTACGAGATGGTGAAGGAAGGCATTGACCTGACCAAGATCGAATGGCAGGCGCATTGAAACAGTGAACAGGGGTCAGTGTTCAGTGATCAGTGAACCCGCCCCCGAAGAAGACTGGTCACTGACGACTGAAAGAGGAACGAATGTCATACAGCGATAAGGTCGTAGACCACTACAACAACCCGCGCAACGTGGGCACGCTCGACAAGAGTTCCGCAGACGTCGGCACCGGGCTGGTGGGCGCGCCGGAATGCGGCGACGTGATGCGCCTCCAAATTCGCGTGAACCCCGAGACGCAGGTAATCGAGGAGGCCAAGTTCAAAACCTTCGGCTGCGGATCGGCGATCGCGAGTTCATCGCTGGCCACCGAGTGGATCAAGGGCCGCACCGTGGAAGATGCGCTCGCCATTAAAAACACCGACATCGTGAAAGAACTCTCGTTGCCGCCAGTGAAGATTCACTGCTCAGTTCTAGCCGAGGACGCCATTCGCGCCGCCATCGGCGACTGGAAGAAGAAGAACAACGGCGCGGAAGGCGCGCCGGCGGAAACCGCGGCCGTAGAATCCGCTGCAGCGCAATAATCATCTGATAAACAGACGCGCTGCAGGGCGCAATCAGGTCGCGCCGCTAACTCAGTGAAACGTGGGGCTTCGCGATCCGAGGGAAGTTCGACCGCAATGCCCACGAGGTCAGGAAGGTTTAAAAGGGATGTCCAATATCGTCACAATCGGATCCAAGCCTGCGGAGGGCGCCTCGGCACCCCAGCCGGAGCCCGTCGTATCCCACGCTCCTGCGGATGGCCTGAATGTTACAGACAGCGCGGTGAAGCGCATTCGCGCCGTAATGACCCAGGAAGGCATTTCGCCGGAAGAAGGCGGACTCCGCCTGGGTGTGTCGGGGGGCGGATGCTCCGGTCTTTCCTACGTCATCAAGTTTGACTCGCACTCGCGCATACGCGACCGCGTCTTCGAGTTCGATGGCGTGCGGGTCTTCATCGATCCCAAGTCGTTCGTCTATCTGCAGGGGATGACTTTGGACTACGAAGAAACACTTATGCGGCAGGGCTTTAACTTTATCAACCCCAACGCGACGCGTTCCTGCGGATGCGGCACGTCCTTCACGGTGTAACGGATAGCGCAAGTAAGGCCGAAAAATGTTGAAGGTGGTTGATCCTGCAGTTCCCGTTGCCTGCTGGTCGTGTTCGGTGGCCCACAACGAATTGACCCTCTTCTGTCCGCATTGCAGCAGAATTCAGCCCCCTCCGGGCGCCGACTTTTATTCTGTCTTTGGATTGGCGCCGCGGCTAAACCTTGACCTTGCCTCGCTTGAGAAAGAATTTCACCGCCTCAGCCGCCGTCTGCATCCCGATCGTTTCGCACGCGCCGGCGGCAACGAGAAGGAGTGGAGTCTCTCCGGTACCGCGCTGCTGAACGACGCCTATCGCACTCTCAAGGATCCCATTACTCGCACGGAGTATCTGCTCAAGCTGTACGGCGCCGAAATCGGCGAAGAGCATAGCCACAAGAGCCGCCGCGACGGCGAGATGGGCGCATCCCGCGTTCCCGCCGACCTCCTCGGAGAAGTCTTCGACCTGAATATGCAGCTTGAAGAGATGCGCATGGCGCAGAAGATGGGCGGCGATGATCCCGCGGTGAAGCAGAGCCTGAATGAAGCCAAGATCAAATTCGACGGCCTGCGCGAAGCGGTAGACCGCGATTTGCGCGCGCAATGGGATGCGTGGGACAACGGCGACGAAGCCGCTCGACATACGGCGCAGAAGGCAATGGTCGCCTTGCTGGACCGGCGGCGCTATCTGAGCAACCTGGTCCGCGATGTCACCGAGACACTCGAAGGCAAGAACGGCTCCGGGATGCTGACGCAGCGCGGCCGGTAATTTTTTTGGGTCTGGCCGGTAATTCTTGCGTCAGAGCGCACGAAGGAGATCATGGCGGAAGGACGCGTAGTCGGCATCGACCTGGGAACGACAAACTCCCTGGTCGCATACATGGAAGACGACAGGCCGGTGGTGATTCCCGGCGTTGATGGCTCCAACCTGGTGCCATCCGTGGTGGCGCTCGATTCCCTTCCCGCAGGCGGCGGCCGTCCCACGGTTACAGTTGGCAACAGCGCGCGCAAGGCGCTCATCGAGCGGCCGGAGCGCGTCATCTACTCCGTAAAGCGCCTCATGGGCCGCGGCCTCGGCGAAGTGCAACGCGAGTTGAAGTGGTTTCCGTTCAAGCTCGCGGACGACGCCGAAGAAGGCGAAGTTCCCCGCATCCAGCTTGGGGAACTGCGTTTCACGCCCCCCGAAATCTCCGCCTACATTCTTCGCCAGCTCAAGCGTAATGCCGAGCGGTTCTTCGGCTCGCCAGTAACCCAGGCCGTCATCACGGTGCCCGCGTATTTCAACGACGCGCAGCGCCAGGCCACCAAGGATGCGGGCCGCATGGCGGGTCTTGAAGTTCTGCGCCTGGTCAACGAACCTACCGCGGCAGCGCTCGCATACGGCCTCGATCGCGCGAGGAAAGGCTCGATCGCCGTCTACGATCTGGGCGGCGGCACCTTCGACATCTCCATTCTCAAACTGCGCGAAGGCATCTTCGAAGTGCAGTCCACCAACGGCGACACCCACCTGGGCGGCGACGACATCGACAACCTGCTGCTCGCTATCGCGCTCGACGAGATTCACTCCGAGCACGGCCTCGACCTGCGCGCTCACCCCGGCGCGGTGCAGGCATTGCGCAAAGCCGCTATCGACGCCAAAATCCAGTTATCTGCGCAGCCCACCGCCTGTTTCGACATTGAGTTGCCCAACGGTGACCATTACCAGCGGGAAATCCCCCGCGACGTTTTCGAAGGGCTCATCGAATCCGTGCTGGAGCGCACCGTGGGTCCCTGCCGCCAGGCAATGCTCGATGCGGGCACCACGCCGGAACAAATCGACGAAGTGGTGCTGGTGGGTGGTTCTACTCGTATTCCGGCCGTGGGTGCGCTGGTCGACGACATCTTCCGCCTGGGCGCTCGTGGAAAGCATCCTCACGTCCAGCTCAACCCTGACGAAGTAGTTGCGCTGGGCGCCGCGGTACAAGCGGATATCCTGGCGGGCGCTTCGAAGACCACCGAAGAGATGCTGCTGCTGGATGTGACTCCGTTATCGCTCGGAATCGAACAGCTGGGCGGCACGGTGGCGCGCATCATCGAGCGCAATTCGACCATTCCGGCCTCGGCGACGGAGCACTTCACCACCGGCGTCGAAGGGCAGACGAATGTGGCCATTCACGTGGTGCAGGGAGAGCGCGAACTTGCGGCCGACTGCCGGTCCCTGGCGCGTTTCGATCTGCAGGGTATTCCCCCGATGGCCGCCGGGCTGCCGCGTATCGAAGTGCGTTTTCTCATCGATGCCGACGGTATCCTGCACGTCACGGCCCGCGAACAGCGCTCCGGCAAGGC
>DASXXV010000203.1:0-19830 GCA_036502905.1 Occallatibacter sp. | reverse complement strand
TGCTGGTGTTACTCTATCTTACGGGACGCCCGTCCCGATGCCTCCCTTTGCGGGCGCTTAACTCAGCGGTAGAGTGCCACCTTCACACGGTGGAAGTCGCAGGTTCGAATCCTGCAGCGCCCACCATGGAATCAATGAGTTGCGCGGGATTCCGCGGGGCGGCATCTGGTCGCAAAACGCACCGCCTCCTTTTCGATCTCCCGCTCTTCTGGGATAGGACGCAGATCAAGCCGACCGTCTCCACCAGGCCTCAGGCAATCCCACCAATACTCGTAAAAGATCGTGTTCCGGACGGGCGCGCCGCATGTGAGGCGGCATTCCCTTTATCCAGCCGATTCCTCTGCGCCAGCGTAGGCGTGGAGAATTCAGAATTTCCAGTTTTCAATGCCCAACTCTCGACCAGCGGCGTCTTCCTCAGCACGTATACGGGTCGAGGCTCCACGACTATTTCTTGCCTTTCCAGAAGATCAGGCTGGCCAAAATATCCTGCCAATCTGACAAAGCACGTTTAGAGGGGTCGACAGCTACGGCGGCCTGTGCAATCACCGTGCGTAAGCCAAGTGCAAAACTCTCGAGAGCGCCCTCTTCCCAGAAATTCGTCTGCGCTGCCTGCGTTTTGAAATGCTCCACCCACACTGCGGCAACTTCAGGAGGTACCGTAGTGAGATCTTCAAACAGAATGTGCTCATCATTATTCAGAGGCGACGAACTAAGCGGCCTCAGAACTGAGATAAGGTAGATCCCGTATGGGCGCACCTTCCTTAGCTGGTCGCCAGGAAGATTGTGGAGCAGGGACTGCGCCCGAGAATAGTTGTAATTGCCCGGGGCGATAATTTGATCTGCCGTTGCAGTTCGTGCTGCGTTCCTAGCCCAATCTCTCAAAGGTATATAGGTAATATTCAGGTTTTTGATCGAAGTCCATTCCCGTTGGTTCTTAACCTCCTCCAAACGCAAGAATTCTTTCGTGATTGCGATGTATCGTGGCTTGCTGTTTTCGTCAGGCTGTTCGGCAAAGAGCAGGTAACTGTAAAGTCCATAACCGGCCTCCTCTCTCGCTGAATCAAGGAGGAATGCCCTCCCAGTTGATCTAGGGGTCGAGGGCTCACTTGGTCGAGAAGGTACCTGCGGCCCCCTTTCGGCTTGCGCATTGCGAACAGCAGCGAGGAAGGAATGCGCCTCGGCCGGAGCGGGTATTTTGCCTTCCAGTACAGAGCGGGCAGAGGCGCCGGCCCCGTAGAACGACTTCGTCGAATCTTCATCGGCGCGAATGTCGGCGCCATTCAGCGTGACCCCGGCGAATACACCCTTGGCGCGCGCGTAGGTGAGGATTTCCGCATTCATCTTCCAGTCGGTGTCGGCCGAGGCATGACGCCCAACAGGCCCCGCCGCCGCCGAGGCGTCGCTGCCGATTTGGAACTTGCCGCCGAGCAGGTGCTCCATTCCGTGTTCGTTCTGGAAAATCATCACCAGGTCGATGCCTTCGATGCCGACCTGCAAACCCCAGCTTCCGCCGGCAATGGTAAAGAATGCCGGAGCGCTCCATCCGCTCGCCGCGCGGCACGTTGCGACTCCGCGCCCACCTTCCGCGCCTACGAGGAATCCGCCCTTCCCTGCACGAGGAATAACGGCAATGCACTTGGCTTTCCGAAGTGTCTCATCGGGAATACCCTTGTCGGGAGCTGCCATGACTTCTTGAAGCACCTTGGCGGCATTGTCCAGCTGGGCAGCGGAAACTTCGCGCGAAGAGAATCCCCATCCCCTCGCGATTATGCTCAACAGTACGGCAAGTGAAAGAATCCGCATGTTCATAAACAAGGCCCTGCTTTTCGATGCCTATGCTGGATTGGCCCGAAACAATCCTTCGTCGCTTGTTCCGTTGCAGAACGGATGTTTCATTTGGGCAGATGTCTTTGGCGCTTTGCAACCGAGGATGAGGCCGGCTGAGGTTTTTTGTCTGGTTCTCTTTTCCGCCTGAGCTTCCGGAAAACGAATAAGAGAACCACGCTGACCAGGAAAGAGAAACCGAAGATCACCAGACCGCTACCAGCCGAAAGCGGAGATGGGGATGAGTTGTAATAACCAAAAGCAATGATCGTAATGCAGAAGGCAAATACAAAGGGTATCGCAAATTTGGACAAGTTGCCTCCGGCCTTGCAAGTAGCGGGAAATTGCGAAAATAGTTCGTGTGAGTGGCCTGTTCAAACTGAGAATACTGCAGAATGACTAAGCTAAGCGACGCCCGGCGTTCCGGCTTTTAAGCGCCGTGCGACGCGGCCTCTGGATGTCGCGAGTCCCGCCTGCTTGATCAAGTCGGACCTCAGGTGTGAGATATCTCACATCATCCTGGCCCTTCTTCCCCGATGATGGGGTCATCATGGTTGAGATTCTCTGGAAAACCAACGCACCCCACCTCCCCATCGAAGACCAGGACATTTGCGAGATCCGCCTGGTCGATTTCGGCAGTACGGTCAATCCCCGGTTCGTGATTCGGGAGATCCACGCCTTCTGGTCCGCTGCCGCACAACAGATTTGCTGGGATGGCTTCCAGGACCAGGCCTGCCGGACCCCTGCAGAGGCCACGTTCCGCTACCAGAGCCGGAGGGCCGCTATGGTAGATGCGGGATTTGCGCACACCGCCCTGGTGGGTTGATCGCTCCTGGGACGTGATCGCTCGATTAAGGGTCAGAATCTAAGAATGGGACCAAACGTGATCCGCAGGTTGTTGTGCGCCCCGCTGTTGAAGTAAATGGCGTCACCAAATTCCAGCCTCAGCCCGACCGGACCCAGAGTTCCTTCGGCGCCACCCCCGGGGTAAAGTACCGGGGCCAGACTGGAGGTACGGATGCCGAGAACACTACTAACTACACTGCTATACGGAAGGAGGCTGGGGCTCAGCCTGAAGTCTATGAATCCCCCCTTCAGGGTGACGAATGGACGAAGATGGCCGTGGGCTGGCCTTAGCACCGGTCCAAACAGGCCATCCGTGGTGCCGATCGACGTCCGTTCGATCGCGGCTATGTCTCCGTTGCTAATGTCGCGGTAAACCTCCTGGAAGTTGACCCCATAACTGTAGGTGAGCTCTGCTTCCATCATTACGTTGCTGTGGACGCGGAAGCCGAATCTTCCCCCCAGTCCCACGTTGTCGGTCTTCGTCTGGGAGACGTTCAGATAGCTGAGAAGCAAGCCGGCTTCGACACGGCTTTGTGCGTTTGTCAGAGACGAACCGCCGAAAAACAGAAGAGCAAAAACCGTCAGAGAAATCTTACCCATTGAGGAGACTACCTCCGGTGCCCAGAATGGGCTAGATGCGAAAAGGCCTACCCCAGGTTCACCGGCGATTCGAGCCCCGGGGCGGGTATTTCAATAGACACATAATTTATTGACAGTCACTCCCACAGATGAATAGACTTCTGCTTCATTGAGCCGTTCTTGCCCGTTTAAGCTGCCGGCTCGCGTACCGCAGCGAGCCGATCCCGGCCTGCCAAGGAGTATCTGCATGTTGCACTTAAATCCAAGCAGTGGGCGCCACGGATGGGTCCGCGGCGCCTTCCTCTCCCTGACCCTGACGGCGACGCTGGCCGCGGCGCAAAGCGCAGGCGACGCACTGAAAGCCGGCTTCCAGAACCCACCCGAAGGCGCAAAGCCGCGGGTGTGGTGGCACTGGATGAACGGCAACATCACCAAGGAGGGCATCAAGCTGGATCTCGAATGGATGCATCGCGCCGGCCTGGGCGGGTTCCAGAACTTCGATGCGTCCATGATGACCCCCCAGGTGGTCGAAAAGCGGCTGGCGTACATGACCCCGGAGTGGAAGGACGCGTTCAAGTCCGCTACCGTGCTTGCGGACCAGCTGGGACTGGAGGAGGCGATCGCCGGTTCGCCCGGCTGGAGCGAAACCGGGGGCCCCTGGGTGCCCGCCAAAGAAGCCATGAAGAAGTACGTGTGGAGTGAAACGCGGGTGGAAGGCCGTAAGGCGTTTTCCGGCACCCTGGCGCATCCGCCGTCGAATACCGGGGCTTTCCAGAATCTCAACATTGAAGATCTCGGCGACATGCTCGGCGGCGGAGCCGCGAAAGCCCCCGAGTATTACGCCGATTCGGCTGTCATCGCGTACCGGGAGGCCGATACGGACTTGCCCCTGCCGGACGCGAAGGTCACGACCAGCAGCGGCGCCATCGATCCCGCCTTGCTGTGCGATGGCGACCTGGTGAAGACCGTCTCCCTGCCTATGGGGAAAGAGGTTGGCGAAAAGGCGTGGGTCCAATACGAGTTCGCGCAGCCGCAGAGCATCCGCGCGCTCACCATCGTGGCCGGCAAAAAGGGGGCGTTCGATGCTTTTCTCCCCCCTGGAGGGGAGAGCGGCCGAGCTCTCGAGACCAGCGACGACGGCAGGAACTTCCGCGTGGTTCTGGATATCCCCAAGGGCGGATCTACAGAGCACACGGTGGCATTTCCCCCCGTAACGGCGAGATATTTCCGGGTCACGTTCAAAACGTTGCCGGCGGCGCCCAATCCCATGGCAGACGCCGGTTTCCCCACTCCGCCGCCGGCCAAGGATATTCCCATCGCGGAGCTCCAACTGCACCCCGGCGCGCGCGTGAACCGCTTTGAAGAGAAGGCCGCGTTCAACCCGGTGTGGGATGTCTATGGGATGGCCACCACCGACTTCACCCCGCAGGACGCGATCAAGAAGACCGATGTGATCGACCTGACCGGCAAGATGGGTTCCGACGGCACCCTCGACTGGACTCCACCGGAGGGCCATTGGGTAGTGCTGCGCTTCGGCTACTCGCTGCTGGGGATCACGAATCATCCCGCCACGAAGGAGGCCACCGGCCTGGAAGTGGACAAGCTGAATGCGGGCTACGTGAAGAACTACATGAACGGCTATCTCGACAGCTACAAGGAGGCGGTGGGCGCCGACGAAATGGGCAAGAAAGGCATCCGCTACGTGATCACCGATAGCTGGGAGGCCGGCGCGCAGAACTGGACGGACAACATGATCGAGCAATTCACCAAGCGGCGCGGGTACGACCCGAAGCCGTGGATGCCGGTACTTGCGGGACGCATCGTGGAGAGCGCGCAGGCCAGTGATCAGTTTCTGTGGGATCTGCGCAAGACCATCGCCGACCTGACCGCGGATGAACATTACGGGCAGGTACAGGCCTCGTTGAAAGAGCGCGGCATGGGGCACTACGGCGAGTCGCACGAGTCGGGACGAACCTTCATCGCCGACGGCATGGAAGTGAAGAAACTGGATGACATTCCCATGAGCGCGATGTGGGTACAGAAACCCGGAGTGAACAAGCCCACGCCGGGTTACAACGCCGATGATCGCGAGTCGGCCTCCGTGGCCCACATCTACGGACAGAACGTCGCGGCCGCCGAATCGATGACGTCATGCGATCCCTCCACGGCGTGGGCGTGGTCGCCCGCCACCCTCAAGCCCACCGCGGACCAGGAATTTCTGAACGGCATCAACCGCTTCGTGATACACGAGTCGGCCCATCAGCCGCTGGTGGGCAAAGCGCCGGGGGTGACCCTGGGCCCCTGCGGCCAGTGGTTCAACCGCAATGAGACATGGGCCGATCAAGCGGGCGCATGGACCGGCTACCTGGCACGCAATTCCTTCCTGCTGCAGCAAGGGAAGTTCGCCGCGGATATTCTGTATTTCTATGGCGAGGATTCGAACATCACGGCGATCTTCGCCAACGCCGGCCCTGTCGTGCCGGAGGGCTACAACTTCGATTACATCAACGCGGACGGGCTCATTCACGAACTGTCTGTGAGCGGGGGAAATATCGGTTCGAAATCGGGCATGAGCTATCGCGTACTGGCGCTGGATAAGTACAGCAAGCACATGTCGCTGCCTGTACTGCGGGCCATCCACAAGCTGGTGGAAGACGGTGCGGTGGTGGCGGGTGAAAAACCCGTGGGGACGCCGAGCCTGGCCGACGATGCCGCCGAATTCAAGAAACTCAACGATGAACTGTTTGGTTCGGGAAGCGGCGTACAGACGGTGGGCAAGGGCAAAGTGTACGCCGGTGAGAATGCGGAGGCTGCTTTGAAGGCGCTGAATGTGGCGCCAGACTTCGACTATGCGAAGCCGTCGAATGGGCAGCAGGTGTTGTTTGCGCACCGCAAGCTCGCGGATGGCGATATCTATTTCCTGGACAATCGCGGGGACACCGAATCGACGTTTGACGCATCGTTCCGGGTGACGGGCAAGGCGCCCGAACTGTGGTACTCGGAGACGGGCAAGACCGCGCCTGCATCGTTCGGCATCGCGGGAGGGCGCACCACCGTGCCCCTGCACCTGGAGCCGTGGGGAACGGTATTCGTGGTGTTCCGCAAGCCCACAAAAGAAACCTCGCACACCATTCCAAAGCGCGCTGAAACGCAGCTTGCTTCGGTGGATGGGCCATGGACGGTCGCGTTCCAGCCTGATCGCGGAGCGCCCGCGTCCATCACGCTGGACAAACTCACGCCCTGGAACGAAAGCAGCGACAAAGGCGTGAAGTATTATTCCGGCGAAGGGACTTACACCAAGACCCTTCAGGCCCCGGCGGACTGGTTCAAAAAGGGCGCGAATGTCTGGATCGACCTGGGCGACGTGAAGAACCTCGCGATGGTGACGGTGAACGGAAAGGAAGTCGGAACCGTTTGGCACGCTCCCTATCGCGTGGATGCCACCGGCGCGCTGAAGCCCGGAGCCAATGAAGTCTCGGTCAAGGTAATCAACGCGTGGGTCAACCGCCTGATCGGCGACAAGCAGCCGGACGTGACGACCAAGTACACCTTCTCCACGTGGAATACATACAAGCCCGACTCGCCGCTGCAGGCGTCGGGTTTGCTGGGGCCGGTGAGCATTGTTCAGGAAGCGGCGCAGTAACGCCGGCGCGTTGATGGCGCGCCTTCATTATGGGTGCGAGGTGACGCGCAGATACTCGATTATGTCGGCTCGCTCGTCTGCCTTGGGAACGTGGAAGTCCATATCATTGTCCGGAACCAGCGATTCGGTGTCGGTGAGCCATCGGTCAAGGGCGCGGGCTTCCCAGGTAAATCCAGCGGACTTCATCCCATCGGAATATTTGAAGTTGGGGACGCTCCCCGCTTTGCGCCCGTAAACGCCGCGCAGGCGAGGACCCTCCTTGTTGCTATCGAGGGAGTGGCATCCGCCGCATCTCTTCTCGAACAATTCCTTGCCGCGAATGGGGTTGCCCGCGGTGTCCGAACTGGCAAGGACGCCGGCCGGCGATGAGTTCATCACCAGTCCGAGTACGCATGCGCACCAGCATATCGCCCCCAGGGAGATGGCCCTTGTGGCGCGCCCGGCGCTGTCAACAGAGTCGCGTTGTTCCTTCATTGTTTTCCTGTTCCTGATTCGATTGCGGACGGATTTTTGTGACCATCCAGTTCCTGCCGGATGCGCTTGCGCTCCGCCTTGGCCCACGCGTAGATCTGCTCACGATCGTCTGGAGAGAGCCGGGCTCCGGGGTGAAGCATCACGTACCTCCGCGGCGGCATCTGGGCGCTGTGAACCACCGAGGCCATCCGGGTCAGCACGCTCATCCGGCTCTCATCATTGATGGATTGCCACTGCGACATGTTGAAATGGCTGCGCGCATCGTGGATGTCGCGCTCCAGCATCCACGACACCGGCGCGAGATGCGCGTACAGGGGATAGCTGGTTCTCTCCGAGTGGCAATTGCCGCACTTGGCCGCCAGGATCGCGCGCACGCTCTCAGGCGCCGTGCTGCCCTCCAGCAACGGCGCATCGGGCCGCGCGCCGTTACGCGGGCTGCCCCAGGGATGAATGGTTGACAGCGCGATGCTGGCGGCGAACAGGCAACCCGCGCCTGACAGGACGTTATCGAGTTTCATATCGCCGGCGTCTCGTGGGGCTCGAGCGCCGCGCCCGACAACGAAGCGTCCACCACGGCGAGATCATGTTTTTGGGCAATGAAGTTGGCGTGCGTAATCCCCAAAACGTCGTGCAGTTTGTCAGCGGGAACCTTGAGCGGGCCGGGCGACGGCGCCGCACCGGGCGCAGGTTGCGGGAAGGCAGTGGACATTGCGGTATGGAACGTCACATTGCCTTCCACCTTTTGCATCACCTGGTGGATGTGGCCATTGAGAACCGACACCGACCCGAAGCGCCGCAACATTCCCAGCGCCTGCTCGCTGTCCGACGTGCCCCAGCCCCAGGCCGGGTAGATGGCCCATAGCGGAATGTGCGCAAACACCACGATGGGGGTACTGCTTTTCAAACTGCCGAGGTCCTGTTTGAGCCAGTCCAACTGCGCCTGCCCGAGCTTGCCCATGCCTTCGAGCTGTACCACGTTGACCAGGCCGATGAAGTGAACGCCCTTGTGGTCGAAGCTGTACCAGCCGTTGCCCCGGGCGCCTTTGCCGAAGCGTTCCAGGTACAGCTTGCCGTCATCGGCCGAAGTGTCATGCTCCCCGGGCACGTAGAAGATTTGCCTGCGGGTGGAGGAGAGAACCTGGTTGACCGTGTCGAACTCCGCCGGCTTGGCGCCGTGCGTCAGGTCGCCGGTGTGAATGAGGAAATCCGGCGAGACGGAATTGGTTCCGATCTTGTCCAGGGCGGCCTGCAAGGTGGCGGTGACATCGGTGTTCGCCGGCTTGTTGAAGCCAATGTGGCTGTCGCTGATCTGGACGAAGCTGAAGTCCGCCTGGCTTGAATCGTGCGGCGCACGGCCGAGAGCGTGCGACAACGGCACGCCTCCCGCAAAGCTCCACACCATTCCAGTGCCTGCCCACGCCATGCACTTCAAAAAGCCGCGGCGGTCGATGCCGTCTTCGCTCACGTGTTGCAGTCCGGATTTCTCGTCTCTGTTGGAAAAATGATTTTGATGATGATGGTTCATGACTTCTCCTCAAAGTGATAGGTTCTGTCGACGGCATTGGCGGCAGCGAAGGCGGCGGCGTGCAACAGGGCAAAGTTGCGCGTGGAGGGAATGGCCGGGGACTGCCCCGATGCGACGCCTCACGTGGTCAATAACTGCGAAGGGCGAGAAATATTCCGTCGGCGGGCAGAAATTCGTGGATCGCAAGGCATGCGAAGCCGCGCAGGTTCGCGCCGCCGCCTGGCGAGATGGGCCGATGCTGTGCGGGGTTACGCTGCGCTTTAACGCGGGTTATTCCCGAGGGTTGCCTTCGCCAACTTCTTCTGCCAGGTTCATCCAGGCCACGTTCTGCCGGGATGTGTGTTCACGGCCGAGAATGTCGCGGTAGAGCTGGGGACGACGCGCCTGCATGTATCGATATCCGCCGGCCAGGGTCGGCTGGTCCTCGATGCACACGCCGATGCAGAAATCATTATCGAGTTTTGCGCATTCGGCGATCACGTCTCCAAACGGGTCGAGAATCATGGAGCAGCCGTTTTTCAGCTGGTCGTCGTCCATGCCGATGGGATTGGAGAACACCACGTAGGCGGCATTGTCATAGGCTCGGGAGGGCAGCCATTTCATCAGCCACTCGCGACCCTTGCTGCCGCGGAACTCACTCCGCAGCGTTTCCGGATCACGGGAGCGATTCCACCACAACGCCGGGTCGACAAATCCGGCCCCCGGCCGCGTGGAGGGCGTGCACATGGTGACGTGGGGCATGAAGATGATCTGCGCTCCCAGCAGCGCAGTGGCGCGCACATTCTCGACGATGTTGTTGTCGTAGCAGATGAGTATGCCGCATTTCCACCCATCCAGATCGAACACCGTGTATTGATCCCCGGGGAGGAGGTGCGGGTTGATGAACGGATGCAGCTTGCGGTGCCTGGCGATCAATCCCGTGCCATTCACGCACACCTGCGCCTTGAAAAGGCGGTCCTGCTGGTCGCGTTCGAAGAGCCCGGCAAGAATGGCGACGTTGTTTTCCTGCGCAATGGCGATGAGCCGTTGAACGCTTTCTCCGTTGGGAATGGGCTCGGCGAGGTTCAGCAACTGCGCGCGAGAGAGGCGTCGCGCGAACGTATATCCGGTGACGGAACATTCGTGAAAGGCAACCACGCGGGCGCCGGCCGCGGCGGCCTGGGCGGTGATTTGCCCGATGGTCTCAAGGTTCGCGCGCTTATCGCCGCTGGCATTCTCGAACTGCACGGCGGCGATGACAAGGGGATCCATACGGCCATTGTATGGGCACGGCGGCCAACGCACCCGCCGGAAAACGGCGCTCGTCAAAGCGGTTCTACAAGCCGCCCAGGATAGCAACCGCGTTGCTATTGGCCGGGCGCGTTGGGCGTTGGACTGTCCTTCAAGACGGGAGCGTCGCTGGTCTTTTGCGGCGCAGCAGGTTTCTCGGCAGGCACAGAGGACGCAGCCTTGCGGCGCTGGTCTGCCGCCTTCTGAAGTTCCTCGTCGCGCCTGGCCCTTTCGGTCGCGGCTTCCGACTCGGTCACGTAACGAAATACCTGCAGTCTTCCAGGCTCTTGCTCGGTAGTAAACACCCAGTTGTTCTTGTCGATCGCCACTCCCACCAGGGCCTTGAACTGGCCGGGCAGTTCACTGTGTTGCTGGCCGATATAGGTAAGCAGGCGACCTTCGCGATTGAACACCTGCAGGCGGTCCTGCACGGAATCCGCGACCCAGATGTGCCCGTCTCCATCCACCGCGACGCCCTTGGGGCGCGCGAAGTAGCCGGGGCCATCGCCGGCCTTGCCGAACTGGCTTATGAACTTGCCCTCGGCATCAAAGATCTCTACGCGGTTGTTGAGTGTATCGGTTACGTAGAGATTGCCGTCCTTGTCCACCGCCGCGCACTGCGGCGCGCCGAAATCGCCGGGCGAGGTGAGGAAGTGGTTCTTGCCGCCGGTGCCGATCCTGCGCAGCAGCTTGAGGGTATCCGCGTCGTAGACGATCACCTGGTCCTGCTGCGTGTCCACCACGTAAAGGAAACGATTGGTGCTGTCGATGGCGAGCCCCACGGGGTCTACCAGGCCCTCGTTGATCTGGCCCTCGACCGCATGTTTGGGATTGAAGATCAGAACCCGGTGCATTTTGCCGTCGGAGACAAACAGCCGGTCGTCGTCATCGATGGCCAGTCCGTTGATCCATCCGAAATGGGCTTCAAAACCGTTGCGGATCATCTGCGTTTCGCGGGTTTCCAGATTGAAGATGAAAACCGCCCCGACGCGCTGATCGGCCACATACACGAGTCCCTTGGAGTCCACCGCGATCCCGTAGGGCCCGATCATTTGAAAAGGAAAGTTTTTGCCGGCCACCTTTTCCGCCTGCGATTGTCCACCGGCAAGCCGATCCATCCAGGATGCCTTGGGCTTGGCGCTGGTGGTGTCGGTGACATAGTCAATCCTGGCGCCGGCAAAGTAATTGACCCAGCGGATGCGCGCGACATTGGGCGGGGCCGGCCATACCAGCGTTTTAGGATCGAAGGGGAATTTGCGCGGACCCGTCTCGGCCGCCGGCGCGGAGGCGGGGTTCTTTTTCTTCTTGGCGGAGCTGGACAACGGCAGCGCCAAGCTCAGCGCAGCGAGGAGCAGTGCGGCCAGCATCTTGCGGGTAGGTTTTGAATTGAAGAGGAAGCGAAACATCTCAATCTCCACTTAGTTTCCTGGCGAGGTGGTTTCTTTCATATTCATGCGGTTCTTGTGGCAGTTGTCGCAGAAGTGAATGTTGTTGGCTTGATCCTTGATCAGCAGGTCAGGCTGCGCGGAGGCGTGGGGCTGGTGGCACGACATGCAGCTCAGCGGTGCCTTGACCTTGCTCTGATTTTCCGGATCCATTACGTCGGAGACGGGGTGAGATTCCAC
Source organism: Occallatibacter sp. (assembly GCA_036502905.1). Lineage (GTDB taxonomy): Bacteria > Acidobacteriota > Terriglobia > Terriglobales > Acidobacteriaceae > Telmatobacter. The sequence continues at coordinate 8,045 of DASXXV010000203.1, read as the reverse complement.
CGGGTGCCCGAGGCCGAAGCGCAGCGGCAGAATGGCGACCTTGTTCTTCTGGTAATAGTCGTCGGGCAGCTTGACTGCTCCGTTGAAGATCGTCAGCAGATGATCGGCCTGATTGGGTTGCGGCGAGGACTCGGGACCGTGGCATTCCAGGCACAGCGCGTTGCCCCTGGCGCGCAACAGGTGATCGTTTTCGCCGCCGTGCGGAGTGTGGCAGGTGGAGCAGCTCTGCCCGAATGCGGGCTGATGATGTACGGCCTTCTTCTGTAAATCCGCGACGTCGCTGTGGCAGCTCAGGCAAATGTTCACGCCGTCGCTCTTGGGCAGGCCGGGCTGCCGACTGGCGTGGGGATTGTGGCAATCGGTGCAATCCCCTGAGGCTCCGGGATGCTGCACCTTGGCCGTCTCGATCTGCTTGCCTTTGTCGTCGTGGCAGGTAAGGCAGAGCGCCCTGGAATCGGCCTGCGTCAGCACTACCTTTCCGTCCTTTGCCGGGGCGTGGCACGTGTCGCAGCCGTTCCCCTGGAAGGGCACGTGCTGGAACCTGGCCATGAGCTTGGGCGTGTCCGACTGGTGAGGATCGTGGCACTGTACGCAATCGGCCTTGGCGAACGGCTGGTTGTTATGCGCCTTCTTGAGCTGCTCATCGTTGGCATCATGGCAATCCAGGCACAGCGCCGGGCTGGCCTTCGCCAGGTGGAACTTGTTCTCCTCCGTGGGTTCGGCGCCGGTCTTGTGGGTCACGTGGCAGGTGTCGCAGCCCATGTCGAGGGCGGCATGGCGGCTGCCTTTCTCGGGAACATGCAAGCCTGTCTGGTGGCATGCACTGCACAGGTTCTCTTTCTCGTCGCCGGATACGGGCTTGAGCAGTTGATTCTTGTTTTCGCTGGCGTGCGGGTTGTGACAATTGAGGCAGTCGCGCACCGCGGGAGAGTGGACCGTCCCCTTGATCTCGGAAGCTTTTTTATCGGCGTGACAAGTGACGCAAAGGGCGGACGCGGTGGCAGTGATCAGCTTGACGCGCGTAATGTCCCGGTTGACTCGGACTTCGTGACAGCTCAGGCAGCCTTTACCGATCGCCGAGTGGACAGACTTCCCCTTGGCCGTCGTCTCATGGCACTCCAGGCACTTCTTCGAGTCGATGTTGGGGTCCAGCGGGACAGGATGCACCGCGGCCGAAGCGCGCACTCCCCCGAGGCCGAATGCAAGCAGGCAAATCAGGATATGAAACCCAGGGGCGCAGCCGCCTGGATGAATGTTCGCCTTGCCGAACCATGTACGGTGAGGAAGCAGATTCATGGGGACTCCGAAGCATGCATGTTGCAAGCGCTTCGCCGTAATCCGGAAGAACGGCCGCTACCGGCAACCCGCACCTAACCTCCTGCGGGATCGCAAGTTGGAAGGGTCAGTTTATCGGTCATGAGATTTCGGGCCTGTGATTTAGCGCACACCATGGGGCTTCTCCCGCAGCGGTTTCGTCAAATCCCCCACGGCGGCTGGGCCATGTGCAGGAAAGCGGTAACGAGCAGCACCTGGCCGGACCGCGGCTTCTGGGTGATTGCACCGGTGGTTGGGCGGGAAACTCCCTTGTCCGTCCCACGGACCCCGAATGCGTGAGTCATAGTATGTATATGGCCTCAAAGTTTTGTGCGCTGATCATGGTGGTTGCTTCCTTGACCGGCGCCGCCCGTGCCCAATCCACCTCTCAACTGCCCGAGGCTCCCCAGCCAGCGCCCGACGCGCCAACCCTCCGTAACCTGCCGCGCAACTTCGTTCATGACCAGGCCCAAATATGGACGTTTCCGGTCCGGATGAGCAGTGGCGACGCCGTTACCGCGGTTCTCCTGGTTGCGGGCGCAGCGGCGCTGGGCTCGGAAGACCGGCATATCATGCAGAATCACTTTCTGGACAAAAACACCAACGATCACGCCAACACCGCCTCGACCGGGCTCACCGGCCTGTTTGTGGCGGCCCCGGTGGCCTTCTACGGCATCGGCCACCTGCGTCATAGCGCGGAAGCCGAGCAGACCGGCGTTTTGGCCGGTGAGGCCATTGTCGACAGCCTCGCCGTCAATGAGGCAATAAAGATCATTTCGCGGCGCGAGCGCCCCACGATCGACAACGCCAAGGGCAAGTTCTTCCAATCCGGTGTCGGCTTTGACTCGTCCTTTGCCTCCAACCACAGCGTTGTGGCCTGGTCGTCCGCCGCCGTCATCGCCTCTGAGTACAACGGCTACCTGACCAAGCTCACCGCATACGGGCTGGCAACCGGGGTCAGCCTGACGCGGGTCATCGGTCGCGATCACTTCCCGTCCGATGTGTTCGTCGGTTCCGCAGTGGGATGGATGATTGGCCGTTACGTCCACCGCCGGCATACTCCCAAAGACGACATGTAAAACTTCAAATGCCCGGGCGAGGAGCGCGCAGCCTCCGGTGCCCGGCAGGTTGTGTGAAATCCCCGTCGAAACGCGTTCTTCTGCGTGATTTAGCCCAAAAGGCCGCGGCACGGATAACTTCAGCGGCTTCTAACCGACATTCCGTCTTCTGCTTACAGCCTGGCAGGCATGTGGTGCCGGAGTTGCATATCAGGGAGTGAAGCGCGTCGCAATGGGAGATTCAACTTGGAACCGGTTCGCGTCAATTGGCAGATCAAGGCAATCCTTCCGGTTGTCCTTGTCTTGCTGACCGGCTTGTTGCTGTTTACCGCCGCGACGTTGTCTCTGGGGGGCCCGGATCGTCATCGGGTGCTGATTCTGGCCGCCAGCGGAGCGGTCGTGATCTGCGGAGTCTCCATCGGCGTCCTGGCCTACCTCATCCACCGGCCTATGGTGGAACTGCAGGAAAAGGTCGCGCTGATCAGCGGGGGCAACCTCGATGTGGCGGTGAACTTTGCGGAGCAGAACGACGAAATAGGGGACCTGGGGCGCAATTTCAACCACATGATGCAGCAATTGCGGGAGAGCCGTAAGGAGATTGAGACCATGCACCGCACACAGATGTCGCGTGCCGAGCACCTGGCCACACTGGGGGAGTTGGCCACCGGCCTGGCGCACGAGATTCGCAACCCGCTCGCCGGGATTGCCGGCGTCATCGAAATCATCGGCCGCGATCTGCCTCCGACCAGCCCGGCCCGGGAAATGGTCAAGGACGTGCGCATGGAAATCAATCAGATCAACCGCATTCTTACCGACCTTCTCGAAACCGCGCGCCCACATCCTCCCCAGATGATGCGCAGTAATCTCAACACTACTGTGGAACATGCGGTGATGCTGGCCCGGCAGCAGGTGCTCAGCCAGCCCATCAAGATCGAACTCGAACAGGCTCCCGATCTTGAAGACGTGGAACACGACAGCGACCAGATCCACCAGGTGGTGCTCAACCTTCTGCTCAATGCAGTGCAGGCCATCGACGGCCCGGGAACGGTGCGGGTCGTGATCGGGTCAAGCGACGACTGCGCCCGGATCACGGTGGCCGATTCCGGCCGCGGCATTCCGGAGCAGCAGATGCCGCAGATCTTCCGCCCCTTCTACACCACCCGCGGCAACGGCACCGGCCTGGGGCTTTCGCTGGTGCGCCGCATCGTGGAAGAACATCACGGCCAGATCAAGGCCGCCAGCGAGGTAGGCAAAGGAAGCACCTTCGAAGTGCTGCTTCCCTTCACCGCCCCGGCCGTGGAACTCGAGGCTTGCTGAACGGGACTTGTATTTGCCGGGTGTGTAGACGAAAGTTTTTTGGCCATGCGGCGATCGCTCCGCGGCCTGCCTGCAGAAGTTCCTTGTGGTCCGCGCCAGCGCGGGCGCGCACCGTCATGCCCTGGAAGACGGTCATGAGCATCTGCGCGAGGTTATTGATGGGGGTCTTGGCTGGCAGGTCGCCATCCTTCAGGGCCCGACGAAGGCGGCCCGAAATGGCATCGAGCGCCGCGGCGCGGCGCTTGTTCAGTTTGCGTCGTAACGGTTCGAGTTCAGGGGAAGAGTGTAGCAGAGCAAGTGTCATCATGCATCCTCGCGGCAGATCGGGCCGTGTGAGTTCGCGCGAGGCGGTCTCAAACATCTGGACGAAGGCGTCGCGGCCATCGGCGGTGTTTTCGAGAATGGGCAGCCAGTACATTCCGATGTCTTTTTCGTATTTATCGAGTGCCATGAGGAAGAGCTCCTCCTTGCTGCCGAAGGTGGCATAGAGGCTGGAGGAGCTAATACCCATCGCTTCAGTGAGGTCGTCCACCGAGACGCCTTCGTAGCCGCGTTCCCAGAAGAGAAACATGGCCGCGGTGAGAGCGACATCTTTGTCAAACTCTCGTGGACGTCCACGGCGGCTCTTGCTTGCATCCGTGGATTCATTTGAAGGCGGTATGGGAGATGCCATGGAGCTATTTAGAATGGTCTTCATCGGTCCGGCCGTCATTTATTAGAGTAGTCGTTTCAAAAAACGGTTCCCTGATCTGAATCGGTTTGGAATGATGAAGAATCCAACTTTATGTAACGATCGCTCCACAATAAGAGAGAGGTCGAGAGGAGACGAAGATGGCAGCACTAAGTGGGAAGTCGGCACTGGTTACGGGTGGGTCGCGTGGCATCGGCGCGGCTATTGCGAAGCGGCTGGCGAAAGAAGGAGCCGATGTCGCCATTACCTTCAGTTCCTCCCCGGAACGCGCGCAGCAGCTGGTGGACGACATTGTTAAGGGCGGCGGCAAGGCTGTGGCGATCAAAGCGGATGCAGCGGACCAGGCCGCAGTGCGGGCGAGTGTACAGGAGGCTGCGAAGGAATTTGGCAAGATCGACATCCTGGTGAACAATGCGGGATTGCTGGCGCTGGGGACGATCACAGAGTTCCCCGCCGAGGACTTCGAGAAGGCGCTTTCGGTGAATGTGCGCAGTGTCTTCACAGCAACCCAGGAGGCCGTGCGGCATATGCCGGACGGAGGGCGCATCATCACAATTGGTTCGGTGAATAGCGAAAGGATGCCCTTCCAGGGTGGATCTGTTTACGCTCTGACGAAGGGAGCTGTTGCTAGCTTTACGAAGGGACTGGCGCGTGATCTGGGTGGACGAAAGATCACCGTCAACAATATTCAGCCGGGGCCAGTAGATACTGATGCGAATCCGGCCAGTGGGCCGTTTGCGGACACGATGCTGGGGCTAATGGCTTTGAAGCGCTATGGTCACGCGGATGAGATTGCCGCTATGGCGGCGTACCTGGCCGGTCCAGAGGCAGGGTATATTACAGGGGCTTCTCTGCTGATAGATGGCGGATTTGCGGCGTGACAGCAAGACCGGACAAGGGCATCTGCGCTGACGTCCGGTTCTTGTTTTTTTGGGGGGGAACTGACGAGTGCAAATAGCCTGAGCGCCTGATTGACTCGCTCCGGGAGGATTGTCGCCGATATTTCCCTATGTCGTCCATTTGCCTGCCCCAGTGCCGACGGCGGGAGCACCTTTCCAACAGGGCCCGAAACGGCAACGGACCAATGAAGAGCCAACGTCGCGAATTCAATTGGCTTGAGTCTTCTGATGTGACCGGGAACGCAGCTGTCCGAAGCAACCGCAGATCCTTCGCTACGCTCAAGGATGACAAACCCTCATCGAGTGGCAATTAGACGCGGCCCTCCATGGCGCAACCTCAGAAGCAAACTTCATTCCTGATCGGGATCTACCCCTTGTCTTCCCCTTAACTCCCTTTCATGCGTGACTTAGATCACAGGCACTTGCCTGATTAAGCCCCTTTAATAAGTCCTGTCATGTATCGGGGATCACATCAATACAACTCCCGGCGCCCGGTCGACGAGCGTACCGCGGCGGAACCCGGGGAGACCCGAACTGCCACCAAAGCGGGCCGTTTTGCTTGCGTGGGAAATGAGGTAAGACCGATGCCTGCACCCAAAGTCCTCATCGTCGACGACGAGCGCCTGGTGCGGTGGTCGCTCCGCCAGAAGTGCGAAGAATGGGGGTACGTGGTGGTCGAGGCCGACTGCGGGGATATGGCGCTGCGGCTCGCCGAGCGCGAGTTCCCGGACCTGATGCTGCTCGACGTACGCCTGCCCGACCTTACGGGTATCGAAGTCCTCGATCAGATCAAGAAAAATGGCGATGCCCCGCCGGTCATCATGATCACCGCCGATCCGCAACTCGATGACGTGAAGGCCTCGCTGAAGCTGGGCGCTTACGACTTCGTGGGCAAACCCATCGATTTCGACGAACTACAGCTTTCCATCCAGGACGCCCTGGAAGCCGCGGCGGCACGCAACGGCAACGGCGCGCCGCTCACCAAAACTCGCGGCGCCGGCTACGAAAACGTGGTCAGCGTCTCGCCCAAAATGACGGAGCTGATGAACTTCGTCAAGAAGGTGGCATCCTGCGAGGCCTCCACCATCCTGATCCAGGGGGAAAGCGGCACCGGCAAGGACCTCATCGCCAAGACCATCCACTACGAAAGCTCGCGTCACGAAAAGGCGTTCGTGGCCATCAACTGTTCCGCCATTCCGGAAACGCTGATGGAAGCCGAGCTCTTCGGGCATGAAAAAGGCGCGTTCACCGACGCCAAGCAGATGAAGAAGGGATTGTTCGAAGCGGCCGACGGGGGGACGCTTTTCCTCGACGAGATCGGCGAACTCTCTCCCCTGCTGCAGGCCAAGCTGCTGCGCGTGCTGGAAGACCAGGTGATTCGCCGGGTGGGCGCCATCCGCGATATGCAAGTGGACGTACGCGTGATCGCCGCCTCCAATCGCGACCTGGAGAAGGCGGTACGCGAAGGCCATTTCCGCCAGGACCTCTATTATCGACTGGCCATCATTGCCATTTTTATTCCGCCGCTGCGCGACCGCAAGGAAGACATCCTCCCCCTGGTGGACTTCTTTATCGACCGCTACAACCGGCGCTTCAAAAAGAATATCCGCGGCATCACGGGGGAGACCCGCCACCTGCTGCTGAGCCACAACTGGCCGGGCAACGTGCGCGAGCTTAAAAACACCATCGAGCGGGGCATGATCCTGGAGGACGAGTCATTCCTTCGTCCCGTGTACCTGCCGTTTTCGGTGGGCGAGTCGGGTGGGCGCACGTTGTTCGAACGCACCTCTCCAGCCGATGGCGGGCAGATGCTTCCCAACGGGCGCATGCTCCCGCGGCTCTATATCCCGGAGTGCGGAACATCGCTGGAAGAGGTGGAACACTCCATGGTGGAACTGGCCATGGCCCAGGCCGGGGGAAACCAGACCAATGCCGCAAAGCTGCTCGACATCAGCCGCGACGCCCTGCGCTACAAGTTGAAAAAGTTCGGACTCGCGCGTGGGGATGAGGATTAGCTCCGGCTTTAGATTTTAGATTTCGCCCTTTTTTGGCCGTCGGCCTTTTACATGCCCGAAGCCTTCCTTACTGCTGCAGCCCGAACTCCGCCACGCCGCTGGGCGTTCCCACAAACACTTTTCCGTTCACCACCAGGGGAGTGATGAATTTGTTGCCGTTGCCGAAGTGGTCGCGGCCGCTCGCGGCCTGGTTGCTATGGAGGTCCGGCGTCTGCGGTGCTCGACAATTCTGTACGGTTGTCTTGGGTTGCGTGACTGACCGGCAACAGGAAACTCGCCGTCTATTTCGTTGTGGAGAGTTTTTTTATGGTGACAGACCCAGCCTCTGGCATCTGGCACCAAGTCCAGCAGCAGCTCCACCCCGGTCATGATAACCATCCTCAAGCCATCTGCAATTTGCCAATCCGCGGGGCCTCGCCACGACTCAGTAAGGATGACTAGGCGCCCACGATGATCCTATACGACGTCTGCTCAAGCGAGTCTTTGCCGCTTTCAGGAGCCGCTGATACGCCGCGGGTTTAGCAGCCAGAGCAGCAAGACCAAAGAGCAGATAATGCGCAGGACAAGGAAGCAATGCGACGCGCAGACACCCGTGCGAAACTTTCCTGACTAAAAGCTTCCAAGCATGAGCCGGAAGCGCGCCTTTCCGTTCTCATCAAAGCTCAGTTGCAACCCGGTCGCTCCCAGCGAGGTGGGGAAGAATGTCGCAATGGTAGTACTCTGATGCGTTCTCCAGCCTTGGGAGCCCATG
>DASXXV010000202.1:0-27389 GCA_036502905.1 Occallatibacter sp. | reverse complement strand
GGCGATGCGCACATCGTCCAACTCCGCTTTTCCCATGTTCCGCCCAATGCGCGCGTCAGCATTGAGCGCGTAGATGAGGAGCACGGAAACGTGCTGAAACGATATGAGGCAATGGGCAGCCCCCTGAATCCCACGCCTGCTCAGGTTGAGCAACTGAATCGGGAAACCGCTCTGCCCGCGCCGGAAGAAACGAAGCTGCAGGCCGGCAAACTGGAATTGAAGCTTACCCCCAATGGGCTGGTGCTGCTCCGTGTCAGTGGTCGGTAACCGGCACCAACCGGGTGAAGACACGTAAACAAATCTGGGCGCCCCACCTTCGCAAGACCGATTCGACTTAGGTTCATCCTCGCGGGTAGAGCGTCCATCGAAAACTAACCACAAGACTCTGCTCTAGCTTAGCTAGGCCGCTTCGCCCACCTTCTGCGGAATATTCGCGAAGTCCTTCATCATGGCCTTGAGGTCGGCTGGCGTGGTGGGCGATTCGTGCAGCAGCAACTCGGCCGATTGCACCAGGGGATTGGCGTGAAACCATTGCTGCACCACGTCATCGCACAGCATGTTAACCACGGCGAGCAGCGACATACCCTGATGATGCGCCATCCACTCGCGCACCAGTTCTCCATTGCGCGATCCGGTGGTGTAATCGCAGGATTCGTAGTAGCCGTACGCGCCTACCCAGCCTACGGACGCCATCTGCCGCAGGTTGCTGATGGCTTCCACCGAATCCACTCCCAGGGCGAGGAACGTGGAGTAGGGCGAGACCACCGGACCCGCCGTTGCTTCCCAGAAGAGCGCGATGTGAGGAATGCCATAGGCATGGTAGCCGTAATCGCCGGCATCGTTGCGGTGTGCATTGCCTGATTCCGAAATACCCCAGGGGATGCCCTGTGTTCGCGCAAAGGCGCGCTGCACATCCACCGCCGCCGCCAGGTTGCGGGCGATGAGCGTATGCGGATAACTGCGCATCCACAGGGACGGCATCAGGTATTCGAACATCGTTCCGGTCCACGATATGATCACGTGCGTCCCGAAAGCCAGCGTGTAATCGCGGGACAGCTTGAACCAGCTCTGGTGGTGCAATTCCCCCCGCGCGACGGCCAGGAATGTCGCAATCCGAGCCTCGGATGCGAGCATGTCATAGCAAGCTTGGTGCACTTTGCGATTGCGCACGTCGTAACCGATGCTCAGAACTTGGCGCCCCGGATCGACCAGGAATCCGAATTCCGTGTTCTCGGCCATTTCTTCCGAGTGCTGCGCAATTTCGCGCAGTGCCGCCGCGCAGTCGTGCAGCCGGGAAGCGACTGCGGGCAATGCGGAACACAGCTGGGCCGAGAGCGGAGGCGCCGAGACGGACCCCGCAGCCTCGGCCGCGGGTGCTAGCTTCCTTTCCAGCTCCTCGGCAAACCGCGCGGCGGCTTCGATGGAGAGTGTTTCCGCTTTGGCGTTGATTCCCAGCTCCGGAACTTCGCGGAGCGGCTTGTACTCGGGCATCAGCCACGGCAGATAGCCGCGCACCAGCGTCAGAAGAGACTGGACCCGGTTGCGGGTTTCCGCGTGCCACCACATATCCGCGGGCTGGGTGCCGGAATAGATGTGCGCGTTTGCGCTGGCGGTTTCAAATGCCGCCGCCGCCTGGGGAAGCCACGCTACCCATTCAGCGATGCCTGAGGAATGCCCGGGAAGTCCGGCTTTCGCCAGCGGGGCTGCAAGTTTCCCCTGGGACTGCATCATTTCCCAATGAAGGCGCAGGCCGTTGAAAAGCTGGCGCGACAGGAGCGGCTTCTCGAGCAGCGCCCGGGTGCCCGCGCGCAGCGTGTACAGCGAAGCCACAAAGTTGCCGCTATCCACGGTGGACACAAATGGGTTGGCTTCCAGAGGCGCGCAGGTCCTGGTGTCGTACCAGTTGTACAGGTGCCCGCGAAGCTTTTCCAGACGCGTAATGGTGGCGAGGCTCTTGCGCGTGAGATTGGCGAATTCCGGTGCGGTCAGGAAACCGAGTTCGCACGCCGCCTGCCGCGCATTCAGCAGCAGGCCGATGTTGGTGGGCGAAACGCGCGCCGCTTCGGCGTGATCCTGCTCTTGAATATTGTCGGGGATCAGATAATTGTGTCGTTCCCCGCCGAATTCGTAAAAATAGCGCCAGATGTACAACGCATGGCCGTGAAGAAATGCCCGGTCGTTTGCGCTTAGGCGCTTGTTCTGCTCGCGGGGAGGCCTGTTCAGCCAGGTTGTGATCAGGGTGACCAGGCACCACATCACCAGGATCGGCGCCGCGACCAGGATGGTTGTCCGCCGCGGTGCAAAGGCGTAAATGACCACCGCCAGGCCGCAGGCAATGAAGGGCATCATGGCCAGGTAGCGATCCACCGGAGTCGTTTTGCGGGTCTGGGACTCGGCTTCTGCCGCCGTTTCCCATTCCAGCAGCCGCTCGCCTGTAATGAAGCGGCGAATAAGCGATCGCACGATGGCATCGATGGCCAGCAACGTCTGGTGCGGCAGGAAGCAAACACTGAGCAGAGCCACCATCGCCGCCTGGCCAGTGCCGGACAAGGCCTGCATGACAGCTCCCTCCCGCTTGCTCATCCATGCGCGTCCCACGCTGAAGAAGAGCTGAATGATGGTGGGAAAGAAAATCAGCAGCAGCGTCACCGTTGTCCAGTACACCGGGCCGCCGGGGAGGTATAACCAGCCTGCCAGCAGCAAAATGAACGTCGCGGGCTCCACCAGGGAGCGGCGGAGATTGTCGAAAATCTTCCAGCGCGAGACCGTGGAGATGGGGCTCGGTACCCGTCGTCCCGACTCATCGGGCACTCGCGAGAACATCCATTGCGCAATCTGCCAGTCGCCCCGTACCCAGCGGTGTTTGCGTCGGGTGTAGGCACTGTAATGCGACGGATAATCGTCGATGAGCTCGATATCGCTTACCAGCCCGGCGCGCGCGTAAGCACCTTCGATCAGGTCGTGGCTGAGGAGCGAGTTGCGCGGGAAGCGCTTGTTCAGGACCGCATGCAGAGCGGCCACTTCGTAGATACCTTTGCCCGTGAAAATTCCCTCGCCGTACAGCTCCTGGTAGGCGTCGGACGCCGCCCGGGCGTAAACATCGAAGCCGGTCTGCCCGGAGTAAATGGCGGCTAGGCGCGACCGCGACGCCGAGCTTACGCTTACCCCGATGCGCGGCTGAAGGATGCCGTAACCTTCTACCACGATGCGTAGCTTGGGATCGATGACGGCCTGGTTCAACGGATGAGCCATGGCGCCCACCATGGCCGCCGCCGAACCGCCCGGAAGCTGCGTGTCGGAGTCGAGCGTCAGGATATAGCGTACTTGGGATAGAACATCCAGCCGTCCGGCCTTGATGGGAAACGCGTCGTACTCCCCCACCAGCAGTTTATTCAGATCGAGCAGCTTTCCCCGCTTGCGCTCCCACCCCATCCATACGCCCTGCCGGACGTTGAACACGCGATGGCGGTGCAGGAAGAGAAAGCCTCCGTGCCGGGGCGATGCGTATTTGGCGTTCAGGTCGTTGATCAGGCGGATGGCCAGGTCGACCAGTGGATTCGAGTCGTCGACGTGCGGCTTGCTCGCCGAATCGGGCAGATCGGTGAGCAGAACAAAGTGCAGGTGCGGGTCGCGGTTGGCCAGAAATCGCACCTCGACTTCCGTAACCAGCTCACGAACCTGCTTCTCGTTGAGGAGCAGCGTGGGAACCACGACCAGCGTTGTGCAATCCCGCGGAATGCCCTTGCTGAAATCCAGCTTGGGCAGCGGCGTGGGATCGAACAGCGAGGTGATGATGTTGTTCACCAGGTCGACCGCGCACTGCATCGCGGGCAGGATCAAAAGCAGAAAGGCCACAATCACCCTGCCGAAGACCGGGTAATTGGAGAGCAAAGGAAAGATCGCCGCGGCAATGAAAACGATGGTGATGAGCTCGATCCCCGTAATGTAGAAATCGTCGGGGTTGGTGCGGAGCGACCAGCGGATGCGGTCCGCGACCGGCGGATGGAAGTTGACGCGTCCGGCCAGCTGCGGGAATCCCTTGTCGATGAGGTAATACCCAACGTGGCTCATGCGGCGATGGATGCGCGGGTCGTTGAACGTGAGACGCGCGCCTTCGCGGGCAAGATCGAGCGCGTTCTCCGCTACCTGCACCTCGCTGCAGTCGGAGTGGCGCGCGATGTACGCGACCCTGGTCCTGTAATTCTCCCGCGTCTGAAAATCCGAGGCGCTGAAAGCTCCGGCGGGGTCCTGGTTGAGCGCGGAATCGATCACGATGAGAGGCTCGATCACCGGCTGCCAGGCCGTGTTGGCGATCGTGCGCATGCTCCCCATCAGGGACGAAAGCAGTGCTGCGTCTGCCGTCGCTGCGTTTCGCAGGAGGGCATGAGCCTGGTCGATGATCTCTTCCAGGAGACCGAAACGCAGGAACGCGGGAAGGCTCCAGAGCTCGAAAACCGTCAGCGGATCATGCTCCTGCAATGCGCGGATGAACGCAGTGAATGTACGTTCGGAATACTCGCCGCGCACCGTGCGAACATACAGGGTGCACAGCCCCGCGATGCGAACTTCGTCCTGGTGATTGGCCTGAATGACCCGCGGAAGTTTTTCCAGGTCCTGCGGCTTGATGGTCGCGGCCGAAATTCCGCTGCGCAGCAGGCGCGCATTGGCGCGCATGTCGAGAAAGACGCGCGTGCGCGCGTCGTTATCCGCGGAATTCAGGGGAAGCGCACCAATCTCGCGCTCCATTTTCAGCAGATCGTTACGGCGGGCGAGAACACGGGCTGGGAATTTTGCCGTTCCGGCGGGCCGGAAGGCAACCTCCCATGAGGCTGCCCGGCGCGCGGCTCCGGCTAGTTCCTCGAAGATGTCTCCATGCGGCGGGCGTTTCGGGTCAAGCATGGTTGCGGCGTTGTTCATTGATCCTCAACGGTAACTTGCGGCTTGCATTTCGAACATGGCTGCATAACGGCCGCCGAGGGCCATCAATTGGGCGTGATTGCCTTCTTCCACCAGGTGCCCGCCCTCCAGGACAACGATGCGGTCGGCCATGCGCACGGTAGAGAAGCGGTGGGAGATGAGAAGCGCCATCTTGCCTTCGGTGAGTTCCGCGAAACGCTCAAACACCTGCATTTCGCTGCGCGCATCCAGTGCCGCGGTAGGCTCGTCCAGGATGAGCAGCTGGGCATCGCGAAGGTAGGCGCGGGCCAGCGCCAGCTTCTGCCACTCGCCTCCCGACAAATCCACCCCGCCTTCAAAGCGCCTGCCCAGCATCTGGTCGTACCCGCCGCGCAGCTTGCCGATCACACCCGCCGCCAGGGACTTTTCCGCCGCGTATTCGATTTCTCCGGGCGTGTGCGGTATTTCAATGCGTCCCACCGCGATGTTTTCGCGTGCGGTCATCTCGTAACGCATGAAGTCCTGGAAGATGACGCCGATTTCCTTGTGCAGGTCGGCCAGATCGTATTCGCGCAAATCGATGCCGTCGAGCAGGATCTCGCCCTCCGTCGGATCGTAAAGCCGGGTGATCAGCTTGACGATCGTGGTCTTTCCCTGCCCGTTCTCCCCTATGAGCGCAATGCGTTCGCCGGGGCTGAGAGTGAAGTTGAAGTTGCTGAGAACGCGGCGCGTGGTGCCCGGATAGGTGAACGACACATTATGGAACTCGAAGCCGCGCTGGATGGGGCGCGGCGCCGGCAGGCCATTTTCCTTGGACTCCACCCGCGGCTTCATCTCGAAAAAGGCCAGCAGGTCGGTAAGGAACAGCGCCTGGTCGGCCACCCCGGAGGCTGTCGAGAACGCCTGCTGGATGTTGGCCATCGCCTGCATAATCGCCGTGGTAATCAGCGTAAGGTCGCCGATGCTGTAGTGCCCCGTGATGGTGCGGTAAATGCTGTACGCATAGGCGCCGTAGTAGCCCAGCTGGCCCACAATCGCCAGTATCCCGCCCCAGAAAAGGCGGCGCCTGTTGAGCGCCACGTTCTGCTCGTAAATGGTTTGCGAAAGCGCGGAGAAGCGATTGGTCAGGTATTCGCTCAGGTTGAAAAGCTTGAGTTCCTTCGCCGCCTCCTTGCTGCCTCCCACCTGGCGCAGATAGTCCATCTGCCTGCGCAGCGGAGTCTGGCGGAAGTTCTTGGCGTAGGTCAGAAATGCGAAGTGGCTCTCCCCCAGAAATGCCGGAATGATGCCGGCGATAAGAAGCAGCAGCAAAAACGGAGAATACTTGACCAGTACCGCCGAGAACGCTAGGGCAGTCACCGACTGTTGAATCAGCCGCCCCATCTGCTGGATCATTGCCAGCCGGTCCGTTGCCTGCACCCGGGCGCGCTCCAGCCGATCGTAGAAAATCGGATCCTCGTAGACGGTTACGTCCAGTGCCGCCGCCTTGCGCATCACTTCGACGCTGACGTGGTGGGTGTAGCGATCGGCGAGCAGGTTGTCGAAGTAGTCCACTGAGCGGGCCAGGATCCCCATAATTACTGCCAGGCCCATTTCCGCGCCCACCAGCCACCAGAAATTTTGGGGCAGCGGCTGGTGTAGGTGGATGCGGTTGACCCCGTCGATGATGAACCGGCCGATGATGCCGATGCCCACCGGCAGAAATGCGACCACGATCCGGATGCTGATGTTCCAGAACACCACCGCGGGTCCGGATTCCCACACAAAATGAAGCACCGGGGGAACATTCTTGAGGGCGCGCAGTCGGTCACCCCAGGCGCTCGCCGGTTCTTGCGGAGCCTCGGATGCGTTTTCGCTGGGTTCGCCGGCAACTTCCGGATCGTCAATTGCGGAGGACATTGCCTTCCTTTTTTCTAATCTCTGTTACCTGCCGGAGAGATGGGAAAACCGGGGATGGGGTCCGATACTCCTGCAAACAAAGGGACTCGCTGTTCCGACCGGCGTCGTATCTAATGCGTTACGATGCGTTTTCGAATCCCATTGTTGTTCCGGAATGAGACCAGGGCCGGAGCAACCTGCAACATCGAGGATGCCAACCAGGGCAATGAAGTGGAGAGTGAAACGGCTATGACCCGACTGGATTTATTCTACAGCGCAGCGGGCGAGGCCTCATACGGTTTAAACCCCGCGGTTTCCATTCCGCGCTGCGCCTCGGGGTTTTTCATGAAGGTATCCCAGATAAATCCGGATCGTGCGTTTTCCGCCATCACCATCGTGATGCCGGTGTCGATGCCGACAACGTCCGTGTCGTACCAGTCGGTCAGCGGATTGAACGCGTCCACGTTACCGTACCGGCACCATGCCTGCGGATAATGATCGTGGATGGTGCGAAGCACCCGCATGGTCGCCTCGGGAAGGAACGGAAGCGAGCCGCCCGCTGCGGCCGGACAGATTGTCCCGTCAATGGGGCCGGAAGCCGGAGGTCCGCCCCAGGCCACATAGCCATGCACCGAGTCCGAAGCCGTGATTCCCCACAGCGCATTGCTGTAATCGGGGAATTGCGGGTTCAGCTCCAGACAGAACCGGCGATGAACCTCTGTGGCGATGATGGAGTTCTGGAAATAATCAGCGAAGCGGTCTTTCTTGCCGCGAAAGTCGAACCAGGCCTGGGAATACTGGTGGATAAACAGCGGGGCATAAGAACCGACATACCGCAGCCCGTCATATTCGAAAATCTGGCGCTTCCATGCAAACCATGCGTCCACCGGCAGCGGGTGAGATGTGGACCCCATTCCCAGCAGGTACATCATCATCAGTTCGCTGTAATTGTCCCAGCGCGAAGAAATGAAGCCCATCTCCGGCGTCCATCCGTGCGACAGCAGAGATGTGTCTTCCGAGAGCCACGTCCAGTCCACGCGGTCGAAGATGGCATGCGCGAGTTCCCCGATGTCCCTGTCCTGGAAATACTGCCGGCAGGTGAGAGCGCCGCAAAGCACCATCGCCGTGTCCACCGAGGACACTTCCGAGTCCCACACCCGTTCCCCGGTGTTCATATTGGCGAAGTGATAAAAAAAACCGCGGTGGGTGGGCAGCTTGTGCCACAGGAACGAAAGCGTCTTCAGTACCCGTTTGCGGGCATCTTCATAGCTGACGAACCCCCGCGTGTGGCCGATGCAAAGGGCGGTTAGTCCGAAGCCCACCGAAGCGATGCTGGCCGCCACGTCGGTGTCCTTGGTTCGCACGTTGGAGCGGTCCTTGATCAGGCCGGTGTCGGGATTCGCCTGCTCCCAGAAGAAAAGAAAATTTGCGTGCTCCAGCTCATTGAGGAATTGGTCGTCCTCAGGAGAGAGCGTGGTCGGCATAGGAGCCGGGGACGTCTGCTTGCCAGGCGCACGCAATTGTTGGCGGGGCGCCGATGCTTGCGGCAGAGCCAGCAAGCCCGCGGGCAGAAGCGGGATCCCGGCAGCCAGGCCTGCCATTTGCCCCAGAACTGCACGACGTGAGACGTTTTTTCCGTGCGCCTCCTCCCGCGCCCGGTTTCGAATCCCGAGTTCTTCCAATCTTTTTATCCCCAAAGGCCAACCTGCTCCGCCGGAATCTGGCCCGCTGCAATTAGATTTTAGATGCATGGGCGCAGATCGTCGATTGGTGGCGCAGGCGGCGGCTCGGACAGCGAAAGCCGGGCCCGGCGCGTCAAAATAGCCTGAGACGAGTTGAAACTGAATGAATTGGAGAAAGTGGATTGTCTGGGTCGGGGTGGCGGTTGCCGCCACGGCTGTCATCGTGACGCTGATCGTGCGCAGTCATCGCTGGCGGCCGAGAATCATTACCATACAGGGCGCCATCATTCGCAAGGACGCCGACGTTCGCAAGGAATTGCCCATCGCCGGCGCGGCCGTGATCGCAACCGACGGGTTGATGACGGTGCGCACCCAATCCGATGCCTCCGGCTACTTCACCCTGCAATTCCGCGAGAGCGTGTGGCCCGGCCAGACCGTTACCCTTAGTTTCAGAAGCCCCGATTACGAATCGTACGACCTGGCGATTCATCCCGGTATTCGATCCAATGCAAAAATGCTCTACGTCGCCAAACTCTCCCCCCTTCCGCAATCCCCGCCCCCGCGCACGGCCAGAAAAATGTCCGTCATTTCGAACATCCGCATTCGTTACACCGTGAACTCCAAGGGCGATTACAATATCGCCAGCGCGGTGAAAACCTTCCAGGTGGTGAACCAGGGCAATGTGCCCTGCAACCGCCAGGCTCCCTGTTCGCCCGACGGACTTTGGAAGGCCAATACCGGGTCGGTTACCTTGGACGCCGGGCCCGATCACGAATATCGCAACGTCCGCGCTTCCTGCATCGCCGGCCCGTGCCCCTTCACCCGTATCGACTCCAGCGGCTACAGCCAGGGCGGCAGAGTCATCACCGCCACCGCGCTGGACTGGTCCGACACCGCCACCTTCCTCCTTGAGGCGGAAGTCTTCCGCAGTGCCATAAATTCAAGCGTGCGCGAATCCTACCCCGTCATTTTCGGGAAGACGCTGAATTTTACCCTGCCCCCCACGGAAGAGGGTGTCAGCATCGAAGCCGAGATGGATGGCACGCCCATGGTCTTTCCCCTTGGACCGGATTTAAACCTGAGTTGGGCCGTTTGCAGCGCCCGCGCCAACCGCGAGGGAGAGCATTCCACCGTGTATCGATGCGAGCTGAAGCCGGGATTTAAATTCAGCGACTCCCAGGCTCAGGAATAGGATTGGTGCAACCGCGACCGTTACCAAGGTATCCGATACTTTTGTCTGCCTTTTATTTTTCTGTTTTTTCATCAGCAAACGGGTAGCCTGGTTTACGCTGGAACCGTAGCGCATAATCTGTCTCGCGCCCGCAGGCAAATAAAAGAAAGTAACTCCAGGCTTTACAAATCTTCCCACCCGGTAAAACTCTCAGTCTCTGAACTTGCCTTGGATGAATCAATCTAAAGGATTGTCCCCATGCTCAAGAAACTCTGCCTGCTCGTGTCGAGTTTGCTGATGTCAACCGTCTTGTTTGCGCAAAGCACGCCTCCGGGCGAAGGTCCGTGGCGCGGTGTTCCGGTATGGTTCGGAGCGGAGTTTTCCACTTTCAACCCGGATTATGGATGCGCGAATAATTCGCCGTTCGCCTGCTGGAATCATCATTTGGCGGGCGTCGCCTCGTATGTTTACGCCAATAACATTTTCAAGGTACTGGGGGTCGAAGGCGAAGCGCGAATTCTTCCCTGGGGTGGTCCCGGATTTCTTACCCAGTCCAGCTTGCTGGCGGGCCCCAGACTCGGCTTCTGGCGTTATAAGAGGTTCCTGCTGGATGGCAAGGTTCTACTTGGCGAAGGCCGTATCGTGCTGCGGGACGGCATTCCCGGCTCCGGATATTACTTTGCCTATGCGCCCGGGCTGGTGTTGGATTACCGGGTTTCGCACCGTTTGTCTGCGCGCTTTGATTATGAATACCAGAGATGGCCGTCGTTCAAGGGCGGTAGCACCGGGGCGGGAGGACTCACACCGAACGGTCTCAGTTTCGGAGTCAGCTACATGCTCCTGCGATAGGCCGGCACATAGCCGCCGAGTCATCACCCCGGCCCGGATGCCCGCCCACGATTAAAGGCCGGCCTCTTCATGCCTTCCCCAATCTTGCGAAGCTATGTTTTCGTGATGGCTTGGGCCACTGTCAAAATGGTCGATGAACTCCAATGCGTCTTCGTGGCCAAAACCCAGCCAAGCGCCCTTTAAATCATTGAGAGTTTCGCAACCAAGGATTGCATCCGGTACGTGATTTCGAGAAAGAAGCAAGACAAATCCTTCCCTGACCGCCCCAGGCCGCGGACTATATCGTGGATGTTGAATAGCCAGAGAGGGGCTCGCGATATGGTGTACAAGCTAGTGCGTGGATTCCTGATATTGTTCTGGTGGACGTTGGGGTTCGTACCCATGCAGGCTCAATACGCGGCGCGCCGCACCGGAGAAGTCGTAGAACTCTCCGATAAAAGACACGATGTCGCCGTGTCCATCGCTCCTTCGATTGGGGATATCGTCTTCGCGATGAAAGTAAAAGGGCAAAATGTCCTGCGCTTTCCCGATGCTTCGCTCGAGGACTACCGTGCCCATCCTGCTCTTGCGGGAATTCCATTCCTCGGACCGTGGGCCAACCGGCTGGATGAGCAGGCGTTCTATGCCAATGGCAAGAAGTACATCTTCAATATGTCATTGGGCAATGTTCGCGGACCCATTCCTATCCATGGCTTTCTCTCCCAGGCTTCCGGATGGGAAGTCACCGAACTCATCGCTGATCAAGTCTCGGCGCGGTTGACCTGCCGGCTGGACTTCTACCGGCACCCTGACTGGATGGCGCAATTTCCATTTGCGCACACCATCGAGATCACGCACACCCTGCGCGACGGCATTCTCGAAGTTCACACCCGCCTCACGAACATGAGCGTTGATCCGATGCCGGTGGCCATCGGTTTCCATCCTTACTTCAAACTCACCGACTCACCCCGCGAAGAGTGGAACGTGGCCGTTGGCGCGCGGTCCCATTACCTGCTCGACTCCAACAAGATTCCTAGCGGAGAGACCGAACCGGTCGCGCGGCGTTTTCGCGATCCGGATTCCGTTGCATTAAAGGATGAATATCTGGACGATGTGTTCGGAGACCTGCCGCGCGACGGACAGGGACGGGCTACTTTCTCGGTTTCTGGAAAGCATCAGCGGCTCGAGGTCCAGTTCGGGCCAAAATTTGAAGCAGCAGTCTTATTTTCCCCTGACCCCGCAAAGATGCCTCCCAGACCGGACGGCAGCAGTTCCCGCCCGCCGCAGGACCCCAATTTCATCTGTTTCGAACCCATGGCGTCGATTACCGATGCCATGAACCTGGCCCACGCTGGCAAGTTCTCCGGGCTCCAGTCGATCGCTCCCCGCGGCGTGTGGGAAGAAAGCTTCTGGGTCAAGCCGACCGGCTTTTAGCGAACCGCAAAAGTGGTGTGGTTCGAAGATCGCGTTTCGCGAAGACTTCAGAAGAAGGCAGAAACAGATGCCTGCGCCTTTCGCCCTTCTGCGATGAGCGTAGCTCATTTCTGTTGTCCCGGCCGCCAGTTCAGGATTACGTTCAGGGACGAAGTATCGACGGAGTTTTCGCTGATGATCAGGAACCGGTTGCCATCCGGAGAGATGTCCCAACTCATGGGGCCGGTGCGGATTCCGGTATCCACCATTTCCGTGTCGAACAGAGGTTGCGGGGTGCCCGCCTGGAGAGTGGGGCGGCTGCTCACCGGCACCGCCATCATTTTCCAGTCCGGCGAAATGTAGAACAGCTCTTTGCCATTGCGGCGCCAGCGGGGCTGAACGCCACCGCCCCGGGACACCATCCACTTGCCCCCGTTCGGAGCGGGCGGAAACGGAATCACATAAACCTCGCTCACACCGGATTCGTTGGACGTGTAAGCTACCCAATGCCCGTCGGGCGAGAACTGGCCCTGATCCTCATTGCCTGCGGTTTCCGCCAATACCAATGGATGTCGATCCCCTTCGACGGGAAGCGCGAGCAAGTCCGCCCCGGTTCCCGGATTGATTTGCGCATAAATGAGGAATCGTCCATCCGGCGACCAGCTCTTGGGAATGGCCAGGGTTTTCACTGGAAGCAAAAGCTCTTCGGCGCCCGCTCCGTTGGCGGGTTTGCGATAAATGCCCACCCCAACCTTGTAGTAGGCGACGTAGCGTCCATCCGGCGACCAGGCAGGATCCTGGTTCCCGGGCGGCTTGAAGGTGAGCCGGGTGGCGACTTCCCGTCCAAGTTCGTTCACCCAGATATCATGGTCCGGATCGCTTATGAGCCGCTGTCCATCCGGGGAGATCATGGCCACAGCTCCCGCATGACCGAAGGCGCCCAGATTTCTGCCTTGCCGGTCCCGCCAGACATACTGCCAATCGCGGCGCTGGCCGGCCACATACGCCAGCACGCCCTGTGAGGACGCGGCCAGCCGGCGGGCGTTGGTGCCCACCGCGATGTCCTGCGCGACGGAGAACGGATCGCCCGCCGCTTCCAGCCGCTTCATGTCGAATGGCAATGCCATCAGAGTGCCGGCGCGGGTGAACAATATCGCTCCCACGTGGCTGTCAGGCGGTGGTTCTACGATTTCGGCATTGGAAACATCGGAGAGGATGCGCCGTGTTTCCGGCGAGTCCATCGAACTCAGCCAAACTCCCGATTTTTCCGGGCTCGCCCAGTTGTTGCGTGTGGCCAAATAGTGGTGCCCATCCGGCAGGAAAACAGGAAAGGTCTCGGTCACGAAGGATGCATGCCGGGGAAGATCCGACACTGCTCCACCGGCGTCCGAGACTCTTTGCACTCTCCATAAGCCGCCAAGCAGGATGTCGCCATTGCGATTCCAGGTCCCTCCCAACACCCCCAGCGCATCGCAGAGCGTTTGCACTGGCCCTCCCGAACGATCGATCTTCTTCAGCTTGGCATCGGCAATGAACGCGATGAACCGGCTGTCCGGAGACCAGAAGGGATCGGCGGCGTTATCGGTCCCGGGCAGGGCAATCAGATCGAGAGCATCGAGTGCCCGAACCCAGATCTGCTGCTTTCCGTCCTTGAGCAGAACCACGGCGACGGTGCGGCCGTCGGGAGAAACCGCGAGGGACCGGACACGCGATTTTTCAGCAAGCAGGACCTTCAGTCGCGCGACTGGCTGCGACGGAGACTGTTCGCGAAAATGCACGAAGGCCAGTGCCGCCAACAGCACCGCGGCGAGTGCCAGCCCGCCGGCAAGCAGGGCGGTCCGAGACCGTGGCAGAGCTGCGATGGGCGCCTGTGCGCTCGACTCCAACTCCCATTTCAGGTCGCGTGCAGATTGCCAGCGCTCGTCGGGGTCAATCTCCAGGCATCTTTTTACAACGCGGTCGAGCGCCGCCGGCAAATTCTCAGGGAATTTGGAACGCTTGCCGGTCAGCATCTCCGACAAGACCAACCCGAGGGCGTAGATGTCGGCCCGCGCATCCACTTCTCGCCCCTCCCACCGCTCGGGAGCCATGTAGGCGGGACTGCCCATCACGCCGCCCGCGGCTGTGAGACCCGGATCGAGCACCGATTTGGCCAGCCCGAAGTCCAGCACCTTGACGCCGGATTTGGTCAGCATGATGTTTGCGGGTTTCAGATCGCGATGAACGATACCCTTGGCGTGGGCCACGGAGAGCGCTTCCGCGATCTGCGCTCCGAAGTGGATGGCCTGGTCGATGGGCAGTTTGCCGCGCTTGAGGCGCGCCGCCAGCGTTTCGCCTTCCACGAGTTCCATCACCAGGTAGTTCGGACCGACGTCATGCAGCGTGCAGACGTAGGGATGGTTGATGGCGGCGATGGAGCGCGACTCCTGCTCGAAGCGGCCCGAGAATTCTTCTTTGCAGATCTTGATCGCAACCGGCCTGCCGAGGCGCGTGTCGGTGGCGCGGAACACCTGGCCCATGCCACCCCGCCCCAGCGGTGCCTCGATTTTGTACGGACCCAGACGGGATCCGGGCGCTATTTCCGTGATCAGGTCCGCGGCGCACTGATCCAGCAGCTTGCCCCCGCTTTCCGAATCCTGCGCCAGGAGCCTTTCGACTTCCCTGCGAATCTCAGGATCGGCACCGTCAAGAACCCCGACCCCTTCCGCACGGGCGGAGTGGTACAGTTCCTCGATCTGCCGCCAGCGCAGGGAAGGCAAGGATTACCTCATGGATGGATGAATGGTATTATGGCGCCGACAGCGTGGCAAGATATTCGGGTGAGTTGATCTCCCCGAACCGCGCGTTGATTCCACATCTGCAGGCCCCTGAGATACGCGGCACCCCGATTTTGGGAGCGCCCCCTGATTGCTGCAACGGAATGGTGTGCAGCCCCTTCCGATGAGGCTCCATGGACGATCAAACGTCGGAAACGACGCAACTGCTTCGGGCGTGGGCCGGCGGTGACCACGCCGCGCTGGAGCGGCTAACACCGCGTGTGTATCGTACCCTGCGGCGGATCGCCGGGTACCAGCTCCAGAACGAGCGCGCGGGGCAGACCCTGCAGGCCACCGCCCTGGTGCATGAGGCCTACCTCGAACTCATCGATGTGAAGAACGTGGATTGGCAGCACCGGGCACATTTCTTTGCGGTGTCGGCACAGATCATGCGGCACATCCTGCTTGACCGCGCGCGACGCCGGGTGGCCGCCAAGCGGGGCGGCAACGCGGAGCGCCTGAATCTCGATGACCTGCCGGATCTATGCGGGAGCCGGGCAAAAGAGCTGATCGCGCTGGAAGATGCCCTCACCGCGCTGGCCGCGAACGATGCACGCAAGGCCCGCATCGTTGAACTGCGTTTCTATGGCGGGCTCAGCGTGGAAGAAACCGCTGCGGTGATGGCAGTCTCTCCGGAGACCGTCATGCGGGATTGGAAGTTTGCACGATCGTGGCTGCAGGCGGAGCTCGGGCGAGCTTAAGCAAGCTTCTCAATAAATATTTTCAGACTCGTGACAGTTTTTCTCTTGGGATTGCGCCTAGAGGGGCGAAGGCGGTTGGAAAGCAAGTCCTGAATGTCGGACCCGCGGTCCACCTCTAATTCACACCAAAAGGAGATCGACATGAAAACGAGTCTTTTCCGGATTTGCATGGTTTTGGCGTTGATTTTGGTAATCTCTCCAACCGTCCTGCGAGCACAGGGAAAGGGCAACCTCGAGGGTGTTTGGAATATCACCGTCACGGTCACCGATTGTCAGACCGGCGCACCCATCAGGACCGTCCATGCTCTGCAGTTGTTCCATCAGGACGGCACGTTTCAGGAGACCGCCAACACCGCGTCGAGGGGCATCAGCCTGGGCGTTTGGAGCCCCGACGGCGCGAAAACCTACAAAGCCAACTATTGGTTCTATCGCTATAAGCCGGACGGAACCTTCGCCTCCCTGGCCAAGGCCACAAACAACATCATGCTCAACCACGACGGCACACTCACTACAGCGGGTTTGATTCAGGATTTCGACGCCACCGGCGCATTGATCTCCACCGGCTGCGTCGTCCACCAGGGAATCCGCTTGGCCAGTGCGGACCAGTAAACTGACGCTTCGGAACAACCAAGCTGAAGCGTCTAATATCAACCGGCCAGTCCTGCAATTGGGACTGGCCCGCTCGGCTGGGCTCAACTCCACTTTTTCAGTTCGGGGTAACGCGCCAAAATGCGGCGACGGTCGTCGGCCGCAAGCTGGCTCAGCGGCACTGGCTTGTCCTCGGGGCGCGTGCCTTTCTGATTCAGGACATTCATCAGGCTCCATTCGCGCTGCAAGCCGCGCGGCTCTTCGGCTTTCAGGTCGTAGCGTGTGAAGTCGATGGCCAGGGGCGCTTCGTCTTTCATCCAGTCGCGCAGAAGCGCCAGCCGGAACTCGCGGTTCATGAACCACTGGATCTCCAGATTTTTATCCGAGCCCGGCGCGCCGGTGCCCTTGGCGTCGAAGCGATAATCCAGGTGTGTGTTATCGCGGAAATGGCTGCGCCATTCCAGGCCGAACTCGCCTTCCGTCATCACGCGCGTATCGGGCCAGCGCTCCATGATGGCCTGCAGCCACCAGGCCAGGTCATCATGGTGCTTGATCGAGGTTTCCCAGATGCCCGTGACCCATCCAAAGCCGTTCAACGCGTGGCCGGTGTCGAAGTGCATCGCGGTGGTATCCATCATTTCTTTGCGGCCGGCGGCGACGCCGAGGTTGCCGACTGTCTCGATGGGGCCGACGCCAAGCCGGCTGTTGAATCCGCCCTCAAAGCCATTTCGCCGCGCGGCGAGAAAATCGCAGGTCCAGCCATCCAGGCACACGCAGTCGATGAAGTCGGTGCGGCCCTGTGCCGGCTTCAGGTAGTGCTCGCGGCTCGGGTAATAGGGATAGCAGATGCCGCCATCGCCATCGCCGTTGTCGATCCCATGCTGGCTCCAGACCTGCCCCTGGCAGACATGAATGCCCTCATCCGCGGCGAGGAGTCGCTGGTTCTCGGCATCCATAAAGCCGGCGACGAGGCATTGCGGCCGGTATCCGCCGCCCACCATCTGCGAGATTTCCGCCAGTGCTTTGTGAATGGTCTGGCGGTTGTTCTCGCGGGTGTCGTACATCGGGGCGAAATAGCCGCCGGGAATGAAAGTGATTTCGTCGCCGTAACGATCGTGATAGGAGGCGAGCAGCCGGCGCGCCTGGCGATACTCATCGCGCGTATCTTGCAGTGCAAGCCAGCTGATGGCCCAGGTCATCTTTCCCTTCGGACAACCGCGCGCAAAAGCGTCGCGGCGTGCACGAATCTCCTCCGGCCGGTTGTCGATGGCCTCGTCCTCGCCGATGGAGCGGGTCGGCGTGACCTCGATTTGATTCACGCGCACTACCGAGACGTGGGTCAGGAATCTGCCTTGCAGCGGGGAAGAGCCGGGTGCACGGTTTTGCGCCGGCGACGGGAGAGAGTGCGCGGCCGCCAGCCAACCCGCGCACGCGGCGCTCCCGGTGATGAAGTCGCGCCGAGTCCATCGCGGGCGCGCTGCCCATAGGCGGAAGTCCTGATTTCGCATGATGGCCAGAATCATACAGGACCTCCCCAGCCTGAAGGATTATGATTGCCCGCGGGGTTTGGCGGCGTCTTCCGCCGGCCCTCGAGGAGAAATCGAATCATGAGCAATGTCCATGTTTCCCGGCGTGCCTTTCTGCATGCCACCGCGGCCACTGCGGGTGCGTCGCTTCTGGCCCGGTCCAGCTATCTTGACGCTGAGCCGATTCCGTCCGCGTCGGATGCGGTGTCGGCCAGCGATAGCCTCCGCTTCGGCATCGTTGGCGTGGGCATGGAAGGCTCCGGCCTGCTGCAGACTGCGATCCAGCTGCGCGGCGTGGAGTGCGTGGCTGCCGCCGACCTTTACGACGGGCGTCATGAACTGGCCAGGGAAATCGTGGGTAAGCCGATTCGCACCACGCGCCGTTACAAGGAATTGCTCGACTCCAAGGATATCGACGCCATCCTCATAGCCGTGCCTGACCACTGGCATAAGCAGGTGGTGGTGGACGCGGTGAATGCGGGCAAGGATGTCTATTGCGAAAAGCCCATGTCACACACCCCGGCCGATGGCCTGGAGATGGTGGCAGCCGCTACCAAAACAGACCGCATCGTTCAGATCGGCGCGCAGCGTACGAGTTCGGTGCTGTGCGCGAAAGCCAGGGACCTGATTGCGAAGGGCGCCATCGGCGAACTGAACCTGGTGGAGGCCACCCTGGGCCGCAACGATCCCACCGGCGCGTGGGAGTATCCTCCTCCGCCGGACTTGTCGCCGCAGACGCTCGACTGGGACACATGGCAGGGGACGGCGCCGAAGAAGGCCTTCGATCCGCTGGCCTTCGCCCGCTGGCGCTGCTGGAAGGAGTATGGCACTGGCGTTGCCGGCGACCTCCTCGTTCACCTGATCAGCGGCATGCAGTTCGTGCTCGGCATTAACCAGGCGCCAACCCGAGTCTCGGCCTTCGGCGGTATCTATCGCTGGAAGGACGGGCGCAACATGCCCGACGTGCACCCGGTGCTGTTTGAGTACCAGGGCATCCCGGTCTACATGCGCCTGTCGCTGGGTTGCGAGTCGCCGGAGGTTACGCGGTTCCAGGGTTCGAAAGGCGCAATCGAACTGCGCGAATTCAGCGTGACCTACACTCCGCAGGCCGGGGTTGACACGTCTCCGAGTTACTACACGTCTTCGTTTCCGGCGCGTCTCAGAAACCCTTACACCAGGCAGTGGCACGAGGAACACGATCCGGTACCCGGCGAGGAACCCGCACCGGAGGCGATCACTTACAACGGCAACGACTATGACGATCTTCGCCCGCACCTGTGGAACTTTTTCCAGGCGGTGCGGACGCGCAAGCCTGTGGTGCAGGACATCGTGTTTGGCCACCATGCGGCGCTGGCGTGCCACCTCGCAAATGAGTCGTATTTCCGCAAGTGCCCGGTGCGCTGGGATGAGGCATCGCACTCCATCCAGTCGCTGACGTAGGCTTTCGCATCGGTTCAACCTGCTCCCACGCTTGAGAATCGAGACATGGGGGCGCCCAGTTCACGAGACAGGAGTCCGCAGACGTGAGATTACAGCAGCTCGGTATGGCCGCAGCTTTCATGGCAGGTTTGGTTATCCATCCGTTGTCCATTCCCGCGCAGGGGGAGAGCGCAGGCGGTGTGAAGCCCTTTCTCGGCCGCTGGGATCTCACACTCAAAGCTCCCGACGGCGACAAGCCCTCCTGGCTCGAAGTTCAGCAGCAGGGCGGGCAGCTCAAAGCGCGATTCACGGGACGCTGGGGCAACGCGCGGCCACTTCCCAAGGTGGAAGTCTCCGATGGGCGGATCACCTTCGTCTCGCCCAAGGAAGAAGAGGAGAGCAAGAGCGATCTCGTCTTTCAGGGGCAGCTCAGCGGGCAACAATTGAACGGCACAGTCAATGGGCCCGATGGAAACACCTGGCAATGGATTGGCGTGCGGGCTCCGGCGCTGGACAAGACAGGCACCACCCAGTGGGGCAAGCCGGTTCAGCTCTTCAACGGAAAAGATCTCTCCGGATGGAGGCAAAGTAAAGCAGGCCCGCCCGACTGGACCGTGAAAGATGGAACGCTGGTCAGCCCCGGCAGTGGTCCGGAGATCATCAGCGACCATAAATTCCAGGACTTCAAGCTGCACCTGGAATTCAACTGCGGCCGGGACGCAAACAGCGGCGTTTACCTGCGCGGCCGTTATGAAGTGCAGGTGGAAACCGAGTCGCAGGGCGAATCGGCGACCCACCACACGGGGGCCGTCTACGGGTTCCTGGCTCCCACGCCGGAGCAGCCGCGCTCGCCGGACGTGTGGCAGACCTACGACATCACACTGATCGGCCGCCGCGTCACAATCGTCCTGAACGGCAAGACGGTGATCGACAACCAGGAGATCCCGGGCATCACCGGTGGGGCGCTGGACAGCAACGAAGGCGCGCCCGGACCAATCTACCTGCAGGGCAGTGAAAAGGGCCACGTCGCTTATCGAAACATCGTAGTCACTCCTGCGATGTGATGCCGGGCGTGCCATCGCAGGTTTCGGCGCAAGAACTAAACAAAGCGGCGAACCTGGGCGTCGCCTCTGTGGCCTGCTCACAAAGTCTAGAATTGTGGCAGGATGCCCGACCGCAAAATCGTGCACGTCGATATGGACGCCTTCTACGCGTCCGTCGAGCAGCGAGATGATCCGCAGCTGCACGGCAAGCCTGTCATCGTGGCATGGCGCGGAAATCGTTCGGTGGTCTGCGCGGCATCGTACGAGGCGCGGCGGTTTGGCGTTCGCTCAGCCATGCCTGCGGTACGCGCGGAACGGTTATGCCCTGAAGGCGTTTTCCTTCCGCCGGATTTCGCGCGTTACCGGGCCGTGTCGCGCGAGGTGCGGGAAATCTTCAAGCGCCACACCGATCTTATCGAGCCTCTGTCGCTGGACGAAGCCTACCTCGACGTGACCCAGAACAAGACGGGCATTCCCACCGCGACCAGAGTGGCCCACACCATCCGCGAGCAGATTCGCGCCGAACTGCGACTGACCGCCTCGGCCGGTGTGGCGCCCAACAAGTTCCTCGCCAAGATCGCATCGGACTGGCGCAAGCCCGACGGTCTGTTCGTTATCCAGCCCAAGGACATCGTCACCTTTCTTCCGCCCCTGCCGGTAGGCCGCATTCCCGGTGTTGGCAAGGTGACCGAAGCGCGGCTGGAAAGACTGGGAGTGCGAACCGTCGGTGATCTGCAGCGATTTGAAGTGGCCGATCTCGAAACATCATTCGGCCGCTATGGGCTGCGGCTGTACGAACTGGCGCGCGGCATCGACGAGAACCCCGTGGTGCCGGACCGGCCCACGCGATCGGTCTCGGCGGAAGATACTTTTCCGCAAGACGTGCCGCTGTCTGAAATTGAACCGCTGATTCGCGCACTCGCGGAGAAGACCTGGAATGCCTCGCGCAAGGAAACGCGGACCGCGCGCACCGTGGTGCTGAAGCTGAAGACGAAGGAGTTCAAGATTCTCACGCGCAGCCTCACGCCTCCGTCGCCGCCCGCCACGTGCGACGAATTGATCGAGATCGCGCTTTCACTCCGAAACAGGGTGAACCTGGCTCCGACGCAGCTTTATCGTCTGGTGGGCGTAGGCCTGAGCAATTTCGATGGGACGGAGAAGAAGCCTCCGGAACCGGAGTTGTTCGAAGCGGAATGAGCGGCGACGCTGAAATGCAGCAAGGGTAAGCCTCAAAAAGAATGGGCCGACCGGCGATCGGTCGGCCCTCGGGCCCTGGTGCTGCAGCCTTGCGCTAAGGGCAATACAGAAAGGAGCACTGAATCTTGAACGGATTGATCGTGGTGTAGGTGGTATTTGATTCCTGAACGGTAATCTTGCCGCTTTTCGCGCCGAAGGGGACCACCACGGTCAGGAAGTTGTCGCTCAAGATAATGATCTGGAACTTCTGCGATGAAGCCGCGACCCCGCCAAAGAGCACTCCTGTGGTGTTCAGGAATCCCTGGCCGATTATGCTGATGCGATCGCCAATCTTGCCCGTGCGCTGGCTGACAACCGAGACAAACGGTTCCAGGCTGGCGTGGTAGCTGAACAATTCACCGCCATCGTCGTAGGTTCCGAAGTAGTTCCCCGAAGGGCCTGTCCCGCCGCTTTGCGTGAGGCCGTAAATCACGCCGCTGGTGTGCAGCACGGGCGTGGCGAACGGGTTGTTGCCCGACCCTTGACCCCCGCTGACGTTGCCCTTGAAGAATGTGTACAAACGCACAAAGTTCACCCCCGCGGTATCCACTTTGAAAAGGGTGCCTTCCGGGGTGAACACAAACCCGCCGCCCGGAATGATGATGTTTTTGAGGTAACCGCTTGCGGAGGCCAGGCCGTAAAGGTAGCCGTCGCTGCCCTCCACCAGCCCGCCGGACGGCGCCGTGCCATCGTTGTACTGGAAGTTGTGAATAACAGTGAACCCGGTGCCGTTAAGTGCGACTTTGTAGAGTGTGCCGCCCGCATACGCGCCACCGGCAGTCGTGGCACCGTATAGATTGCCATCGCTGGCCTGCATCACCGCGCCCCAGGAACGGAATCCGTCTCCCGCGCCGTTGTTATTGGACGAACTCCCGGTGATGTTGTAGATGCCCGTCAGCGCACCGCCGAGCGTTACCTGGAAGATGGCTCCGCCGCTGTTGTTCAGGGGCGCCTTGCCGTTGATGGTGAATCCGCCGTAGGGAACCGTTCCGTAGAGGTTTCCATCGGTGGCCATAATCAGGGCCGCGCGCGAGCCGGAAGGCAGCGCGTGGATCCAGCCCAGCGTTCCCACCCCGTTCGACATCACCACCTGGTAGACATAGCCGGTCGTTGCCGGGTCGTACGTCACTCCGTACAGGTTGCCATCCGGAGCCTGGATGGGAGGAGCGTAGGGATAGGAACCGTTCGTCCCACCGGTGAACTTATACACGGTCGTCATCACGCCATTGGAAATCCTGAACAGCGCTCCGTAAGTCGATCCGCTGCCGGTCGAGGCTCCTCCGTGCGTCGAACCGCCGTAGAGGTTTCCGTCGACCCCCAGCGTGAGTCCGGAGTATGGCTCCTCCGGCTGAAGCGACGACTGCAATTCGTGGATGAGCGGGCTGCTCGTGCCGGGCGTGTAGTCGAACCACGAGCCGTAGGGGGCTGCCCAGGCGCCCACCGGCATGGTTCCGTGCAGGTTTCCGTCCGTGCCCTGTGCCAGGTAATCGGCATAGTAGGAGCAGCATCCGTCATAGTTGCCGTTGAAGGTGTAGATTCCGGTAAATTGCGCCCGGGCGGCAGCACCAAGTGAGCCTAACGCCAGGACAACGATCGCAGTGCGAAACATGTTTCGGTCAAGCATGGCTTTTCTCCGTGAAGGGGATTCCGAGGAAAAGAGCGCGACCGCCGGCGCGGGTAGGAATCTGGGTCGGGCGCTTACTCACCGGTTCAACGAGGGCCGGGCCGGCTTTCCACGGCAGGTCCGGTTTCCCGTCTACCTACTACTGTGAAAACCGGTCGGCAAATTGGTTCACGAACGGGAAAAATATTTGCAGAGCGGTCATCTGCCGCTCCTAAGCCACTGAATTTCTTTGACTGTGCTCTCCACGGAGGATATCCTGCCCACCATTCGGAGTTGACTTCGGGACGCCGTAACCGGAGCCATACCATTGCAAGACTCCACGTCCACCCCAGTTACTGAGTTGCTCGTCCGATGGCGGTCCGGAGATAAGGACGCGCTGCAATCCCTCATGCCGCTGGTCTACGACGAGATGCGACGCCTGGCGCACCGCTATCTTCGCCGCGAGCGGCCCGGGCACACCTTGCAAAGCACGGCGCTGGTGCACGAGGCTTTTGTGCGGCTTACCGGCACTGTGCCGCCGCAATGGGAAGACCGCGCGCATTTCTTCGGGATCGCCGCCCACCTGATGCGGCAGATCCTTGTCGAGTATGCCCGCAGCCGTCACGCCGGCAAGCGCGGAGGAACGGTGTTGAAGCTGGCCATCGGCAGCATAGAGGAGCCTTCATCCCGGCCCGATCTCGACATCGTGGCCCTCGACGACGCTCTCAAGGATCTGGCCAGGATCGATCCCCAGCAAAGCCGAGTGGTGGAGCTCCGCTTCTTCTCCGGCCTTTCCATTGAGGACACGGCCGAGGTGATGGGCATTTCCGAATCGACCGTGAAGCGCGACTGGAACACCGCCCGCGTGTGGCTGTACCGCGAACTGGATCGGACGGCTTCCCCATGACCCCGGAGCGCTGGAAACAAGTCCGCGTGGTCTTCGAAGAAGCGGAGCTGCTTGTTTCCTCTCAGCGCATTGGCTTTCTTGACCAGGCCTGCGAGGGCGATTCGGAATTGCGCATGGAAGTCGAGTCCCTGCTGAGGGCGCAGTCGCGGGCCGGAGTTGAATTCATGGGCCGCCCCGCGGTAGACCTGGTGCAGCCGCTGACTCCTGGCGTGGCGGTGGCTTCCCGCCTCGGCCGCCGTCTTGGTTCCTACCAGGTGGTAGCCGAGATCGGGCAGGGAGGGATGGGCGAAGTCTATCGGGCGGTTCGGATTGACGGGCAATTCGACCAGCAAGTGGCGGTCAAGCTGGTGCGCGTGGGCATGGATTCGGCCTTTGTGGTGGAGCGCTTTCTCCACGAGCGCCAAATTCTGGCGACGCTGAATCATCCCAACATCGCGCGGCTTCTTGACGGCGGCGCCACCGAGGACGGCGTGCCTTACCTGGTGATGGAACTGATTGAGGGGGAGCGAATCGACGCATATTGCCAGGCGCAGAGGCAATCCGTCAGCGAGCGCTTGCGGCTCTTCCTGCAGGTTTGCGCCGCGGTGGAATATGCGCATCAGCGCCTGGTCATCCATCGCGATATCAAGCCGGGCAACATCCTGGTGACCAAGGACGGCACTCCCAAACTGCTCGATTTCGGGATTGCAAAGATCCTTGATCCCTCCGCGGATTCCGAAACCACCATGGCGCGCCCCATGACCCCGGAGTACGCCAGCCCGGAACAAATTCGCGGAGAGACCATCACCACCGCCACAGATGTTTACTCGCTGGGCATCGTCCTCTACCAATTGCTCACCGGGCGATCTCCGTATCGCGTTTCCCCGAGGACGCCGGGCCAATGGTCGCAGGCAATTACGGGGGCCGATCCGCAGCGTCCCAGCAGCGCCGTTGTTGCTCCTCTGCACTCCGACGAGATTGCGCAGACAACCACGGCGCATCCTGCATCCGTGCTGAGCGACCGTGAGCCCACCCCTGCCAGACTGCGCCGGCGCCTTTCCGGCGATCTCGACAGCATTCTGCTCAAAGCGCTGCGCAAGGAGCCGGAACGGCGCTACGGTTCGGTCCAGCAATTCGCTGAAGACATCAATCGTCATCTCAAGGGCCTGCCGGTCACGGCCGCCAAGGGCTCCTGGAGCTATACGGCCGGAAAGTTCGCAACCCGCCACCGTGCCGCGGTGGCCGCCAGCGCGCTCCTCATCCTCGCGTTGGTGGCGGGGATCGCCGCAACCGAGCGCCAGGCCCGCATCGCGCGCCTGGAACGGGCGAAGGCGCAAAAGCGCTTCGACGATGTTCGCGCGTTTTCCAATTCCCTTATCTTCGATATTCACGATGCGCTGCAGGACATTCCCGGAACCACCGCGGCCCGCAATCTCCTCCTCGATCGGGCCGTGCAATACCTCGATCGAGTATCGAAAGACGCCGAGGGCGATGCCAATCTGCAGCGTGAATTAGCGCTGGCATATCAACGCCTTTCCGCGGTGCAGGGAGACTCAACTTCGTCGAACGTGGGGCAGGTGACCGCGGCGGACATCAGTTCCGCAAAAGCGGCGGCATTATTCGAAGCCGTTGCTCGCGCCAATCCGGCGAACACCGTCGATCAGTTGAACCTGGCCATGATTTACCGCCAGAAGGGAATGTCGGATGTTTACTATCCGCCAGGTCGTCCGGAGATCGAAAAGGCGCTGGCCATCACCCACGGGCTGATGCACACCGACGGAGGGAATTCCAAGGTATGGATGGAGAGAGCGATCGAACTGCAGGCGCTCGGCGAATCGCTTGACATTTGGGGAGAACGCCAGAAATCGGCAGATATGTTTCGCAAGAGCCTGGACCTCGTGCTGGCGGTTGCTCAACGGGATCCGGGGTACAACAGAATTCGCGAAAGAATCGCCAAGGCGCGCGTTCGGCTCGGTTTTCAGCTGGTGCTCACTGCCGCCATGGACGAGGGGCAGAAGCAGATCGAAGCGGGAATGGACCAATACCAGAGCGTGCTGCAAAAGGGAGGACGGCCCGATACTATCCGCGACCTCGCACAGTCGCGATACCGCCTCTCCTTTGCCCAGGCGCTGGGCGGTAATTTCTCTGCTGCGGATACGAATTTTCGATTGGCCCGCGAAGCCGAGGTCCCTCTACTCAAGGCCGATCCGCAGAACGTCTTGTTTCGACTGGACCTGATGGGCGCCGACTTTGAACCCTCCCGTCTTCTCATTCTGAAGGGGAGATACCGCGAAGCCGAACCCGCCCTTGCAAAACTGATTGCTGCGTACGATGCGCTGGATGCGGAGGAAAACAGCGGCCCAGGAACGGAGGTCCTCTACCAGTGGCTCGGAGAGGCGCAGTTCGGGCAGGGAAAGTTCGACCTGGCGCTGAAGTCGTTCAAAAAATCCGTAGAGATACTGGGCGCGGAGCCATCGAACGACGACGCCATCAGCGGCATCATGACGGCGTACGTGAGAATCGGCGATACCCTTGTGAGGCTGGGCCGCCTGCCCGAGGCAGAGGCGTTCTTTAGCTCGGCCCTTTCCAAGCCCGACCCTGCCCTGGCAGTGCGGCACCGAGATCTGCCGGTCCTGATTCCCATCGCCGCCGCCCACGCGAGCCTGGGCAATCTGAAGCTTGCCTCCGCCGCCGCACACCCAGCGGCCGAACAGGATCGCCTGCTCCGGCAGGGGTGCGAGGAGTATGCTCACGCCCAGGAAATCAAAAAGCTGATCCCCGTCGCGTTTGCGTTCAACCCCGCCAACTATCCTGCCCCGGAACTGAAGGCAGAGGCGCCGCAGGCGTGCAACCATCTTTCGCCGCCCTGAGCACCAGACGCACTGCGGCTGCGGGAGAGCGAACCAGTGGCCTGTCGCGGTGAAAACGTTATTGGTATCTCGCACGTGCAGATGAAAACAATAGGTTGTCATCCTGACCCTGACCCTGAGCTTGCGAAGGGGAAGGGGAGGGATCCGCTGTGAAAATAGCCAACGCCAACCAAAATGGTTGTCATCCTGACGCTGACCGTGAGCTTGCGAAGGGAAAGCGGAAGGATCCGCGGTTGCATTTTCATGGTTTCAGCTGAAACCAAGTTCCATGTTTGACTGCCCTGAAAATTGCCTCAACCAACCCGTATACCTGTCATCCTGACCCTGACCCTGAGCTTGCGAAGGGGAAGGGGAAGGATCCGCTGTGAAAATAGCCTTCACTACCCCCTGAACTCTGTCATCCTGAACGCAGTGAAGGATCCGCGGTTGCTTTTTCATGCTTTCTGGGGTGAAACCTCGTTCCATGTTTGACTGCCCTGAAAATCGCCTCAACCAACCCCTATACCTGTCATCCTGACCCTGACCCTGAGCTTTGCGAAGGGGAAGGGGAAGGATCCGCAGTTGCATTTTTCATGCTCTTCGGGTGCCGCAAGGCGTCATGTTTGACTGCGGTTGCTTTCGACCAATGCTGGTAATGAATTCTCTGCGACCGGCCACTAGGACTTCTTCTGCAGGGTATGGATGTAGGCGATGAGATCTTTCAGCTGGTCATCGGAAAGCTTGTCGTGCCAGGCCGGCATTTTGCCTTTGCCGTTTTTCGCCACGGTAATCAGCTCGGCGTCGGAATGCTTCAGCACCAGGTCAGAGCTGAATGAAGGCACCTTGAAATTCTT
>DASXXV010000201.1:0-16538 GCA_036502905.1 Occallatibacter sp. | reverse complement strand
CAGCTGGATGCCCAGCTCCTGCTGCCGCTTGGTATCGCTCCACTCCACCTCTTCGCCCTTTACCAGCTTGGGCATGATCTGGCGGACCTTTACGTACTTGTCGGTGGTCTGCTCCGTGGGCCCCGAGATGATCAGCGGCGTTCGCGCTTCGTCGATCAGGATCGAGTCCACCTCGTCCACGATCGAGTAGTAGTGCCCGCGCTGCACGCAGTCCTCAATCCGAAACTTCATGTTGTCGCGCAGGTAGTCGAAGCCTAACTCGTTGTTGGTGCCGTAGGTGATGTCCGCGCCGTAGGCCGCCCTCCGCTCGTCGTCGCTCAGGTCGTGAACGATCACGCCCACCGTCAGGCCCAGGAACTCGTAGATCTTCCCCATCCACTCGGCGTCGCGCTTGGCCAGGTAGTCGTTCACCGTGACCACGTGCACCCCGTGCCCGGCCAGCGCATTCAGGTAGCAGGACAGCGTCGCCACCAGCGTTTTTCCTTCGCCGGTCTTCATTTCCGCAATCCTGCCCGAGTGCAGAACCATGCCGCCGATCAGCTGCACGTCGAAGTGCCGCATTTTCACCGTCCGCCAGCCGGCTTCGCGCACCACCGCGAACGCCTCCGGCAGGACTTCGTCCAGCGCGGCTTTCTCCGCCGCCTTGATTTCCTCGGCGTCCGTCAGGCCTTCCAGCCGGGCCGCAATCCGCCCCCGAAATTCCGCAGTTTTCTCCCGAAGCTGTTCGTCGGAGAGCTTTTGCATCTCCGGCTCCAGGACGTTGATGGCCGCCACGTTGGGCAACAGCTTCTTGATCGCCCGCTCGTTCGCCGTTCCAAATACCTTTGTCAGTGCCTTATCAAAAAACACGGGAATCTCCGTCCATCCGCCTGCTGAGAAACTGTTCTGAAAACGCCCTTGGGTAACCGGGCACGACTCCAGTCGTGCCGTAATTGCCACCAGGTCCATGAGGGCTCTCGCCCCGGTTACGCTTCGTTTTCGAATCCGCTCGTCATCAGCATGCTTGTTATTCAGTGTAAATTGCTGCGATCTTGCCGAGCGACCCGCCCACCCGGGCCTCCACGTCTCGCTCCCTCTAGAACTGTGTGCCCCAGGGTCTCGCTTTGAGACCCGGGTTGCGTTCACTCCAGCCGCCACACCAGACGGTCCACCGGTTCCCCTCGGCGGATCCGCCGCAACTGCCGCATCAGGTGACGCTGCGGCGTATCCGGTCCGCCCTGGTCGTCCTCGTCCTGGTCCTCGCGCTCCACGATCTGCGCCTTGGCTACAAACGCATGATTGGGCCGGTACGCCATGGATAAAAACATCAGCGCGGCGCCCACGCCATCAGGGGTGCTCGGCCCCACCTTGACAATCCGGGCTGCGTCCTCGGGTTTCAGTTCCGGCCTGCGAAAAACGTGATGCCAGCTGGCGACCATCATCATGATCACCAG
The DNA here is from genome assembly GCA_036502905.1 of Occallatibacter sp. Lineage (GTDB taxonomy): Bacteria > Acidobacteriota > Terriglobia > Terriglobales > Acidobacteriaceae > Telmatobacter. Next base: position 15,105 of record DASXXV010000201.1, on the reverse strand, counting down.
CCACGTCAATGGGCTCGAAAGCCACATGAGAATCGTGAAAGCCATAGGCCAACGCTCCTCGGTTCACCCCACGTTGGAAGAAGATGGATCCCGGATGAGGGACACGTCACCCCAGGGGATCGAAATGCGTGTGGGAACTAGAGGAGAGCCGGAGGAGGCCGCTGGAACGAGCAGGGAAGAGCCGGAACGGCGGGCGTCCGCTCCCGCGACAGCATGGACCGGCGCGAAATCAGGCTCAGCGGAGTCAGCAGCCCGATGAACAGGACCGGCAGCATCGCCGTCCAGGCCCCCGACGCGGCATCGTGCAGATACACGCCCGAGACTTTGCCCGTGGACCCGGACCGGACGATCTGGGGACCGCCCCCGGCCGACAGGGTGGCAACATTCTGCTGCCCCGACAAAAACGCCAGCACAGAATTGCTGTCAACCGTCGCGTTTGCGCCGGCCTCGACGCGCGCCAGCGACACCGCTGCCATCGCCGCCACCGCCAGCCACACCCACGCGTTCCTGTACCGATTCGTTCTCACCAGTGCTTCCGTCTCATATTCTGCCACAAATCCGACTCGATTGCTCTTCGTGGACAGCCCGGTCGGCCGCTGCAATCTCTGTAACGATCTGTTCTGCAACGATGTCGGAGTACGTATCTCGCAGAAATAAAACTCCGCGCCTCATCCTTCCGAGCCTTACAGGAAGCCACAAACGCGCCCCTCCCTCAATGCCCCCCGTCCGCGCCCCCTCCCCCCATCCGGAACCTGGCCGTAAGCAGTACGATGGGCGCCACCACCAGCGTGATCACCCCGATCACATGAAAAACATCCATGAACGCCAGCAACTGGGTCTGTGCCTGTAACTGGTGGTAAACCCGCCCATAGGCGGAACTCACCGCATCGGCGTGCGAGAACCCATGGGTCTCAAGATACGTCGCGGTCCGCTCCACCTGCTGCTGAAGCCAGGGCGTCGAAGGCGGCAGCGTCCCACCCACCGTCGACTGGTGGAAATTCTGCCGCCGCTCCGCCATCGTGCTGGCAAACGCGATCCCGAAGCTTCCGCCCCAGTTGCGGAAAAAGTTTGTCAGCGAGGACGCTTTGTTGTTCTGCCCCGGCTGCAGTTGCGAATAGGCAATCACCGACAGCGGAACAAAGTAGAACGCATAGCCCAGTCCCTGCAGCGCCCGTGCCAGCGCATAGTGACCGTAGTCGGTGTCCAGCGTGAAGTGGCTGTAGTGAAAGAACGACAGCGCCACCACCACCACCGCCCCCGTGAGCAGGTACCGCGGCTGGATGATTTTGCGCTGCACCAGCTGCGCCCCCACCGGCGCCAGTAGCGTAATCACGAACGCCCCGGGCCCCAGCACCAGCCCCGCATCGATGGCCCGGTACCCGTAAAGCGATTGCAGCATCTGCGGAATCATGGTGGTGGAAGCGAACAGCCCGAACCCGAAAATGAAGTACAGCAGATTGGCAATGGCGAAGTTCCTCGACCGCAGCAGCCGGAACTCGATCACCGGATCCTTTTGCCGCAGTTCCCAAATCACTGCGGTTCCCAGGCACAGCAGCCCGATGCCGAACATCCACGCAATGAACGACGACCCGAACCAGTCGTCGATCTGCCCGCGATCCAGCAGAATCTCCAGCGCCGCCGACCCCACCGCGATCAGCCCGATTCCCACCCCGTCCACCCGCAGCCGGCCGCTCTCATCGCGCACCAGCTTGCGTTCCTCCTTGAACGCCGGCGGGTCGTGTACAAAGCGCGACGTCAGGTACATGGAAAGCAGGCCGATGGGAATATTGATCAGAAACACCCACCGCCAGTTGAAGTTATCCGTGATCCACCCGCCGAGCACCGGCCCGATCGCCGGCGCCGTCACGATCGCTACCGTGTACAGCGCGAACGCCGAAGCCCGCTTGTGCGCCGGAAATGTGTCCACCAGTATGGCCTGTTCCACCGGCGCCAGCCCACCCCCGCCGATCCCCTGCAACACCCGCGCCAGAAGCATGATCTCCAAACTCGGCGCAATCCCGCACAGGAACGAGGTCGCCGTAAACAGCGCCACGCACAGCAGGTAATAGTTCTTCCGCCCGATCACCCGCGACAGCCACGCCGACATCGGCAGCACCACCGCATTCGCCACCAGGTAGGTGGTCAGAATCCACGTCACCTCGTCGTAGGAACGTCCCAGCCCGCCCGCAATGTAGGGCAGCGATACGTTGGCAATGGACGTGTCCAGCAGTTCCATGAACGTCGCCAGGGTAACGGTTAGCGCGATCACCCAGGGATTGATAGGCTTCTTCGCGACCACGCGGAGCTGAGGTCTCGGCGTGAGGACGGGAGCGGGAAGGCTGGTAGTGGCGGCGGCCATCGGCAATCCGGTAAAATGAAATTTGAGACCGATCGGTCTCAGTGTTCATCTGATTCACCGGAGTTGCGACCGATCCGTCTTTTTTTGATGTATGCTGGCCGCTCTGCTCCTGTGGGGAGGAAGTAAGCCGTGAGAAAGGGAGAATTAACCCGCGAGCGCATCATTGCCCAGGCGGCGCCGCTCTTCAATCAGCGCGGTTTCGCCGGCTGTTCCATGCAGGACATCATGGACGCCACCGGCCTCGAAAAGGGCGGCCTCTACCGCCACTTCTCCTCCAAGGAAGAGCTGGCTGCGGAAGTCTTCCGCTATGCCGTGGACCGCATCAACAAGTCGCGCGATGACAAGATCGATCGCGGCCACGGCGCCCTGGCCGAATTGCGCTCTATCGTCCACCGCTTCGTCCAGATCCGCTCCGACGTGCCCGGAGGCTGCATCATCTTCAACACCGCCATCGAGCAGGACGACGGCAATCCCGTTCTCCGCGGCCTGGCCCTCAAAGCCATCGAAGACTGGAAAGCCCGCCTGGGCAAAATCGTCGAGCAGGGAATTCGCGCCGGCGAAATCCGCAAGGGAACCACGCCCCGCCGCGTGGCCAACGTTATCATCGCCACCCTCGAAGGCGCCTTGGCCATCAGCCGCATGGAAGGGACCCGCACCGCACTCGAAGATGCGCAGCACGCCCTCGAAACTTTCCTTGACGGCCTCGCCCCCTGACCATCCATCGCCAGCACAGTTCTGTCACTTGCATGCCCTTCGCTTCCCGGCCCGTAGTATCCTTCGTACGCAGAATTTCTCCTCCTTTTTTGGTTTCCTCCGTCAACGCCGGTTCGGGCGCGCGCGCCGGCCTGAACCTCGTATGTCCCGCCTCAATGGAGCTTCCATGCGCAACCAGAGCCTGATTTTCGCTGCCGCTCTCGCCGTCCTCGTGCCGTCGCTTCCAACCTTCGCGGGGACCCCGGCTGATGCCGCCGAGCAGTCCCGTCGCGGCTACTACCGGTTCCCGGCGGTTCACGGTGACACCGTCGTCTTTACCTCTGAAGGGGATTTATGGTCGGTCGGCATTCACGGCGGCGCCGCCCAGCGCCTGACCACCAGTCCCGGAATGGAACGGGGCGCCTTCATCTCCCCTGATGGCGCGAGCATCGCGTTCAGGGCCAACTACGAAGGCCCCGACGAGGTCTACACCATGCCTCTCACCGGCGGCCTGCCCGCGCGACGCACCTGGGATGGCGATGCGTCGCCCGCCGGCTGGACCCCCGACGGCCGCCTGATGGTCGTCACCAGCCGCTACTCCTCGCTGCCGTCCGACCGCCTCGTCCTCCTCGACGCCCAGGGCAAGAGGGAACTCGTGCCCCTCGCCGAGGCCGCCGAGGCCGCCTGGTCCAGCGATGGCCATACCGTCTTCTTCACCCGCTGGGGCTGGCAGGGCAGTTCCACCAAGCGCTACAAGGGCGGCTCGACGGAAAGCCTCTGGCGATTCGACGGCCGCAGTGAAGCTGTCCCCCTCACCGCCGACTACGAAGGCACCTCCGCGCATCCCATGTTCTCCGAAGGCCGCGTCTATTTCCTCTCCGATCGCGACGGCGTCATGAATGTCTGGTCCATGGACCCCGATGGCAAAAACCTCAAGCAGGAAAGCCATCAGCGCGTTTTCGATGTCCAGTCCGCATCCATCTCCGGCGGCCGCATCGTCTATGCCTCGGCCGCCGATCTCTGGCTCCTGGACCTCGCTTCCGGCCGTGAAGAGGTCATCCCCATCACCCTCACTTCCGACTTCGATCAGCTCCGCGAGCACTGGGTCAAGAAGCCCCTCGACTACCTCACCGCCGCCCACATTGCCCCCGATGGGTCCAGCGCCGTCTTCACTGCGCGCGGCGAAGTATTCACCCTGCCCGCCAAGACCGGCCGCGTCGTCAAGGTCGCCGCGAATTCCTCGGTTCGCTACCGGCAAGCCCGCTTCCTGCCTGACGGCAAAGGCATCCTCGCCCTTTCCACCGATACCGGCGAAGCCGAATACTGGAAATATCCCGCCAACGGCGTTGGCAAGCCCGAACAATGGACCAGCGATGCCAAGGTCCTGCGTCTCGATGGCGTGGTCTCCCCCGACAGCCATTGGCTCGCGTATTACGACAAGGCCCAGCAACTCTGGATCTACGACATCAAGACAAAACAGCAGAAGCGGATCGCCCAATCCATGAACGGCGACTTCGGCGACCTGGCCTGGTCCCCCGACAGCCAGTGGCTCGCCTATTCCCAGGCCGCCGACAATCACTTCCAGCAGATCACGCTCTACAACGCCGGCAGCGGCGCCACCCAGGCCATCACGTCCGATCGCTTCAACTCGGGCGCCCCCGCCTGGAGTTCCGACGGCAAGTGGCTCTATTTCCTCTCTGACCGCATGCTGAAAACTACCATCAACTCGCCGTGGGGCCCGCGCGAGCCGGAGCCGCATTTCGATCGCAGCTTCAAGATCTATCAGCTGGCGCTCACCCCCGGCCTGCGCTCTCCCTTCCTCCCCCCCGACGAGCTCCATCCCGACACCGACAAAGACAAAGACAAGGAAAAGAAAGAAGAGCCCAAGGCTGGGGATGACAAGAAGCCCGGCGACGACAAGAAACCCGCCGGCGCCAAAAAGACCGACGAGAAAAAGCCCGAAGACAAGAAGCCCGAAGAAAAAAAACCGCCCGAGGTCAAAATCGATTTCGCCGATCTGGCCTCGCGTCTCACTGAAGTCCCTGTACCCCCGGGCAACTACGACAACCTGCAGGCCTCCGACAAGCGCCTGTGCTGGCTCAACGCCAGCGACGACTCCCACGAGCACATGTCCCTCCAGTGCCTCGATATCGCCAACAAGGGCGACGAGCCCGACACGGTGATGAGCGAGGTCAAAGACTACGAGATCTCCGCCGACCGCAAGAAGATGCTCCTCCGCAAAGCCGACGACTTCTACATCGTCGACTCCGACGCCAAGGGCTCCTCGCTCGGCGATCCCAAGGCGCTCGCCAAGTTAGCCGTCAACCTTTCGCGCTGGACCATCTCCACCAATCCCCGCGACGAATTCCAAGGTATCTTCCTCGACGCCTGGCGCATGGAGCGCGACTTCTTCTACGACCCCAACATGCACGGCGTAAACTGGACCGCCATGCGCGACCGCTACCTGCCGCTGGTCGATCGCGCTGCCGACCGCGAGGAACTCAATGAGGTCATCGCGCAGTTGGCTGGCGAACTCTCTGCCCTCCACACCTTCGTGTTTGGAGGCGACTCCCGCAAGCCCACCGACCAGGTCGACCTGGCCGCTCTCGGCGCCCGCCTGCGCCGCGACGACAACGCCGGCGGATACGTCGTCGAGCACATCTACGAGCACGATCCCGACCTGCCCAACCAGGCCCCTCCGCTCGCCCGTCCCGATTCGCTCGTCAAGGAAGGCGAAGTCATCACCAGCATCGATGGTGTCGATTCCCTCAGCGTCCCCGATGAGCGATCCCTGCTGCGCGGAAAGGCCGGCACCCAGGTCCTGCTCCACGTCAAGCCCCCGTCCGGCGACGCCCGCGACGTACTCGTCACCCCAGTCAGCTCCCACGACGACGCCGGCCTGCGTTACAACGAGTGGGATTATTCCCGCCGCCTCGCCGTCGAAAAAGGCTCCAGCGGCAAAATCGGCTACGTGCACCTGCGCGCCATGACCGCCAGGGACATCGATCAGTGGGCGCGCGACTATTACCCCGTCTTCGATCGCGAGGGACTCATCATCGATGTGCGCCGCAACGGAGGCGGCAACATCGACTCCTGGCTCTTGTCCCGCCTCCTCCGCCAGGCATGGTTCTACTGGCAGCCGCGCGTGGGCAATCCGGCATGGAACATGCAGTACGCCTTTCGCGGCCACATCGTCGTGCTGTGCGACAGCTTCACCGCCTCCGACGGCGAGGCATTCGCCGAGGGCTTCCGCCGCTTGAAGCTGGGAAAAGTCATCGGCACCCGCACCTGGGGCGGCGAGATCTGGCTCAGTTTCGATAACCAGCAGGCCGACAACGGCATCGCCACGGCTGCGGAAATGGGCGTCTATGCCGACGGCAAGTGGCTCATTGAAGGCCATGGCGTCGATCCTGACATGGTCGTCGACAACCTTCCCCACGAAACCTGGGAAGGCCGGGACACGCAGCTCGAAACCGCGCTCAAAGAACTCCAGCAGGAGATCCAGTCCGATCCCCGGCCCATTCCCAAATCGCCCCCCCACCCCGACAAATCCTTCCCCTACAAGCAGTGACTCGTCTGCCACTTCGGACCCCGCACTTCCGTCCGTCCGTCAGGCCGGAAAGCGCCGCTGCGACCAATCCGGCTAGAATGCTGCAATCGTGGAGGGCCTTAGTCACTGGGCTCACTTCTGTCTATCCCGGCCCGCTATGAAAGGATGCTGACATGAACGAACAATACGACCGCATGCTGGCTCTAGCCATCCAGGAGGCCCGCTATGGCCAGGTTGAGGGCGGCATTCCCATCGGCGCCGCCATGTTCCGCGGCAATGGCGAACTCGTCAGCCGGGGCCATAACCGCCGCGTCCAGCAGGGCGATCCCAGCATGCACGCCGAAATCGATGCCTTCCGCCGCGCCGGCCGCCAGACCAGTTACGGCGACATGATCATGGTTACCACTCTCGCCCCTTGCTGGTATTGCAGCGGGCTCATCCGCCAGTTCCGCATTGGCACGGTGGTCGTGGGCCAGAGCCGCACCTTTTCCGGCGGCATCGAATGGCTCCGCGAAAACGGCGTCAACCTGATCGATCTCGATAATGCCGAATGCCGCGAAATGCTCGAGTCCTTCATCGCCCTGCATCCCGAACTATGGAACGAAGACATCGGCGAAGAGTAAAACCCTCGCGGGTGCACCACACGCTCCGGGCGCCTCGTCCCGCCGGGTGCACCGCTCCGCCGGTTTGCCCCAGGCGAATCGGTTAAGGTGGGATACGGACCCGAATCCCGCACGAACACGGCTTCTCGTCCGGCTTTTATCTGAAATCACCAAACCCTGGAGGTCCCCATGCACCGCCGCCGTTTTCTCGCCGCCTCGCTGGCCGCTTCGGCTCTCGCCGCCACCCCTTCATCCAAAGCCCAGGCGCCCGCCTCCCGTGCCCGCGAGTTCTACCAGCTCCGCCGCTATTCGCTCTATTCCGGTCCGCAGTCCGGGCTCACCGACCACTTCATTTCCGAAGCCCTCATCCCCGCCCTCACCCGCCGCGGCATGGGCCCCATCGGCGCATTCCACCTGGATTTCGGCCCCGAGACGCCCCAGACCTATGTCCTGATTCCCGGTCCTTCCGTCGAAGCTCTCGCCACCCTCGACCTTGAACTCGCCCAGGACTCCGAATTTCTCAAGGCCGCCGATGCCTTCTGGAGCGCCCCCGCCACCGCGCCTCCGTTTCTCCGCGTCGAGTACTCCCTCCTGGCCGCCTTCGAAGGCTGGCCGAAGATCACCCCTCCGCCGGCCGCCGCCACCAAGGCCAAGCGCATCTACCAGCTCCGCACCTACGAGAGCCCCAGCTACCGCGACCACGTTCGCAAGGTGGAGATGTTCAACAATGGCGAGTTCGAAATCTTCAAGACCGCCGGCTTCAACCCGGTCTTCTTCGGCGACACCATCGTCGGCTCGCGCATGCCCGCCCTCACTTACATGTTGAGCGTCCCCGATGCGGCCACCATGGACAAGAACTGGAATGCCTTCCGCGACAACCCCGACTGGAAAAAGCTTTCCTCCGACCAGAAGTACGCCTTCGAGCCCATCGTCAGCAACATCAGCAACCTGGTGCTCAGCCCCCTGCCTGCGTCGCAGGTATAGCCGGTCTTGGCATGGCTTCCATCAGGGTCGCCGAGGTCCGGGATGCTGCCGCCATCGCGCATGTGCATGTCCAAAGCTGGTTGACAACCTATAAGGGGATTGTTCCGCAGAAATACCTGGCTGCGTTGAACGAGGCCGAACGGGTCCCCTTATGGCAGGACTGGCTTGCGCGCGAAATCAGTGTTTTTGTAGCCGAGATCGAAGGCCAGGTGATCGGATTCGCTGGCGGCGGTGCCATCCGTCAACCCCTCCACGCTTACGACTCGGAGCTCTACACGATTTACCTGCTCCAAGACGCGCAGGGCCGTGGCGTGGGAAAGGCTCTCCTCGGCGCGGTTGCCAATGCACTCCTTCAGAAGGGTCACAAAAGCATGATCGTCTGGGTGCTTGCACAGAACCCGGCGGTCCGCTTCTATGCGAAAGCCGGTGCCCAATTCCTGAAAAGCCAGGCAATTGAGATTGGCGGCATTCAGTTAACCGAGTCAGCCCTCGGCTGGCCCGACCTGAAAGCATTGAGCAGCCTGGCCGCCAGTTAGCCCCGGAAACGCGCCGCTATCCTGGAAAACATGCTCGCCTGATTGCTTCCGGAAAACCGGCGCGACGCCTACATTCCAGATGTTCAGGATCCCTCTGTCGTGTTCGCCGCCCGATGTAGTTTGCGAATCTCTTTCGCGGCCTATGGGCATTGAGACCTGGGAGGCTGCGGAAAAACGTCCCTTTGCACATCATTCTTCCGTCAAGGGGCATAATCACAACGGGCGAATCCTTTGGCCCGTCGCGTTCGCTCGTCTCCGCGAGCCCTCAAAAACTTTTCCCCCGAAAAATCGTCTGTGAAGCTGTGGAACGAGCACCAACCTGTCACATCGAAATGACTTCTCGTCCCCAACTCCACCGCCGCACAGGAACTGTGAAGTTGTGATGAATCCCCCCAATGCCGCTGCCTTCGGCACTTACCCCGACCCGCTTCACAGCCTCCACAGGAACTGTGAACACACCCCGCCTCAGGCGGCGCTGGCGGCTTCGGCGGCCAGCGGCAGAGTGAAATAAAATGCTGCCCCCTGGCCCAGTTCGCTCTCCGCTCGGATGTCTCCGCCGTGCGCCTGGATAATGTGCTTCACGATGGCCAGCCCCAGCCCCGTCCCGCCCGACTCCCGCGACCGCGCCTTGTCCACCCGGTAGAACCGCTCGAAGATCCGCTGCAGGTGCTCGTACGCAATCCCCGGCCCGAAGTCCTGAACCCAGAACTCCACCTCGTTCTCCAGTAGCCGGGCTCCCACCCGGATCCGCTTGCCCGTTTTGCCGTACTTCAGCGCGTTCTCGATCAGGTTGCCGAACACCTGGTTCATGGCGTCCGCATCCGCCAGAACACATGCGTCCGGCGCCTCCGCGAACTCCAGCTCCACTCCCGAATCCACCACCAGCCCGCCCAGCGATTCGATGGCGTCGCGCACCAATGCGCTCGCCCGGATCGGGTGCCGCGCAAGCTTGTAGTCGGGGCTCTCCACGCTGGCCAGCGCCAGAAGGTCTTCCGTCAGCCGGTTCATGCGCGTCGCGTTCTTCTGGATCACCCCCAGAAACTCCCGGTTCGTATCCGGATTGCCGTCCGGCATTTCCAGCAGCGTCTCCACATACCCCTGGATGGAGGTCAGCGGCGTTCGCAATTCATGGCTCACATTGGCGATGAACTCGCGCCGCGACTTCTCCGCTGACTCGATCTGCGTCACGTCGTGCAGCACCGCGATCGCCCCGCCCGAGGGCAGGGGAGCGGCGCTCACCTCGAAGATCCGCCCGGGGGAAAGCGCACTCGCGCGCCCCGTGCGCACTTCGCCGTGTTCCACCGCGCCCTTCACGCACGCCAGCAATTCCGGGTCCCGGGCAGAGTGCACCAGAGGCCGCCCCACCCTGATCTGCGTCCCCGCCATGCGCTGCATTACCGCGTTCGACCAGCGCACGAATCCCTCCGGCGTGATCGCAACCACCGCCTCCTGCATGGAGTCCAGCATGGTGGCTAGTTCCTGGCGCCGGCTTTCGCTTTCCGCGAAACTCTTGCCCAGTTGCTCGGCGGTTTGATTCAACGCCGCTTCAATGGCGTGCAGCTCGTCTCCCGCCGATTGGTCCAGGCGCGCGCTCAGGTCGCCTTCCGAGATCCGGCGCGCAAAATCCACCACCCGCTGCAGCCGCCCTTTCACACGATGCGCCGCCCACCAGGCCACCGGCAGCGCCAGCCCCGCCGCAATCAACGCCGACCACAACGCCGCGTGATGCGTTTGCCGCTGAAATAGGATCTCCGTGACCACCGCATGGAACACCAGGAGGAGGACAAACAGGCCCATCAGCTTGATGAAGATTTTGCGGGTCAAGAAGTTCCGCTCCCATCCCGCACACTGCGGGTAAGCGACGGCAAGCCGTGCATTGAACTCGAAACCTAATCCGTCTTCGGTATCTCGAAACGGTATCCGGCCCCCCGAACAGTTTTGAGATAACGCGGGTTCTCCGGATCGATTTCGATCTTCTCACGAATGCGCCGCACGTAGACGTCCACCGAGCGCGGCGTCACGAAGCGGGCATCGCCCCACACCGCGTCCAGCAAATGATCGCGGCTGTACACCCGGCCCGGGTGTCGGGCCAGGTAGTCCAGCAGCCGGAATTCCGTGGCCGTTGTGGTCGTGAGGGTCCCGCGCACCGTCAGTTGCATGGCGTTGGCATCGATCACCACTTCTTCAAAGCGGATGATCGATGGCGATGTGGGCCGCTCGAAGCGCCGCAGCACCGCCTTCACACGCGCCACCAGTTCGCGCGTCGCGAAGGGCTTGGTGATGTAATCGTCCGCTCCCAGTTCCAGCCCCAGCACCCGGTCGTTCTCCCCCGCCCGGGCGGTCAGAAAAATGATGGGAATGGTCGATAGCGCCGAGTTGCTGCGCAGCCGCCGGCACACATCCAGTCCGTCGCCCCCCGGAACCATGATGTCGAGCAGAAACAGGGCGGGAGGCTGCCGCTCGGCGTCCGGAATCAGATTGATGGGATTTGCATGCGGCCGGACGGTAAACCCTGCCGCTTCCAGGTGATGCTGCACAAGGCGCGAGATATCAGCGTCGTCTTCCAGCACAAATACGGATTGGCTCAACCGGTCTGCCTCACCCGGCGGCCGTTTGGGATTTTGCTGCGAATGGCCGCCCGGAATCATTAACAGGCTACTGCAATCAGGCAAACAGATTGCAAACGTTCTGTTAATTTGGCCCCCGGGGTTCCCCTGGATTCCACCCCCCGTTACAGCGTGGTCTTCACCAGGACGGTAACAGGGGCTGGCTCGCAAACCCCATTAACAGACATATCTATGGTTTGGCTCTCGCCCATTTCGTCGCCGTCCGACCCCCCCGACACCGTCGCCGCGATGGCCGGACCGTCCGTCGCTTCCTTCCGCGCCCGGCGGTCCCGCTCCGCGTGTTTCTTCTTCACTTCGTTCGCCGCAACGATGATGAGCGCAGTGAAAGTGATCGCCAGCAGGGCCAGCGCGGGAATGCCATGAAGTTGATCCAGGCCATCCTGGTTCATGTCCCCGTATAACAACGCCAACCCGGCGAAGACAAAGAATAGATGCGCGCAGAACACCTTCAGCGATGCCTTGCCGAGCGTCAGAAATGGCTCGATCGCCACCAGCTTGGTGAGGTATTTCCGCGCCCAGTACACCACCGTGGTGAACGCCACCAGGTTGAGCACGCGCAGCGGTCCGATCTGCCATTTGTCAAGATTGAGGCCGAGGGCCTGCTGGGTGAGATGAGGACCCCACCAGGAGAACCGGATGCCCAGGAAAAATACGCATGCCGCCGCCGATAAAGCCGCCAGCCAACCCGGGACCCTGCGGAAGATCTCCGTCTGCGTGGCCGATTTGGCGCCCAGCCACAGCCCCACGATCCACACTCCCTGCCAGGCGAACAGGTTAAAGGCGCCGGTCTCCTGCAGCGGAATGTGCAGGTGGGTAACGTGAACCACCCAGTTGTGGACCACGTCCCGCAGTCCATATTGCGCCAGCAGCCACACCAGTCCGCTGCCGGCCAGAATCCATCTCCATCCCCAGCGCACCGCCGCCGCCAGCATCAATGGCGTGAAGAAGAGGAACGTTACGTACATGGGCAGAATGTCCAGCAGCGGCGGGCAATAAAGAAGAAGAACCGACCCCACGATGGCGGCCTTGGGGCGCTGCAGATAGAAATTCAGCAGGTTCATCAGCGCCGCTTTGTGTGTGTGCACCGCGAAGCCCGCCACCACCGTGAACGCAAGCGCAAGCATCAGCAGGTGATATCCGTAGATCTTCAGCGAACGCTTCCACAGGCGCGCGCGCACATTGGAAGGATTCTGCACCCAGTCGCGTATGTACAGCCGCCCCACCAGCAGGGCCGATATGAACACGAATCCCTCCGCTGATGACACAAACCCCAGTGGCTGGTTCACGAAATCGGCGAACCGCGTAGGCAGATGCGTTAGCGTCATCCACACCAGGAATAATCCACGCAACGCGTCCAGCTCCGGCTTGCGCTCCAGCCTGGGCAAGTGCATGTGCGGCATGTGCATGTGGATGCGTGACAAAGCCCCGAGACCTCCGTTTTCCCCCAATCGTTTAGATGCACAGACGCATTTCGCTGCGGAACGATGCTACCCCGGATGGAGTCTGTCCCAAGTTGTGGTCAAAACCAAAGGAAGCAAACTTACTTACGCGATTGGTGACGCTTTTTTCGTGACCGGGAGTTCAATTTTGCCACACTCCGGCACACCTTCCGATGCCTATTTAACCCTTTTCCAGGCCGGCCGTGTGTCGATCTTTCCGGACCACGCCGACTCCCCCGCCGCCGCCTGATTTCCAGGTCCTCAATGGGGGCGCTGAGGCATTACAGGTGACGTAAAAAGGCCGGGGACGTGTCGTGAAAACGGCATCGTCCCCGGTTTTTTTACATCGTGGTCTCAAGCGGTGGGCGTCCCCTCGCCCGACTCGAGCGCAGCGATGTAATCTACCACCGCCTCGCTCCAGCCGTCGATGTGCGTCCACTCGCCGTAGCCCACGCCGTTACGGTTGCTGGCCACGTTGATCACGTAGCCTCGTCCGCGCGGCGCGCCTGCGTGGTCGTGCGACTGCTCGTCGGTAATCACCACGATGCGTGCGTACCCCGCCCGGCTGTGCTCCTCCACATGGGAGATAGCCCTGCCGAGGTAGGTTCCGCCGTGTGCCTGGCTTGTCTCCAGCGCGTCGCGCAGGGCCATGCCGCGCCGCGAAGGCACCAGTTGCGCGCGCTCCGAGAAGGTGTAGATCGTTGCCTTCTCGGCGACCTCGCGCAACAGGATCGCCAGGCCGTACGCCGCATCCGAGCGCCGCATCTCCGAACGCTGCGATAGCGAAGCCTCCATCGAGCCCGACACGTCCACCAGCAGAACCGTGTGCCCGGGCAGGCGCGTGCCGCGGCCATCCAGCGCGCGAAACATCGCCTGCTCCAGCGCCGCCTCCCAGTGCGCAGCATTGCGCGCAGCCGCGAGGAACCGGAAGGGAAGCACACGCTCCATGTTCGCCGCACCCAGGGCGCCCAGCACCAGCTGCTCGTTCACCCCTGCGTCCTGCATGTTGCGCAGGTTGCGGAGCAGGGCAAGGGCTCCCAGCTTGCGCTCCGCAAGCAGGCGCTCCCAGGTCTCGCGCTTGTCATCCTCGCCGCTGGTGCCGTCGCGCCCGGCGCCCGACAGCGCTACCTCCCAGGTGTCGGGCGTGGCCAGCTCGTTCGCGGCCAGACGCTTCCACAGCGCCGCCTGCGCCTCGTCCAGCGGGCGCGCGTGCGAAAGGAACAGCACGTCTCGAAGCCGAACTACGCCCGCTCGGTCGTACTTGGCCAGGGCGTACTCGTCGAACTTGGTGAACGCCGAGGCCAGCCCTTTCTTCACCTGCGCGGAGAGCGGCTGGCGTCCGCCGGACCAGTAGATCGCCATGAACTCCGCCAGTTCATCCGCACGCTGGATCACCCGGGCGAGGGTCTCGCCCACCAGCTGCCGATGCGTGGCATGACGCGCCATCTCGCGAACCAGCAACAGAGGCGCGTGGCGCAGCTTCATGCGCTCCCGGGCCTCCACCGCCAGGGCGGCCACCTTCTCCGCCTCCACGCGTGGAACCAGCTGGTGAATCCGGCCGGCAATCTGCACCCCGTCCTCGTAGAACTCGTTCTCCCACAGCATGCAGGAGAGTACTGAGCGGCGCAGAGCCTGCTCGGGCGTCAGCACCGCGGCCGGCGCGCCCTCCTGTGTGCGCGGCCCCGCAAGATGACTCAACTGCAGAACATTCAGGCGCATGTTCATCGCCTCCTTTCAAGAAAATCAAAAGCCTGCCGGGGAAAAATCGGACGCGGCGTGTGCTGAGCCACATCGACACAGAGGCCGAAGGCAGGACTCGAACCTGCGACTCCGCGCGAACGCGGCGCTCTACCCTGAAGTATCCGTGCCCTGCGCCACCGGCAGATGCAATATCCTCGTGCTGGTGAGGCCGCGCGAAGATGGTCCCAATACGTATCGATCCAAATTTCGCTTCATCAAGCGAAGCTGTCACCGCAGTGACTTCGGCCAACCAGGCCGGACGGAATCGACGATCCGGGCCAATTCCGGAACACTGATCCCTAGCTTCGCGCGACCTCTTCCAGTTCATCCTCGGGTTCGTCTTGCTCAACCACGGGGATAGTTGCGAAACCGGCTCCCCGAAATCCGGGAGTCTGCTTGCGCTTTACCTCGGTGAAGTTGATCGCCAACTTCTCCATCTGCTCCCAGTCCGGCCGGTGACGGTCTTCGAACTCCGTGCACTCGTGCACCACAAACGGAACCAGGCGTGCCGGCCGGGAGTTGGTGCAGATCACCAGTAAGTCGGACTCGCGATAGCCGGTCGTGTACTGGCCCCA
>DASXXV010000200.1:0-7495 GCA_036502905.1 Occallatibacter sp. | reverse complement strand
TAACTGGGGGGCTGTGGCGAGCGGACACGAGGGAGGGCACGAGGGTGAGAGTTCGGATCAGGAGAACGTACCGGCCTTGGGCGTGGATTCTGGCTAGCCTGGTAGCCAATTCCTGGCCATTACCAGCGGGTTCACAGGCAGCGGTCTGCGACGCGGCCGGCTTGCAGGCACACGGAAGTGCGGCTGGAGTTCCGAGATTGGTCCCGGTTCGCGTCATCCGCCAGATACGCGACCCGCAAATGGGGCTTACCTGGTTGGTGGAAAAGAACCCCGATAACCCTTCTCGCCCGGGCAGAGCCGTGCCCGTCAGGAGTGAAATTCCTTTTATAGATCGTACGGCCAAGCCGAGCCCATTGGTGATCCGCGCAGGCGACCGGGTGGTGGTCGAGGAGCACAGTGCGGCAGTGGAGGGCAGGCTGGAAGCCGTGGCCCTATCCTCCGCAGCGGTTGGATCTTTCATGGATGTTCGATTAAAGATCGGGGGCGAGGTGGTGAGGGCCGTTGCGCTCGCTGCGGGGAGGGCTGCCATTGTGTCTCCTGGGGAGGGCAGGCCTGGGGAGGGCAGGCCTGGGGAGGGCAGGCCATGAGTCTTTGGAAGCGCACGGCGTTGCTGCTCAGCGCCGTCCTGGCTTGCGGAGCAACCCAGGCACACTCCGGCCTGAAGAAGTCCAAGCAGGCCAATGTTCCGAGTACACCGCCGGAAACCGCGCTGCGAGCCTATGTCGACCGCGTGCGCGCGCAACAGGCGGCCGAGGTGCGGACGCTTGGATCGATCTGGAGCCCTGACGGCCAGCTCGTTCGGCTGGGTACGGACGTCAAGGCGTTCCGTCTTCACGACGTCGTCTCGGTGGTGGTCACCGAGAGCCTGGCTGCCTCCACCGACGGGCAGGTAAAGAACACCAGGTCCTCAAACGCGAACTCCAGCGTCACCTCCCTTTTTGGAGCGTTGAGTGCCGCGAATGCGATGCAGAACCTGGTGGCGCAGAAATCGTCCTCCGGGCTCACCGCCCAGGGGCAAAGCACCACAAACTCGAGCCTGTTGACCACGTTTGGCGCAGAAGTGGTGGACGTGCTGCCCAACGGCATGCTGGTGGTGCAGGCGATGCGGCAACTGACATTTTCGCAGCAGACGCAGTTGATCCGCTTGCGGGGCCTGGTGCGGCCGGAGGATGTGAGCGCTCAGAACCAGGTGTTGTCGACGGCCATGACGGACCTCGAACTGGAAGTCACAGGCAAGGGCATTGTGAACGACTCCACCTACCGGCAAAATCCGCTGGTGCGCTTCCTCCAGCGGTTGTTGGTGTTTTGAAAAGAAACAGGGATTAGCATCAACCCACCGGGAATCAGGCGAAGACCATGAGAGAAGCGCAGACGCGAATGGCAAAGACGGGAAGGCGGCGGATGATTGCGCTGACACTCGTCATGCTGACGATGGTTGCTTACGGCCGCGGGGAGCTGGCACCGCAGCGGGCCCGGGTCAAAGACGTCGCTACCATCGAGGGCATTCGCGACAACCAACTGGTGGGTTACGGGCTGGTGGTGGGTCTGCGCGGCACGGGGGACAGTTCGCAGACCGTGTTTCCGGCGCAAACACTGATCTCGGCGCTGCAGCGAATGGGCATCACGGTTCCGCAGACGGGTTCAAATTCAGCCAGCAACATGCAGGTGAAAAACATGGCTGCGGTTTTTGTCGCCGCGACTCTGCCGCCGTTCAGCCGGCCAGGGTACCGGGTGGACATCACGGTTTCTTCCGCGGGCGACGCACGGTCGCTCGAGGGCGGAATCCTGCTTATGACGCCACTCTACGGTCCTGACGGGCAGATCTACGCCGAGGCGCAAGGCGCTCTTGTACTGGGTGGATACACGGCCGCAGCCCAGGGAAATTCCAAACAGATGAATCATCCCACCACCGCGCGGGTTCCGGGAGGGGGCATCGTCGAACGTTCTGTGCCATTCGACCTGAAGCAGATGCAAACGGTGGACGTGATATTGAACGACGCCGACTTTCACACTGCCGAGCGAATGGCGGCCGCCATCAATGGTGCGCTTGGTTCCCAGAGGGCACATGCCATCGACAGCAGGCGGGTCGAGATCGTTCCCGATTCCGGCGAAGATCGTGTCACCCTTCTCGATGCCGTCGAAGCGGTGGAAGTGGATGTATACCCCCGCGCGCGGGTAGTGGTGAACGAGCGGACCGGCACCGTGGTCATTGGCGGAGCGGTGCGGCTGCAGCCGGTTTCGATCCTCCATGGCGGGCTTTCCGTCAAAGTGACTTCGCGGCCCATGGTTTCGCAACCCGGGCCCTATTCAAACGGAACGACCCAGGTGGTGCAGCAGACCTCGGTGGACGCGCAGGACAAGCCGGTCAACCGGATTGAATTGAAAGAGGGGGCCACGGTGGAGGATCTGGTCCAGGAATTGCAAAGAACCGGGGCAGGAGCTCGCGATGTGATCTCGATCCTGCAGGCAATGAAGGAAGCCGGGGCTCTGGAAGCGGACCTGGAGGTGCTGTAGGAACAAAGGGAACAAGGAGGGAACAGATGATGGAAAAGAACCGGGCGGGGAGAAGGCCATGATGATTGCGGGTCTGGATTCGAATCGGGCAATATGCGCGCAACAGAACCAGAGCCCGGAACCGCGGCTGGTGCGGGCGGCGCACCAGTTCGAAGGCTTGATGATGAAGGAGTTGCTGGCGCCCATGAAGGAGGCCTCTCTGGAAGGCGGGGAAGGTGAGCAGACCGGGACCCTGGGAGAATTCGCGTGCGAGTCCCTGGCGGGAGCTTTGAGTGCCGGCGGAGGGCTGGGCATTGCCAATCAGATTGTGCATTCCTTTCCCGGCAATCTCGCGGGGAACTCTGGACTCCTCCAAAGCAGTAAGCCAATGAGCGCGGGCAAATGACTAGAGTGATTAGAAGAATCGCCGATAAACGGATCAAGGAGCAGCGTGTATGGACATTCGCAGCAGTCTGGATGGATTGAAATCGCTTCTGGGAGTGACGGCGGCGTCAACGGCAGCGGCCCATAGGCCGAAGGCCGGTGTGCCGGATGCAAACTCGCCGACCACTGACCGCGCAACCCTGAGCAGCGCGGGCAGCGAGGTGGCGCATAGCGCGATGGATGAAGGCGTACGAACCGGGAAAGTGGCCGAAATCCAGGCGGCGCTTCAGGCGGGAACCTACGATGTGCCCGGATCGGCGGTCGCGGCCAAGATGGTGGACGCGATGCTCGAGCGCGGTAAATAGCAATCCTGCGTGCTGACCGGGGTAACGCATTTTGGACCGTCATGAGTCGACGGCGGGTTGTGGTCAGACGAAGGGCGGGGGCGGGAAATGCAGACAGTTGGCGGGCAGCAAAGGAATCCGGAGTTGCGGGAACTCGTCGTCGAAGCATCTCTTGCACTGGCCAGACTGGATGCGGAGCGCCTGGAGGAACTGGCGGTTTGCTGCCGCGCTCTGAACCGCGGACTCGCAGGCCTGAGCGGCGAGGACCGGGCGGAGTTTCAGCGCCAGGCTCACGGTGCCTCTCGCGATATGGAGGTTTTCGGACGGGTGCTGGCGGCCACCGAAGCCCACCTGGAGGTCATGAACCGGGTGCACGAGCGGATGCGCGGAGGCCTGGAGTATGCGGGGCGCCGGACCGCGTGGGTGCCCTGGTCGCGAACGGAGAAGTGCGATGGGAACCATTAGCTCGGCGTTCAGCCTGATTTCCGGGGCACTCAATGCGGATCAATCGGCGCTGAGCATCGTGTCAAGCAACGTTGCCAACGCCAACACCCCCGGCTATACGCGGGAGATTCCGAACTGGCAGGAAAATGATCCGGTCAGCATCAACGGATTGGAGTGCGGAACAGGCGTCACCCAAACCGGCGCCACGTCGGTGCGGGACCGTATCCTGACCGAACGTCTGAATCAGCAGCAGCAAATGGCTGCGGCATCCGGATCGCGGCTGGCAGCATTGAATGCGATCCAGGCACTGTTTACACCGGATTCGGGTTCGACCAGTTCCAGAGCGGGGGATATCGGGAGCGACATCACCGGTTTCTTCAATTCACTGTCGGCGCTGGAGGCCAATCCCACCAACAACGCGCTGCGGCAGCAGGTGCTTTCCACTGCGACAACCCTGGCAGGAGACATTTCGAATGCCGCCAGGATGGTGAGCACGCAGCGGGCGGCATTGGACCAGGAAGCAGCCGGGATGGTGGCGCAGGTGAATGCCCTGACGGCGTCGATTGCGCAGTTGAACGGACAGATACAGTCGACTTCACCGGGAGCGGATGCCGGCGTTCTCGAGGACCAGCGGCAGCAGGATTTGAGCAAGCTTTCGCAGTTGATCGGGATGAACCAGATCACCACGGAGAACAACGGACTCTCGATCGCCACGACCTCGGGAATGACGCTGGTTTCAGGGAACTCGAATTACCCGATGACCACCGGCGTGGTGAATGGGGTTACGCATTTCTTTGTGGGCACGACCGATATCACCTCGGACCTTGCCTCCGGCGGCGGGTCGCTGGGGGGCTATCTGGCGGCGCGCGACCAGGATATTCCACAAGTGCTGAACTCCCTCGATCAGCTCGCGTATGGAATTTCGACCGCGATAAATGCGCAGAACAATGCCGGTACGAATCTGAACGGGGTGGGCGGGACGGGAGTGAATCCCGCCAATCCCAGCCTGGATATCTTCAATCCGCCGGTGGGAGTGACGGGAAGCGCCGCGGCGATGAGCGTGTTGATAACCGATCCGAACAACATTGCTGCGGCCGGGCCTGCAGCCGGTTCAGGTGATGATTCCAATACCGTGGCCATGGCCGGGCTGGCCGATTTCGCAATCGTGAACGGAAGATCGCCGTCGAACTTCTTTTCGAATTTCGTCACTGCGCTGGGGGCAATCGTCGGCGAGGTGCAGACGGAGAACACGGCGCAAACTGCTTCGGTGACGCAGCTTCAGAACCAGACCAACGCGCTTTCGGCGGTGAATCTCAACGATGAGGCGGTAGCGATGCAGCAACTGCAGCGGAGCTACCAGGCTGCTTCGCAGGTTTTCGCGATCCTGAACACGATCATGACATCTGCGTTGAATCTGGGTGTTCAGACCGCCGTCTCCTAGTGGCAGATACGCGGAATAGCCGCCGAGGAACCGCGGGGCAACAACGAGGCAAACATGCGGGTGAATCCGTCCTACATTTCAAACCTGGCAGCATCGCTAAATCAAACCCAGGCGAAAGTCGAGCAGCTAACGGCGCAATTGTCGAGCGGCCAGCGCGTCAATTCGTTAAGTGACGATCCCCTGGCGGCAGGGCAAAATGTTCTGCTGCTGAATCAGATCCAGAGAGATGATAGCTTCACACAGGCTTCGAGCCTTGTGCAGGGACAATTGCAGGTGGCCGATTCCGCACTGGGCGGAGTGGTATCCCAACTGACGCAGGCCATTTCCCTGGCCACCAGCGCCAATAACGGGACCCTGAACGCAAGCGATCTGAAGTCGATCTCCAACCAACTGGCCGGGGTCCGCGACGAGGTGCTGGCGCTGGCCAATACCAGTTACCAGGGACAGTACATTTTCGGAGGAAGCGAAACCGGGACCGTTCCTTTCAGCATTTCGGGCACGACTCCAGCCGCGGCGACATACAACGGGGACGGAAATGTGAATTTCCTGGTGACTCCGAATGGACAGCGGATCCAGTTGAACGTGCCGGGGGACAAGATCTTCATGGCGGGGAACGCGAATGACGTCCTGGGCACGCTCAATCAACTGATAGCGGATTTTGCATCCGGCCAGGCATCGTCTACTGCGATCGCGGACACAACTGCCCTGAGCACTGCGGTTAATTTCGTTTCGCAGCAACGGGTGGTTCTGGACAACTCTCTGACCCGGCTTACGGCGGCGACGGAAGCGGCGGGCAACGAAAAGATGCAATTGACGGCCGCGCAGACAAACCTGATGCAGGCGGATGTGGCCGATATCGCTACCCAGCTTTCGCTCTCGAAGACGCAGCAAACCGCGCTGCAAAGTGTGATTGCACAGGTGGGTGCTGGCAGCCTGTTCGACAAGATCTGAGTTCAGAGTCGGCGTTGATACTTCAGTGAAGCTGCCGCGGCAATCAAGCTGCCGGATGGCCGTGAGGCGGCCGGATGGTCGCATAGAGGTCGAGACCCGCGCCGCATTTATACTCAGGGCAAGGATAGACGTCATTGTTTGCCCCACTTCGATTTCTGTGGAATGCCACGCGCGGCTCGCGGCTAACGCCATGGCGCAGCGAATACCTGCGCTGGCGGATGGAAACCTATTCGGGGCAATGGGCGGAAAAGATGAAATTCCGCGATGTGCTCAAATTTGCGTGGTCGTCTCGCCGGGAACTGGTGAGTTTTCTTTTCTGGACGGGCCGGGTGCAGCACGAGGCGCGGAAACGGCCCTGAACCAGTGGTCAGTGGATAGTGATCAGTGGACAAGGTCTTGGATCTCTGCGGCAGGGATAGATAGCTGGAGTTTATTGAAGGATGGGATTGGTGCTCTCGGTGTTGCGTAGAGCAATGAGTTTGCTGGTTGCCGGGGCCTCCGTCTTGGCGTGGGGGCAGCAGGCGCCGCCCGCGGAGCCGCCCCAGCCCATGCCGGGATCGAACGGCGACACGCCTACGCTTCGAATCACGACCAAAGAGGTGTTGGTGCCGACGCTGGTGGAGAAGCGCGGCGGCGGAATTGTGTATGGGCTGAAGGGGGACGATTTCGTAGTCGAGGACAATGGGGCTCCCCAAAAAGTCCATGTGCAGGAGGAAATGGACACGGCTCCGGTGGCGCTGGTGGTGGCGGTGGAGCAGGGCGGGGTGAGCGTTCTCGAATTCGACAAGGTGGCGAAGCTCGGCCCGCTGCTGGACCTGTTCTTGTCTGATCCGCGCAGCCAGGCGGCGCTGGTGGGTTTCGACTCGCAGCCGCACCTGATGCGCGATTTCGGCCACTCCGGCGAGGACATGAACCAGGCGCTCAAGACCATGCAGCCGGGGGATGGCGGGGATGCGATCCTGGACACCATCAGCTACGCGGTGGATTTGCTGCAGACCCAGCCCAAGGAGTTCCGGCGGGTGCTGCTGCTGATCAGCGAGGAACGCGATCACGGCAGCAAGCACGCCAAACCGGAGCAGGTGATCAAGAAAATCGGTGAATCGGATGTGCTGGTACTGACGGTTTCGTTTTCGCCCATCCAGGCGGAGTTTGCGCACGATATCAAGGATTCGGGCGAACAGCGGACCATGAACATGGTGTCGGCGCTGGTGGCGCTGGTGCAGGCGTTTCGCAAGAACGTGACCAAGGAAATCGCCGAGATGAGCGGGGGCGAGTACACCACCTTCACCAACGACAAGAAGTTTGAAGCGCGGGTGGCGGAAGAAGCCAAGCACGCGCGCAACCGGTATCTGCTGACGTTTTCGCCGTCAAATCCGACGCCGGGGCTGCATACGCTGCGGGTGCGCCTGGCGCAGGATTACGGTGCACATATCGTGGC
>DASXXV010000199.1:0-3297 GCA_036502905.1 Occallatibacter sp. | reverse complement strand
ACGCCGCTGATCATCTCGGGGCCCACGGAGCAGACCACCGACAAGTACGTAAAGGTCCGCCAGATCATGCCCAAGCTGGTAAAGGGCGAAGAGGTGGAGTGGAGCGATACCAAGCGGCAGCAGGAGCTGGGCATCCAGCTGCGCGAAGGAGAGAAATACTTTTCCGGCGACTACGTGGTGGATGAGAAGCACCGCACCATCGGGGTCACGGATGAAGGCTGGTTCACCATCGAAAAGCTGCTGGGAATCGGCAACATCGCGGACGCCGAGAACTGGGACCTGAAGCACTACGTGGAAACGGCCATCAAGGCCGAGTCGTTGTATAAGCGCGACGTGGATTACGTGGTGAAGGACACCAACGAAGGCAAAGAAGTCATCATCGTGGATACCTTCACGGGTCGGCTGATGCCGGGGCGGCGGTGGTCCGATGGGCTGCACCAGTCCATCGAAGCCAAGGAAGGGGTGCAGGTCCGGAAGGAAGACCAGACGCTGGCGACGATCACCTTCCAGAACTATTTCCGCCTGTACAAAAAGCTGAGCGGGATGACCGGCACGGCGGAGACGGAAGCGGCGGAATTCGAGAAGATCTACAAGCTGGAGATCGTGGTGATTCCGACCAACAAGCCGCTGCTGAGGGTGGAGAACTCCGACGTTGTTTACCGCACCGAGAAAGAGAAATACCAGGCGGTGGGGGACAACATTGCGGAGCTGCACGAGAAGAAGCAGCCGGTGCTGGTGGGCACCACGTCGATCGAGAAGTCGGAACGGCTGTCGGCCATCCTGCAACGGCGGGGGGTGCGGCACGTAGTGCTGAACGCCAAGTTCCACGAGCGTGAAGCGGAGATCGTGGCGCAGGCGGGGCGGCTGGGCTCGGTGACGATCGCGACCAACATGGCAGGGCGCGGCACCGACATTCTGCTGGGCGGCAACGCGGATTTCATGACGCGGCAGGAACTGGTGAAGAAGGCGCGCGCGCGAGCCATCAGCGTGGCCGAGGGCGCCATCAGTCCCATGGCGCCGGCGGGATTCCTGCGTTTCTACTACCAGGGCCAGGAGTTCGAGGTTTCGGAAGCCGAGTGGGCGGAGGTGAACCAGGTTTATTTCGACGCAGCGGCGAAGGAGCATGAGCAAGTGATCCAGGCGGGCGGTTTGTTCATCCTGGGCACGGAACGGCATGAAAGCCGGCGCATCGACAACCAGTTGCGCGGGCGCGCCGGACGGCAGGGCGATCCCGGCGAATCGCGCTTTTACCTGTCGCTCGAAGACGACCTGATGCGGATCTTCGCCAAGCAGTGGGTGAGCGTGCTGCTGGAGAAGCTGGGCATGGAAGAGGGCGTGCCCATCGAATCGCGAATGATATCCAACCGCATCGAGGCAGCGCAGAAGGCAGTGGAAGCCCAGAACTTCGAATCGCGCAAACACCTGCTGGAATACGACGACGTGATGAACAAGCAGCGCGAAGCGGTCTATGGGCTGCGGCGGCAGTTGCTGGAAGGGGTGGAACAGCGCGAGCTGATTCTGGAGGACTACGTGGGCGGGATTCTCAGCGGGATCCTGGACGAGTACGCCCCCGAGAACGTGCACCAGGACCAGTGGAACGTCAAAGGGATGGAAGAACGGGTGATGGGGCAGTTCGGGTTCAGCATGGCGCAGGCGGGCATCAAGCCGCTGGAGCTGGCGCGGCACGAGCTGGGCGACGAGATCTTCGAAAAGCTGAAGGAGAGCTACCAGGCCAAGGAGCAGATCCTGGGCGCCGAGACGATGCGCTATCACGAGCGCATGGTGATGCTGAGCGTCATCGACGGCCTGTGGAAGGATCACCTGCTGGCCATGGACCACTTGAAGGAAGGCATCGGACTGCGCGGCTATGCGCAGCAGGATCCGCTGGTGGCCTACAAGCGCGAATCCTTCGACATGTTCGAAGCGATGATGCTGAAGTTCCATGAAGACACGGTACGGTTCCTATTCCGGATGCAGATCGTGGACTCCGAAGGGCGGCCGGTGAACGCGGCTCCGCAGCCGCGGCGCGAAGTTCCGGCGGCTCCCCCGGTGGCCAGCGCGGAACGACGCGGGCCGGGACTGGAAGCGGCTCCGCGGGAGATCGCGGTTCCGACGCGGGCTCCGCAGACGACGATCGACCAGCTGGAGAAGGAGTTCGCGCGCAAGAAACAGCGGGAGCTGGCGGTGGCGAGCATGGCGGGCGGATCGAACGGCGGGGGGACGGCACAGCGCCGCGCGGGCGAGAAGGTGGGTCGCAACGATCCCTGCCCATGCGGGTCGGGCAAGAAGTTCAAGAAGTGCCACGGGACGGAGGGATGATTGGTGCGTCCCGGACGAGTGGAGTGAAGATGGTTGGGTGCTAACCCAGGTTCACGTACAAAAGGACGTCAGCGAAGACCACCCCACCGACGAAGACTTGTCGGGGTGGCACCCGCCGTCGCAGGGCACCCGATGTGGTTTTGCGGAGGCCGGTGATCGTAACGAGCCATGGTACAGGCGCGTCGCGGAGTGGCCGGCCTCGGCTTGAACCCGGGCTGTGATTATGGCTGACTCGCCGCAAAGTTGACGTCAACATTCACGGTGGCGGTGCCGTCGCCGGGAACGAACTTCCACTTGCGCACGGCATCTTCGGCGGCGTTCTGCAGGCACATGTTGCCGCTGAGGCTCTTGACTCCGGTCACTTTGCCGTCGGGGTCTACGGTGGCTTCGATCTTGACGATCCCGGTAATCTTCATCCGCTTGGCGAGCTCGGGGTAGACCGGTGGGACCTTGGTTTTGACTGCCCGGTCGGATGCCGCGGTTGCGGGCAGCGCCATCGCCATGATGAGCGCCAGGGACGCGGTCTTGATGATTCCATTCCTACTGAACCTGCTCCCAAGCCTGCCTTCGGCGTAGCGTATGACCATGGGTCCCTCCGTAACGCGAGACTTCTCGCACAAAGGCCCTATCGGCTCAGGCTGGGAGGGCTTGAGGGCTGTGCGGAAACCGGCCAGGCAGTCTGGCAGGCGGATAAAGGACTGGGATGGGAAAGCTACACGCAGGTAACGGGAGCTTGCGTCGAACCGGCGCGACGCCTTTTGATACCGATATCACATGTAATTATGGTACGGAACACATGGTTAAGACCGCTCGCCACCCCTATCCGGCCGGGACTCTCTTCTCGACCTTGTCGGGAGCACTGCGGAACAGGGAGCCGGGATGAGGCAGTGGGCGCGCAAAGCGTTTTTGGGCCTGGTGTGGGGAGCGGCGGTATTGCTGGCCGCCTGCGGGGGAGGTGGCGGCGGCAACGGAGGCGGC
>DASXXV010000198.1:0-7586 GCA_036502905.1 Occallatibacter sp. | reverse complement strand
CTGAAGAAAATCCGGATGACCGAGCGCGTCAAGGCTCTTGAGATCCTGTGCAAGTATCACAAGCTCCTGACCGACAAGCAGGAAATCAGCGGTCCCGATGGGGGCGCTGTGCCCATGAGCATCGTTATCGACCTGTAGGCCATGTGATGCAAACGACACACGCCAGGCAGTGGGCATCACCACTCTTGCCGGCGAGGCATGGGACAAGCAGCCCCACGTTCCCTTGGAAGGCCGCTCCAAACGCGGGTGGCAGTAGGGCTGTACGGGAACTGTACGTGAAAGGCGGGAAGGTTTGAGGGAAGAAATGCAGTTCGTTCTGGTGTTCGCTCGGGAGTTGCCGGCTGAGGAATTACCGCGATTTCTCGGGGATCTTGAGGAGATCAGGTGCACGGCGGTAGCCCGCCTGACTGCCCCCGCTCAATCTACGTTCAGGCCCGACGAATTGCTCTCGATCGAGGAAGCCTCTCACCGGCTGGGGGTGAGCAGAGACTATCTCTACAGGAACAGCGGCGATTTTCCTTTTACCCGCCGCATGGGCCGGAAGCTGCTCTTTTCCAGTTTGGGAATTGATTCGCACATCAGGCAGCAAAACAGCGCGACGGCACGAAGGCATAGCTGTAGGATGGGGCCGGTTCTGAATCGCTCAGCAAGGGGTTAGCGAATGAAGCACCAGGAGCAGCCGGAAATTGTAAAGACCACGATCCGGGTGAGGCGCGAACTATGGAATGCCGTCATGCATCGGAGCATCGACGAAAATCTAAGCCTGCAAGCCATCGTTGAACGGGCGCTTGAGAACGATCTGAAAGCCAAGGGAGCGCAGAAATGACGACCAGAGCAAGAGGCGAGGGCCGGATCTTCTCACGCAAGGGGAGCGCGTTTCTCTGGTGTGCCTACTATCTTCGCGGTAAAGAGTACCGCGAGAGCACGGGCGAGACGGATCCCCAGCGCGCAGCGAAATACCTTAAGCGCCGGCTAAAAGAGGTGGGCGCCGACCAGATCGGAATAGCAACCTTCATCGGACCGCAACAGGAGCGCTTGAAGGTATGCAAGCTGCTGGACGCGCTAGAGGATGACTACAAACTGCGCGGGAAAGACAGCCCCCAATTCAGATCGAAGGTAAAGCAGATCCGTGAGTTTTTCGGCGCCTGGCGCGCCGTGGAAGTGACGGCGGAGGCTGTAGACAAGTACATCGCGGAGCGGCTCGAAGCCGGAACCGCTGCCGCCACAATCAACCGATGCACGCAATTCCTCGCCCAAGCGTTCAGGCTCGCGGTAGACCGCAAACACCTGTCCGCCGCTCCCCATATACGGCACCTGTCAGAAAAGGGGAATGCTCGCCAGGGTTTCTTTGCCGATGCGGATTTTCGCGCGCTTGTCTCGAATCTGCCGGCCTACCTGCAAGACTTTGTGCGGTTCGGCTACCTGACCGGCTGGCGCAAGGGTGAGATAGCCTCGCTCCGCTGGGAAGACGTCGACCCGGACGTGATCCGCCTCCGCGGAGAGAACGCGAAGAACGGCGAAGGCCGCTCCGTGACCCTGGGCGGGGAACTCGGGGATCTCATCGAGCGCCGCAAGGCAGCCCGGCACATTGAAAAGAAGGAGGGCGAAACCCTTCTGGCCGCATTCGTGTTCCACCTCAAGGGTGAGCCCGTGGGGGATTTCCGGAAGGCCTGGGCGACGGCGTGCGTTGCGGCCGGCCTGGGCCGCTTCGTCTGTGATCGCTGCAAGCAGGCCGTCGACGGCCACTGGTGCGAACAGTGCAACGTGGAGACGACGTATTCAGGCCGGATCTTCCATGATTTCCGAAGGACCGCAGTCCGCAACATGGTAAGGGCGGGCGTTCCCGAGCGCGTAGCCATGACGATTAGCGGCCACAAAACTCGGTCCATATTCGATCGCTATAACATCGTCAACGAAGCCGACTTGAGGGATGCCATGCAGCGCACGCAGGACTATCTCAAGGAGAGCGCGCAACAGCCGAAACGCCCTGCCGTGATGCAGATGGTTTCGAGCAAGTAATAAGAATTGTCGGCACGCGATGTTTGTGCGAGCATCTCGTCCATGGATATTGCGATCGCGGTGCTCCTTGGTGCTTTTACCATTTCCCTGGCGTATATGGGGCTACATGTGACGCTCCATCCTCAAGATTCGCCGCCGAGCAAACTTAGGTGGAAGGTCGGGTTCGGCTCGGTTGCTCTTCTCACGTGTGTGTTGATTGCCTGGCAGACGGTTCGAAATGTCAGCCAGCAGGCTGCAATGACTTCATCTCTGAGCGTGGTCAAAGGCGATTTGGAATTAGCTCAAAAACAGTTGAATAACGCAAATGAAGCGCTAGCCAGATCCGCATTGAGCCAGGAGTTCATGAAGGGGCAGCTAAGCGGTCTGAGCATGATGGTCGGAAAGATCGGCTCGGACGGCTCTGTCAATAGTTCTAATCTCGTCAAAGCACTCGGACAGATCTCCTCTTCTTCGCATGGACCCAATGGGGTAGAGGCACCCGCCATCCAGCGGATGACAAACGCGCAACTGAAAGCCCGGGTAATTGATTTTGCGAATGATTTGAGAAAGCTTGCATTCGAGTTCGATGGGCAAGGGAGACGGGTAATGGAGGAACAAATGGACGCTATGAATGCGGCGCATAACTCCCCGAAAGAACAAAAGGATAAAATCTGGGACTCGTACACCCGGAGAGAAGCGGCCGAACGTCAGGCACACTCACTTCAAGTGCAAACTCTTTGCATTGGGCCGGCTTCTGAGTATAGAGACGAACTTGTGCGCCGCCTCGGACCTCGCAGCCCGAAAGACGAGGAAAAATACCCTTTCACATTCTGGGATCCAGAGGGGAGGACCAAAGGCACTCCCGGCGAGATGGAGTTGGAGCCCAGCGCCGAATACTTAGAGAACCTTGCTAGACAGCTTCCTTGAATCAACTCCGCTCTTTGGGAGTCTGCCCGACGCCAAGTCTTGGTCGCCCCGCCCCACACTTCGAACAAGCGAAAACGCGGACAGTACACGGACAGTTGGCCGAAAATGAGAGTCTGCCCCGTCTGAACCCACTTCTAAGCCGTTTATTGTCAGCCTGTTTCTGGTGGCGGAGGGCAGGATCGAACTGCCGACCTTGGGGTTATGAATCCCACGCTCTAACCAACTGAGCTACTCCGCCGGGAGGCTGGCGCCAAAGTAAATCATACGGGGGCTTGAAGTTGAGGTCAATCTTGCCCGGCCCCTGCCGTCATGAAAGAACTCTCCTGAAGGTTGTTCGGTGCCGGAAGACTGTGCTTTCAGGCAACCATACTGCATGGAATGCATCAGCTGAAATAGCGGTTCTTCCCCTCTCCCTTCGCGGAGCATTGTTGTCCGGCAATCGCCGGGTGGAATGCTCCGCGTCTCCCGCCGCAATTACACTCGAAATCAAATGAAATCACCCGTGATTGCGGCGGTCATCCCGGCCCGCCTGGGTTCCACACGGCTCAGCCGAAAAGTCCTACGCGAGCTGGAGGGACGCCCCATGCTGGAGTGGGTGTGGCGCGCTGCCGTAGACTGCGGTCGCATGGACCCCGTGCTGGTGGCCACCGACGCCGAAGAGATAGCCACAGTCTGCCGGGGCCGAAACATCCCTGTGGTCATGACGTCGCCAGCCTGCGCCAGCGGTTCCGATCGGGTTTTCGAAGTGGCCTGCCGCCTGGACGCCGATATTTACGTCAATATCCAGGGGGACGAGCCGACCCTGACTGGCGAATTCTTTCCTCCGCTGCTTTCGCTGTTCGATCGGACCGAAGTGCAGGTCGCCACCCTGGCGGTGCGCTGCCCCCAGGCGGAAATCGCCAACCCCAACGCGGTAAAAGTGGTGACCGACCTGGATGGCCGAGCCCTCTATTTCTCGCGATCCACCATCCCTTATGATCGCGATCGCAGCGGCTTTACCGGCTACCGCAAGCACCTGGGCATCTACGCTTACCGTAAAGCGGCTTTGCAACGGTTCGCCTCCCTGCCGCCCGGCCGCCTGGAACAACTGGAGCGGTTGGAGCAATTGCGGCTCCTCGAGAACGGGATCGACATCCATGTAGCCGAGGCGCCCGCCGACACCATCGGGGTGGATACCGAAGAAGACCTCGTGCGCGCGGAAGCGCTGTTGCGAAGCAGGGAAGGGGGACATGGAAGCGGGGTATAGAAGCCCGGTGCTGTCTTGCCGTTTGTACCGCGGCGCGAGCCGGCCGTGGCGTAGACGCAACTTTTGGGCCCGCGGAATTGCGTGCAAGAATCGGGTGGCACCCGACCCCGAATCTCGGCGACTATGAACCCATGAACAGCACTACACAACTCGCTTCCCCCGAAACCAGGCACAGCGTGGGCGTAGCTATCGACCCCGAACGCGCATGGGAGCAGCTCATTCGCCGCGATCCGGCGGCCACATTCTTCTACGCAGTGGCCACGACCGGGGTCGTCTGCCGGCCCGCCTGCAAAAGCCGCCGCCCGCTGCGCTCCAACGTCCGCTTTTTCGGCTCCGTCCAGGAAGCGCAGGCGGCCGGGTTTCGTCCCTGCCTGCGCTGCCGCCCCGCCGCTCCTGCAGAGGGCGGCTCTGTGGAAAGAATTCGTGCCTACATCGAGCGGCATCTCGACGGGCCGGTGCGCCTTTCCGAGCTGGGGCGGCTCACGGGTCTCAGCCCATTCACGGTGCAACGCCACTTCAAGAACGCCATGGGGGTCAGCCCGCTGCAATATCAGCGCGCGCTCAAAGCCGGGCGGCTGCGTTCGGCGCTGAAGGGCGGCGAATCGGTTACCGACGCCATCTACACCGCCGGGTTCGAATCGCCGAGCCGCGCCTATGAAGGCGCGCAGCTCGGCATGTCCCCGGCGCGCTTTGCCCAGGGCGGCAAAGGCGAGGAGATCCGCTGGGCCGTCGGTCCGTCTCCCTTCGGCTGGGTCATCGTGGGAGAAACGCAGAAAGGCTTGTGCTGGCTCTCGCTCGGCGCCACGCCAATCGAGGCCGAGGCCGGACTGCGCGAGGAATTCCCCGAAGCTACGCTGCGCCCCGATCCTTCCCTGTCCCGGCTGGTGGACGCCGCCCTTGCCTGTGTGCGCGACGGCTCCGATCTTGCCGCCGGCAGCCGCACGCTGGATTTGCGTGGAACGGTTTTTCAGCTTCGCGTGTGGCAGGCCCTGCGGCAGATCCCGCGCGGAGAAACCCGCACCTACGGCCAGCTCGCGCGCGACCTGGGCGACGCGAATGCCACTCGCGCTGTGGCCCGCGCCTGCGCCACCAACCGCGTCGCGCTCCTCGTACCCTGCCATCGCGTGGTGGGAGCAGGCGGCTCCCTCACCGGCTATCGCTGGGGCGTGGATCGCAAACGGCAATTGCTGGAGGCGGAGCAGGCTGGTTAGCAGATAAGAAGCCCGTCGCTTCGCCACGTCCGCGCACGGACGCCGACGACGTCATGAGGAGAGGTGCTTCCTCAGAATTTCGAGTGTTTCGCTGGCTGACGTGGCGCGCTGCAACGCGTGCCATCGAACTGCGGGTCACAATAAGGAACCCGTAAAATCTCTTTGCCCTTCCTCGCGGCTGTGGTCTTCTAGACCTACCCGCCTATGCTGCGAAAGCTCGAAAGCTATTTCGAATTCAGCCATCTTGAGACCAACTGGCGCACCGAAATTCTGGCCGGGATCACCACATTCCTGACCATGGCCTACATCGTGCTGGTGAACCCCGCCATTCTTGCGGATGCGGGTGTGCCTCTGCCCGCGGTGACCGCGGCCACCTGTCTCTCCGCGGCCTTTGGTTCCATCCTGATGGGTATAGTCGCGCGTTATCCGATTGCCCTCGCCCCGGGCATGGGGCTGAATGCGTACTTCACCTACACCGTCTGCATCAAGATGCACATCCCCTGGCAGACCGCGTTGGGCGCGGTGTTCATCTCCGGCATAATTTTTCTTGCTCTCACCGGCGCCGGCATTCGCCAGATGATCCTGCGCGCCATTCCTCACGAACTGTACGCCGCGGTGGCCAGCGGCATCGGCCTGTTCATCGCGTTCATCGGTTTTCAGCACGCCGGCCTGGTGGTGCGCGATCCCAACACCCTGGTCGGCATGGGCAACATCAGGAACCCCACCGCCGCGCTGGCGCTTTTCGGCCTCATCCTGATGGTGGCCCTGGAAGTGAAGAAGGTGCGCGGCTCCATCCTCATCGGCGTGCTCAGCGTGACCGCCGCCGCATGGGCCCTGAGCAAGCTGCCGCAGTTCTCCGGGCTGGTCCACTGGACTCCTGCGCCCGGCGGCTTTCGCTCTCTCGAAAGCACGCTCTTCCAGCTCGACATTCGCGGCGCGCTCTCGAAGGGGCTGCTCGAAATCATCTTCGTCTTCTTCTTTGTCGATCTATTCGACAACCTGGGCACGCTGGTCGCCGTGACGAAACGCGCGGGCCTTATCTCCGCCGACCATTCCATTCCCCGCCTCAACCGCATCCTCTTCGCCGATGCCACTGCGACAGTGTTCGGATCGCTCACCGGCACCTCCACCGTTACCAGCTACGTGGAGTCGACAGCCGGTGTGGCCGCCGGGGGTCGCAGCGGCATCACCGCTATCGTTACCGGCCTGCTGTTTCTGGTGGCGGCAGTCGCGGCTCCATTCGTCGGCGTGGTCCCCCAGGCCGCCACCGCTCCCGCCCTGATCCTGGTGGGCTCCCTGATGCTGGCCACCATTACCGAGATCCGCTGGCACGAGCCGGTGGTCGCGGTGCCCGCCTTCCTCACGCTCGTCCTGATTCCCCTCACCTATTCCATCGCCAATGGCCTTGGGTTCGGCATCATCGCCTGGGCGGTGCTCCATCTCGTGTCGGGAAGATTCCGCCGCCAGGACTGGCTCCTCTACACCCTCGCCGCGCTCTTCCTCGCCCGCTTCGTTTATCTCGGCTCGAGCTGATCAGACAGGACCTCCGTGCCCCATCGTCGCGAGTTCTTTGGTGCGAGGCGGGAGTCCACAACAGCTCAACGCGCAGATCTTTTTTCGACTGCGCGGGTTCCTGGAATGCGTCTCCGGAAGCCCTCTTACCATCCGTATTCCCCGCTTTCCGATGCCTCGAAAGTCGTAAACTTTGCCCCAGACCGCCCTGTACTATGAGTGGAGCAGCAAGTTACAGCTTTTGTATTACGTGCGCAGCCCAGCGCCGGAGTAGTGGATGCCCCCAACCCGGAATCGCCGGCCCCCGTTTCGCGTCCGCCCTCGCTGTACCGGCCGCTCCCTCGGGTGGCCGCACGCAGCCGCCGCGGCGTCCGTTTCGCTGGCCGCTGCCCTGGGTCTTTCTTCCTGCACCAATGTCGCCGGCTTCTCGCAACCCAGCCTGGTGCGCGTCATCGACGCTTCCTATATCGCCCCGGCGGTGAACATTTACGTGGAGAACACGCTATTCGCCGGTAACGTCGGCGAGGGCTACATCTCCAACTACGGTACGGTGACGCCAGCCCCCGCCGCGGTTATCAAGGTGACCCATGCCACTGGCGGCGCCGCGCTGGTGACCGCGTCCGCCACGTTGAACGGCGGCGCGCAGCACTCCGTGTTTCTCACCGATAATGGCGCCTCGCCCACTCAATACA
>DASXXV010000197.1:0-4513 GCA_036502905.1 Occallatibacter sp. | reverse complement strand
AGCCACCGTACTCCTTACGACTTCTATTCGCGCGCCGAGCCCCAGTCCGCCAACGACTTCGGGGTGGGAATCTAGTGGTCTCTGCCCGAAACGGCTATTTCTTCAAACCTGCATTCCCTCAGGGGCTAAAGCCCCGCTGATTTGGGTGGGTTTATGTACGGGCTGAAGCCCGTACCCTTCAAAGCTGAAGCCGGTACCTTCAAAGCTGAAGCCAGTACCCTTCAAAGCTGAAGCCAGTACCCTCCAAAGCTGAACCCAGTCCCCTTCAAAGCTGAAGCCCGTACTCCTCAAAGCTGAAGCCGGTACCCTTCAAAGCTGAAGCCGGTACCCTTCAAAACGGATAAAAGACTATCTGGGTGACGGACACCACTAAACCCTTCCGGTTTGCAGCTCTGAAAGGCCGCCTGCGGGCGGCATTTCCATTTCGGACTGGTTTTCAACCATCCATCCGCATCCGTCTCGCCCACCCGCGTCCGTCTCGGGTTAGGCTAAAACCTTATGGGGCGCATTCGAGTTCTATCTGACCAGGTGGCCAACCAGATCGCCGCGGGCGAGGTAGTGGACCGGCCGGCATCCGTGGTCAAGGAGCTGCTCGAGAACTCTCTGGATGCCGGGGCCAACCGCATCCGGGTGGAGGTGGAGGCCGGAGGCCGGAAACTGATCCGGCTGAGCGATGATGGCTGGGGCATGAACCGCGACGACGCCCTGCTGGCTTTCGAGCGCCACGCCACCTCCAAGCTGCGCACCGCCGACGACCTGTTATCGATTGCGACCCTGGGCTTCCGCGGCGAGGCGCTACCTTCCATCGCTTCGGTGGCCCGGGTGATTCTGGAGACGGCAACCGGCGAGGATCCCGCCGGCACCCGGCTGGAGATCGCCGGCGGCAAGATCCTGCACGTCAGCGATGCCGCCCTGCCCCGCGGGACCACGATCTCGGTAGCCGACCTGTTCTTCAACACCCCCGCCCGGCGGAAATTCCTGCGCGCCGAGTCCACCGAGCTCTCCCACGTAACCGCCTTGGTCACGCACTACGCATTGGTGCACCCGGAGAAGCACCTGGAGCTGATTTCGGCCAGCCACACCCTGGTTTCCGCGCCGCCCGTGACCCGGACCGCGGAGCGTATCTACCAGCTTTTTGGCAAGGAGACCCTGGCGGAGCTGCTCCCGGTGGCTGCGGAGCTGCCCCTGGAACGGGCGGGCCTGCCGGAGCCGCCACCCTGGAAGCGGGACCCGCACGAGGAACCGCACGAACCTGGCATGCTGCGGCTAAGTGGTTTTTATTCAAAGCCTGAGCTGCAAAAGCTCAACCGAAACTCGATCTATACGTTCATCAACAAGCGGCTGGTCCGCGACCGGTTGCTGATGCACGCGATCACGGAGGCTTACCGGAACGTGATCCCCCCGACGAGCTTCCCGGTGGTGCTTCTTTTTCTTGAAGTGCCACCTGAGGAAGTTGACGTAAACGTGCACCCTGCAAAGACCGAGGTGCGCTTCCGGCAGCAGCAGGTGATGCACGATTTCGTCCGCGACAGGCTGCGCACGGCGCTCATCAAGGCGCGCCCCGCCGCGGCTTTTCTGGCGGCGCTGGATTCGGCGCCGTCGGCCAGCCCCTCATTTATGCCTCCGGCCACTTCTCCCCTGCCCGGCTCACCCGACGAGCCTCCGTTGCAGGCCGACTCCGAACCCGGAGCCTTTCCCGGTGCGATCGCCGACGCCGAGCCGTTCCGACTGATGGCGGAGATCCCCTTGCCGGTTCCCGGGAAGTTGCCGTTCACGCCCGGGTCCCTGGGGCCGAATGGTTTCCCCAATCGCCAGGCGTGGGGAGAAGCCGTGACAGCCCTGTTCCAGCCGGCCACGTTGCCTCCGTCCAATGGCTGCTCGCCAGATTATGGCGCGTCAGAGGCTGCCGGGAGCGCCGCGCTGGGGACCGCACAGGTGGAGGCCGAACAGGCAACCGGTACTCTGAACCACCTGGCCTCCCTCAAGCCGCTGGGTCAGCTCCGCGACTCGTTCATTCTCGCCTCCGGCGAGGACGGACTCTGGATTATTGACCAGCATGTCGCCCACGAACGCATTTTGTTTGAAAAAATTCTGCGCGACCGCACCGTAGAAAACGTTCAGCGGCAGCGCCTGCTGATGCCCCTGCTGGTGGAGCTAAAGCCTTGGCAGATGGTGGTTTTCGCCCGCATCGCGGACGAGTTGGAGCGCAATGGATTCGAAGTGGAGCCGTTCGGGCCGCAGACCCTGGCGGTGAAGGCGGCGCCGGTCGGGCTGGAAGGGGCGGCGCTGGAGCGAATGCTGGCCGAAGTGATTGAACAATGCGATGAGGAATCCGGCGCGCATGGTCCACAAGCCGAGCGAACTGAGAACCTTGACGCTGTCCGCACCCGCATCGCCGCCTCCCTTGCATGCCACTCGGCTATCAAGGTAAATACCCCCCTTGACCCGGCACGTATGGAATGGCTATTGTTGGAACTTGCAAGAACGGAACACCCAACTAGTTGCCCGCATGGACGTCCTATCGCTTTGCTGTATTCTTGGAGAGAGATCCAGCGGGCCTTCCACCGAATCTGAACGGATTTAGGAAGGCGGCAAACGATTCCCCCGAGGGGAAAAAGTTAGCCAGGCATAAGCCAAAACCAGGGGCAAGGATTCAAACCTGAAACACTTTGTCGTTTGCAACCCCAGGGGGTTGGGCGACGTCTTGAATGGCCTGACAGGACGCAATATCACTGGTCGAAAGCCGTAACGCCAGCCTGGAAAAGAGGTTCTTCTTTGACATCAGAGCAATTGGAAGCAGCGCGCTCCGAACGGATGCGCCAGAACGGACTTGGGGCAATTTCGATGGAAGATGCACGTACTTGGCTGGAAGAGACGGGACTTTGTCTTTTCCTCCCCAAGCGGCAGTATTCCGCATCGCTCGCCCCGTCTTTTGTAGAGGCAGTCGCGGGCCAGCAAAGTCCCACTCCCGATCCCGCGCAGCTCGCATTAGCCGAGGAACTGCTGGTTCGGCTGGAAAAAGAAGGTGTAGCCGTCCGGCTCAATCTTCTGGGCCATCCGGGGGAGCAGCCCGATTACGTGGTCGCCGCCTGGGTATTGCCCTACGTTTATGCGTTGCGCGGAGATCGCGATTGGCGCCGGACCCCGCAGTTGACCGGGTCCCGCCAGGTGTCGCCTCTGGCGATCCAGGCGTACAAGCGGCTGGAGCAGGGCGATGCCAGCATTGCCGAGCTCACCCGCTTTCTGGGCCGGGAAGTTTCCGAATCCGCCGTGCTTCGCGCCATCACCGAACTGTGGCAGCAGCTTCGCATTATTCCTGTTATTGACGCGCCCGGCCACGCCGCAAAGTGGCAATTGCTGCGCCATCGTTTCCAGAAGGCGATTGCCGAGGGTGCCTCCACCTCCCAGGTCACGGCCATCTCGGTGCTGGCTTCCATCTACCTGCAGGCTGTGATTGCCGCCCCCATGGAGGAAGTGGAGATTTTCCTCTCGCCTTTGACGGCGCGGAGCAAGATCCGGGAAGTGCTTCGCGGCCTGGTAGCTACGCGGCAGGTGCACACGCTTGCGATGGGCCATGCACCCCACTACTATGTGGCCGGGACTCTGCCCGAATTCGCCCCGGTTCCGTCTGTTTACGCCAGCTCTTCCATCGCAGCCGGGGGTTATTTCGCCCGGTTCGGCGAACACGAGGAGACTCATTTCGAACCGGTTGTACCCGAACCGGCGGTTCATCTCACCCCCCCGGTGAGCAGCCCGGTGCCGCCTTCCCTGGCGGCCATCCCTGAAGCGACGAGCAATGGCAATGGGCACAAAGCCCCTGCCGCCAAACCGGCAGCGCCGCGCAGCCACTTCAGCCGCCCCGCCCACGCCCGCAATCGCAAGCCGGCGCAGCCTGCCGGAAATTCCAAGCCGCCGCGCCGCATCCCGGAAACGCGTCCCTCGGTGGGCCGCTCTGCGGGCACCAATGGGCACTCGAGCAATGGTCACGCGGGCAATGGGACTCGCAACGGCAAATCGGCGGTGGGAACCTGGGCGAAGCGCAGCACGAACGGAACCGCCGTCTCCGGCAAGCCGGCTTCGTCCTCGCGGACAGGCACCTTGTCGCGGAACGCAGGAGCGCGGAAAGAGTCGCGGCCTGAGACCCGAAACGCGCGTGGAAACCGGACGACCGCTTTGAGCTCCGGCGCCAAAGCCGGCAATAGCAAGCGCTACGGCTTCACGGCCCGGCCGAAGCACCGGACCAATAAGCGCGGATGAGCCAGGGTCCACCTGCAAGCGTGGCAAAGAAGATCATCGTAACCATCGACGGGCCCGCCGGCGCCGGGAAGAGTACCATCGCCCGGCACCTGGCCCGTCACTTCGGGCTTCTGAACCTTGAGACCGGAGCGATGTACCGCGCCTTCGCATTGAAGGCGCTGCGGGCTGAATTATCCCTGGACGACAGCGCCGCCATGGAAAAGCTCGCGGCCGACACCGACATCCGCCTGGAAAGCGGCGCGGAGGAAAATCGCGT
>DASXXV010000196.1:0-13310 GCA_036502905.1 Occallatibacter sp. | reverse complement strand
CGCTTCCAGCTGTTCGCCGCTCAGGCGCCCGCGCAGCACGGAGGCGCCCACGTAAGCCAGGCCCTCCTGCTTCTGCGCATGAATGCCCGCATGGTCTCGATACACGTCTTCGGGTACAACTTCCGGCACCGCCGGCCGCAGTTTGAAGTCCAGCCGCGCCTGCAATTCCTGCAGGAATCTATCCGCGGTCCAGCCTTCCTTCATAAAGAGATACTTCAGCCGCGCGCGATCGCGGCTCTCGCGCAGCACCATCTGGTCGCGGAAAATCTCTGTCACGCCTTGGGCGACGCGCACCGCCTGTTCGGGCAGCACGAATGCATCCAGGCGCACACCAAGATGGGGCTCGTTGGAAAGGCCGCCGCCCACGCGCAGCGAGTAGCCGATTTCGCCATCGTGCTTAACCGCCGTCAGGCCGATATCGTTGATCTCCGGATAGGTGCACCACGATGAACAGCCGGCCGCCGAGATCTTGAACTTGCGGGGAAGATTGTAGAAAGCCGGATTCGCCGTGAGCAGACGCGCAACTTCTGTGGCAATCGGCGAAGCGTCGATGATCTCGTCGGCTGCGACCCCGGCCAGCGGACAGCCCGTCACGTTGCGCACCACGTCGCCGCATGCGCCCTTGGGCGAGAGGCCAATGGCGTCCAGCGCATCCACCACCTCGGGCAGCGTCTCCACGGTCAGCCAGTGGAGCTGGATGTTCTGCCGGGTGGTGATGTCCGCGAGGTTATTGGCATACTTGCGCGTGATGCCGCCGATGGTGCGCAACTGGTGGGCCGAAATAATCCCGTTGGGGATGCCGATGCGCATCATGAAGTACTCCGACGCGAGGCCTTCGCCGCCTTTTCCGCCGGTGGCGCCCACGCCGTCGCCCTGGGTGTAAATACCCCACCACTTGAAGTACGCTGAAGCCCAATCCGGAACCACGCTGGCGCGGCCCGCGCGCGCGAACGCACGCACTTCGTCGAAGGCTTCCCACGGATTCTTTTCGCGCTTCAGGCGTTCGTAGCGTTGCGCCTTGGTCTCTTTTACCGGAACAGCTTCAGCCATGTTTTCCCCTCTTCGAGTTGGTGCGTTCTTTGGGTCTTGCTGAGAAACAAAACGCCCGCGGCAGCTAGGCTGTATCGCGGGCGTTTCGGAAAACCTTGAAACTTAATAAAAATGCTGGCTCAGGTCACCTCTGCACGCGATGCGTGTGACAGCGGCGACAACAAGTGCGGCCTTGCATAGGGTGATGATACGCACTGCCCAGCCGGAAATCAACCCAAAAACGGTCCGGATGGTTCTCCTTCAACCCCCCGATACCGGCCCCGATACCGGTGTATGTGCCTGCAAAAACGAGGATTCTGAGTCCGCCTCCCGCAGAGTGAGCGGCAGATCGATGATGATGCATGCTCCCCCGCGTGGTCCGTTGAACGCCTTGATCTGGCCTCCGTGAGCGCGCACCACCGCCTCGGCAAACGCCAGCCCCAGCCCGCTTCCGGTGGAGTTCTTTCCCTTCACATATTTCTCGAAGAGGCGGTCCACCACCTCGGGCGGAAAACCCGGTCCGTCGTCTTCGATCTCCAACCGCCCCAACTCGACCAGCGCCATGAGCTGAATGTTGATGGTGGTGCCCGGCGGCAGGTGCTTGATGGCATTGTCGAGCAGGTTGGCCAGCATGCGGTGCAACAGGGACGCATCCGCCGACACGATGAGCGCGGCGGAGCTGCGCACCATCACCTTCAATCCGCGATCTGACAGGCTCGGCTCGTACAACTCCACCATCGACCGCAACAGCTCATCCAAGTCCACCGGCACCCTGCGCAGATGCAGGGCATCGGCGTTGGCCTCCGCCACGTCCAGTGACTTGGTGAGGAAATCGCTGAGCCGGTCCACCTCTTCCAGCGCCGAAGCCACCGGATCGGTGAGCGAGCTTTCATGATCGGCCAGCAGCGCCAGCTCCAGCTTGCCGCGAATGGCCATCAGCGGGCTGCGCAGGTCATGCGCCAGGGAGTTGGTGATGGTGTGCAGCTGGTTTACCGAGTTCTCGATACGGTCCAGCATCCTGTTCAGGGTGCCGGCCAGCTGCGCGATCTCGTCGGTGCCTTTCACCTCCGGCACGCGGCTGCGCAGGTCGTACTGGCCGATGCGATTGGCGGTCCGCGTAATGCGGTGCACCCGGTCCAGCATCCGTTTGGTGGCAAAAAACACCACCAGGAATCCCAGCACCACGATCGCCGCGCAGATGGAAAACAGCCGCACGCGCATCCGCGCCAGAACGTGCACATCGTGCGCCGACGATAACCCCAGGAAGATACGGTCGCCTGCGGGCAGCACCAGGCTTGTCACGCGGAAATAATGGAAAAAACCCGGGACAGCAACGTCCGCGGGCGTGCCGGGCGCGATGTTCGTGTGCGTAATCGCGCTCAGGAACGCGCTGCTGTCGCCCTTGCCCGCCCACAGCTTCAGCCGATTGTCGCTGCCCGTCTCGATGAAGAACACCGACGTGCCTGGATCGCCCCCCGCCTGTAATTCCAGCGGAACTTCCTTGGTTGCCAGCTCCGCCACTTCGTCCACAATCCGGTCATAGAGCGCGTTCTTCGGAGTCCGTTCCGCCACGTCGCCAAGGGTTTCCACTTCGCCGCTCAGCCAGGCATCGGTCCGCCGCTGGATTTCCTTCGATGCGAAGCGCTGCAGAAACAGAAACAGGATGACCGACCCCACCGCGAACGCCAGCGTACTCCACGAAGAGATGCGCCACGCAGCCGTGTGCCCGCCGGACTTGCTTAATCCGAAGTGCATACCTCACTCCTCACTTCACTGTGTCCTTCGGAATCAACTTTTCCTGCCCATCTGGCAATTTGGTTCTGTCGCCACGCTAGGAGGCCATAAATCTTCCCGTGCCCCATCCTGGCGATTTGGTTCTGTCGCCAGGGTGGGAGACCACGAACGTCGACGCGCCTGCGGCCCCTTCTCGACAGGGCGATTCACTTGTCCCGAAGCACATAGCCCACTCCCCGGATGGTGCGGATCAGGGGCGGCGAGCCCGGCTTGTCCACTTTCCCGCGCAGCCGGTAGATGTGCACATCCACCACGTTGGTGTCGGGTTCGATCCGCATCCCCCACACCTGGTCCAGGATCATCGATCGGCTGACGATCCTGCCTGCGTTTCTGCAAAGATACTCCAGAAGCGAGAACTCCTGGGTGGTCAATTGCAGGACTTCTTCTCCCCGCGATGCTTCGCGCCGCAGCAGGTCGAGTTGCAGGTCCAGCACGCGCAGCACTGTGGCCGCGTCGGGCAGCGGCGCGTTGCGTCGCAGCAGGTTACGCAGGCGAGCCAGCAGCTCCGGCAAAGCATAGGGTTTGGTCAGGTAGTCGTCGCCCCCGATCTCCAGCCCTCGCACCCGGTCGTCCAGAGAACGCCGCGCGGAAAGAATCAGAACCGGGGCCCGCACTCCCTGCTGCTTGAGGCGCGTGATGAGGGACAGCCCGTCGTCATCGGGCAGCCCCAGGTCGAGTATGATTGCCGCGTAATTGCCGTTCGGCGCCAGCTTCTCTGCTGTCCTTCCGTTGGGCGCGATGTCTACCACGAATCCGTTCTGGGTCAGCGAACGTTCGAGAAAATTCTGATTCGCGACATCGTCTTCAATCACCAACACGCGCATGTTTCTTTCCTAAGCTGAGCTCTGAAGTCCTTGAACTTCCAAGGGGAATGCCGGGGGCCCGGCGCAGCCAGTTTCGCAATGGGAGGACTTTGGTGACGCCGCAATGCGGTCAACTGGATCCGGGATTCATTCCCGGTGGGAAGTTTCCCAAGTGTGTGACCGGCGAACCCGCCTCACTTGCTTACCGTGCCGGCCAATTTCAGTTGTACTTTCACTTCCTTCTCCACCTTCATCATCATGAAGCTGGGATCCTTCATGCCCCAGCTCACGAACGGAACCACGAATTCTCCCGTGGCGCTGAAATGATCGCCATCCAGGTGTACGTTCATGGGAACTGAGAGGGGATGCCCCTTCCCCAGCAGCGTGAACGTCCCATCCACCTGTCCGGTGGAATCGCCCGAGTCTTTCAGCTGCCCGGAGAATTTGCTGGGCGCAAACGTTACGGCGGGATAAGCCGGCGCTTTCATCTGGTCGTTGATCATCTTTTTGTCGCGCTTCTTGTTCCCGCTGTCGCCGCTGGATGAATCCACTGCCACCGTGCCGGTCATTGCCCCGTTCGCGGGGTCGAGAGTGAAATCGCCCGATGTCACCT
Source organism: Occallatibacter sp. (assembly GCA_036502905.1). GTDB lineage: Bacteria > Acidobacteriota > Terriglobia > Terriglobales > Acidobacteriaceae > Telmatobacter. Next base: position 9,071 of record DASXXV010000196.1, on the reverse strand, counting down.
TGAAAACCCCATTGACCACACCGTCGAAGGATCCAAGGGCGAAGCGCACTTCACTGGCACCCGGATCCACCTTGAAATGCTGGCCCCACGCCGCATGGATGAATACTGTGAGCGCCGCAACCGCCAACATTCTGCCAAATCCCGGCCATCCACAGGCCCAGCGTGTCCGATCCTCGTCCTTCTTCTTTGCGGAGAGGCAGGACGCCGGAACCTCTATCATTTGTTCATTCGTCAGGTGTTCATTCGTCAGGGCAGCTTTCATGAGTCTCCTGTTGCGCTCCTGGGAACGCATCTGCCTCCTGCGGTCTCGTTCCCCGGAAGCAGGCGAGAGTTGAATTTGGGGGCTCGCCTCTTACTCTGACGGTTTTCTCCGTGGACCGTCAAATCAAACCGCAACAGAATGAACACATTGTCATTTCCACCCTGGGCCGCCGCTCTCCCCCGCATCGCAGGCAAAGTTTCATTCACCCGTCATTTTCTGCTCCAAGTCCATGATCTAATGGAGCTAGCCAATCCCCTGGACAAGCTGGCACGTATCAGGTTCGCATCCGGACCCGCCGGAACGCGCCTATGTCCCAGTGACTGGCCGCTACCTTTAGGTCAAAGCCTCGTCTAACCGAGCACTGTCGCAATCAGGAGTTCAATGCACATGGATTCAGCCGCAAGCCAAGCGTCGATGAGGTCCCGCCTGCGCCGCGCATTTCACGCGGGCCTCGCTCTTCCGCATGGCACCGAACCCCACCTCGCCGGGGCGGTTCGCGACACCCTCCAGCACCCCGGCAGCATGGTTCGCGCTGAACTTGCGTTTCGCATTGCCTGTGCATTCAGCATGAGCGAAGACCGCGCAGAAAATCTGGCCATCGCCATCGAGTACTTCCACACCGCATCGCTGCTCTTCGACGATCTTCCCGCGATGGACGACGCCCAACTGCGCCGCGGGATCCCCTGCGCGCATCACGTCCATGGCGAAAGCGCCGCCATTCTTGCAGCCTTGGCGCTGATCAACCGCGCCTATTCGCTGGTCTGGAGATCGGTCGCCGGCCTCGAGCCGCAGGTGCAGGCCGCCGCCCTCACCTATCTCGAACGCCATCTCGGCCTCGCCGGCCTGCTCAATGGGCAGAGCCAGGACCTGCACTACTCGCCTCTCTCGCCCCGCCGCGGCGACCCGCAGTCCATTGCGATGGGCAAGACCGTCTCCCTCATCCGCCTGGCGCTGGTTCTGCCCGCCGTGGCCGCCAGCGCCCGTCCCGAAGAGGCACGCCGACTGGAACGCCTTGCCATCTTCTGGGGCCTGAGCTACCAGACCCTCGACGACCTCAAAGACGTCCTCCAGACCGGTGACCTTTATGGCAAGACCGCGGCGCGCGACGCTTTCCTGGGGCGGCCCAACCTGGCCCTCTCCATCGGCATTCCGGAGGCGTTCCGGCGCATCGATCGTCTGATGAATCTTGCCGGCCGCGCCATTGCGGGCCTGGCGCGCACCCGCCCGCGGCTTGCGTTCCTGCGCGATATCCGCGTCCAATTCAATAAGGAGATCGCCAGTCTCTCCGAGGCAAGCCTTACTCGGGCATCATGATTTTCTTGCGGTTGATCCTTACCAATCTCGGTCGTCATCGCATCCGCACGCTCATCAGCATCGCGGGCATCGCGTTCAGCGTCGCCGCCATGCTCACGGTGGTGACCATCCTGCAGGGCGCCGTCGGCATGTTCTCCGGCCTGCTCTCGCGGGACTCGCAACTGATTGTCTTCGAGCGCAACATTTCCGACCTCTTCTTCTCCAGCGTTCCCGACTCCGCGGTCAAACAAATCCAGGACTGGCCCATGGTCGACAAGGCCAACCCCGTCCTCTTCGGAATCGTCTCCAGTCAGGACCACCCCATCATCACCTGCTTCGGGGTCACCGCGGACGACGCCCGCATTCGCGAAGCCGCCTGGATCTCCGGCGCACGCTCCGATTTCGGCTCCCACCCCGACGCCGTGGCCCTGGGCGAACGCGCCGCCGAATTCCTGCATGCTTCTCCCGGCTCCCAAGTCTCCATCGGCCACGGCAGTTTCCGGGTGATGGGCGTGATCCGCACCAAAAACGGTTTTGAAGACGGCGGGGTCTTCATGCCCCTGGCCAGCGCGCAGGCCTTCTTTCACAAGAACGGGACCTCCTCCGTCCTTCTCATCAAGCTCAAGAACCGCAACGACCAGGGCGCATTCAAAGCGCGGGTGAAGCAGCAATATCCCACCCTCATTGCGCTCGAAGACGAGGAGTTCAACCGCTCCTACTCGCAATTCAAAATCCTCAAGGCCACCGCCTGGGCGGTGGGCGGAGCCGGCGTACTCCTCGGCGGCCTGGGCATTGCCAACACCATGATCATGTCGGTCTTCACGCGCATCCGGGAGATCGCCATCCTGCGCGTGAACGGCTTTTCCAACGGGCAGATTGCTTCGCTCATCTTCGGCGAATCGGGCGCGGTGTCGCTGGCCGGCGCCATCCTGGGACTCCTGCTTGGCGGTTGCGCCATCGTTGCGCTCAAGTTCATTCCCGCGCTGCACGGCTATGTCGATGCCGACATTCAGCCGTCTGTCGTCTTCGCCGTGGTGCTGCTCGCCTGCCTCACCGGCGCCGCCGGAGCGCTCTATCCAGCCTTTTACGCCATGAGAGTTCGAGCGGTGGAGGCGCTTCGCTTTGAATAGCCAGGCCCCGATTGCCTCCCAGACGGCTCCCATACGCAAAACCGCGGAAGCGGTTCTGCGCGCCGAAAATGTGTGGAAGAGCTACGATGAGGGCTCCATCCAGGTTCTCAACGGGGTCGACTTCGAAGCCTTCCCTGCCCAGACGGTCGCCCTGTGCGGTCCCTCCGGCTGTGGCAAGAGCACGCTGCTCCACCTCCTCGGCGGCCTCGACGAGCCCGATCGCGGGCGGATCCTGGTTCGTGGTGAAGCCCTCATCGGACGCCGCCGTGCGCAGCGCTACCTGCGCCACGAGGTCGGCTTTGTCTTCCAGCTCCACAACCTGATTCCCGATCTCACTCTCGAAGAGAACTGCCTGATACCGACGGTGGCCGTCGGCACCCCGCGCCAAGACGCCCTTGCGCGCCTTCACCATCTCGCGGACCGCACCGGTGTCAGCCATCGCCTGGCGCAGCGCATCCAGAAGCTCTCCGGCGGCGAGCGCCAGCGCACTGCCGTATGCCGTGCGCTCATGAACAAGCCCGGTATTCTGCTGGCCGACGAGCCCACCGGATCGCTCGACGAGCGCACCAGCCGCCAGATTTTCGACCTGCTGCTGGAACTTGCCCGTACCGACGGGATTACTCTTGTTATGGCTACCCATGATCGCGATATAGCCGCGCAATGCGATCGTCTGGTAGAGATGCGCGATGGGAAGATCTGTGAGTAGTTCGTTGCCCTCCCCCGTGGAGCGGTCTGCAACCGGTCGCGACTCCAGTCGTGCGCAGGGTTTTCCCGGCAATGCCAGGCCCTCCAATTCCCAGGGCAGCCCCGTACCCCCCGGCGTCCTCCTCCACGCTGCCTGGCACAGCCTCGCCTGGCTCTTTGCCGCCAACCTCATCGGCGTCTGGCTGGCCGTGCTTCTGCTTTTTCCCAATGCCGGCCATTGGCTGGGCGCCTGGAGCTACGGCCGCTGGACCCCGGTCCATCTCAACTTCCAGCTCTATGGCTGGATGGCTCTCCCGCTGGTTGCATGGGCCATGCGCATCTACCGCGCCCATCGCGCCCCCGTTTCCACCTGGGCCCGCGCCGCCCTGCTCCTCTGGTCTCTTGCTCTTGCCGTGGGCGGCATCTCCTGGCTCTCCGGAACCACCAGCGGCAAGCTCTTCCTGGACTGGGCCGGCTTTTCCCGCATCCTGTTCCCCCTCGCCATCCTGTTTTTGTGGTGCGTGCTGGCGGTAGCTTACGGCCAGGCCTGGCGCGATCCTGACAATCGCCGCCTCGCCGTCCGGGCCGTCAAGCTCCTGGGACTGGCCCTGCTCCTCCCGATTCCCTCGGCTATCTACCTCGCATCCAGCCCGGGCCTCTACCCGGCGGTCAATCCCGATACCGGCGGTCCCACCGGCGCCAGCCAGCTCGAGTCCACGCTCATCGTCGTTCTCATCCTTTTGCTGTTGCCCTACGGACTCACGCATCGCAAGCGGGGCGGCCGGCGCTGGTTGCTGGTTTCGTGGTTCACCATTGTCCTCGAAGGCCTGCTCTGCCTGGCGCTGGGCAGCGCCGACGTCAGCCACCACCGCCCCGTGCAGTTCCTCTCCCTCGCCAGCCTGCTTGTCTGGGTACCGCTTCTGCCCGCCTACTTCAGCGCCTTCGAATGGCCCGGCGTCACCCGCCCCTGGCGAATAGCGACATTTGCGTGGTGGGCCGTTCTGGTGCCCACCGGCTGGGCCTTCTTTCTCCCGGGGATTCTCGACCGCCTCAAGTTCACCGACGGGCTGGTTGCCCACTCCATCCTCGCCATGGCCGGTTTCGTGACCAGCCTGCTCGTCCTCATCCTCGGCGTTCTCCTGCGGGAGCATGCCGACGTCTTCAACTCCCGCTGGGCCTTCATCGCGTGGCATGGGTCGGCGCTGGCCTACGTGGTTCTGTTCCTGCTGGCCGGCTGGCGGGAGGGGATCGATCCGACATTCACCATCGTGCCCGGCCCCGCGAGGAATATCCTTTACGTCGCGCGCCTCATCTTAGGTATCGCGATGACCGCCGCGTCCGCCGAGTGGCTCCGCCGGCTGAGCCGGCTGCGGCCGCAACCCGCGCAGCAGCAAAACGCGACCGTATCCCGGCCTTTCGCTCGCCTTTTGTCGAGAGAATGGGAGACCGATTACCTTCAAGTTCACTCCAAAGGGCCCCAGGCATGAACGTCCGTCTCCGCCAATGGCTGATCCTTTACCAGTACGTGGCAGGCTTCAGCGACACCGCCACCGGCCTCCTGCTGGTAGGTTTTCCGGGGTTCACCTTTCACCTCATGGGCCTTACTGTCTTTCCCCAGCCCGCTTTCGTCCGCTACATCGGGGTCTTCGTCCTGTGCGTCGGACTCAGTTATCTCTGGGCAGCCATCCGCTGGCCGCTGAACGAACTCGGGGTGATGGTGTGGGTGACCCAGTGGAAAATCACCGCGCTGATGCGCGGGATGGTCGCGCTCTTTCTCATCTGGCAGTGGATGGTCCAGGGCGTGGAAGCCCACTGGGCCAGCGTCATCGTTTTCGACGGGGCTTTCGCCGCCTTCCAGATCATCGGCATCGAGCAGGGGTGGATTGAACGTGCCGTCTGACCAGAGACCGGGCGCCCCCAAGCCTGCACGGGGCGAGTCGAAGCGCCGGCCGGTTGGGGAAGCCTGGATCGTCGACGGATGGGCCGGCATCGTTCTCATTGCGGCCACCTACGGGTATTTCCTGATCTTCGCCCAGTTCGGGTTTCTCCAGCGCCTGGCCGAACTGGGCATCACCCAGGCCGGCCTTCCCGCCATCATGGGAGCCATGGCCGCGGGCGGCATCGGCATCAGCCTGCTCGCGCCCCGCACCCGCTTGTGGAACTGCCCCTCGTGCCGCCTCCAGTCCGGCCTGGCCGGATGCGCCGTTGCCGCCCTCTGGTCGCTGTTTCCGCTGCAGACCTTCACGGCTGCCGCGGTCGCTTTGGTTATCGGTCTCTCGCTGGGGCTGCTCACCGTCACCCTGGTGGCCAACCTTCCGCTCTGGATCGGCTCTGAGCGACCGCTCCCCAAAATCGCCCTGGGCGCCGGCCTCGGCTACTTCCTGTCGAATTTCCCCCCGCTGTTTAATGCCCGGCCCTCCGTCATCGCCATCGTCTCCGCGCTGGCCTGCGTCTTCTCCGTGCTGGCGGTCCGCCAAGGGCAAATCGCATCTGTCCCGCCGTCCACCCGGCCGTCGCCCCAGAGCCGGGAGATCCCGTTTGCCCTCGCGCTGGCCTGGTTTACCGCCCTCGTCTGGCTCGATTCGGCCGCCTTCTACATCATTCAGAACTCGCCTTCACTCAAGGCCGGCGCCTGGCAGGGCAGCCTCCATCTCTGGCGGACCGGCGCCCTGCACCTGGCAGCGGCCCTGGTGGCGGCCTGGCTCCTGGCTCGCCGCGGCCTGGCGCTCACCCTTGTCCTGGCCCTGGCCGCGCTGGGCGGCGCCTGCGTTTTGCTCCCGGATCCCTACCGCGCCCCGATAGCCGCGCTGCTTTATCCCATTGGCGTTTCTCTCTACTCCGTGGCGCTGGTCGCCTACCCGTCTTTCCTCATGCCCTCGGTATCCCAGCCCGCCCGCGCCCGCCGGGCCGGCTATCTCTACGCGCTCGCCGGATGGATCGGCTCCGCCCTCGGCATCGGCATGGGACGCAATCTCCATCACGTCCCGCACGCCTTTGTGGCGCTGGCCGCTGCCTTGTTCCTGGTGCCGTGGCTGTGGCACGCGATGGAATCCGGCCGCTTCGGTGGATCGGCCCAGATCCAGGCCCTCGCCGTGATCGGGGTTCTCGCCGTCGCATTTGCCATTACGCTGGTGGTCCGTCCCCCCATCAAACCCTTCGCCACCGTGCCCGCCGACGACCCCATCGAGCGCGGGCGCCGTGTCTACATCTCCGAGGGCTGCATCAACTGCCACTCGCAATACGTGCGGCCGCATACTGCCGACGTTGCCATGTGGGGCCCGGTATCGGACCTCGAGACGATACGCCGGCAGCATCCGCCGCTCATTGGCAACCGCCGCCAGGGTCCCGACCTGGCCCAGGTGGGGGCCCGCCGGTCTCCGCTCTGGCTGCGCATGCATTTCATGCGGCCCCGGGACGTGAGCTACGGGTCGCCCATGCCGTCCTACGATTACCTCTTCCGCAACAACCGCGGCGATGACCTGGTCGCGTACCTCTCCAGCCTCAGCGCTTCCGGCCACTGGGAGCGGGTGGCGCAGTGGCAGCCCGACTCCGCGGCATGGCGGCAGGGGGCTACTCTCGACGGCGGCAAGCTCTTCACCGAGCATTGCGCCACCTGTCATTCGCCCGGGGGATCCGCCCGGACCAGGTGGGCGACGAGTTTCCGCCGTCTTCCCCCTGACCTGGACCGCGATCCGCTCAAACAGGTGTCGTCCGAAGCCTCATCCGCCGCGTTCCAGGCGCAGATCGCGCGCATAGCCAAGTTCGGGATCCAGGGCACCGACATGCCCGGACGCGAATACCTGCCCGACGACCAGCTTGCTGCGATCGCCGCCTACGTCGCCCATGAGCGCGCCGCTGCAACTCATCCCTGAGTTGACAGGTTGCGGAAAACTCCATCCGCTTTCAGTGGAGCGCAGCGAAGGAGCTGCTTTTGCAATCATCGTTGAACAAACACGCCGGGTTGGGGTGAACCAGGTCTCAGGATCAAGACCTGGGGCACCCCGGCTTTGCCTGAAAACTAGCCAATTCCGAGATGTTTTTGGGCAAGTGGGTGGTTTTTTGGCAGCCAACAATGGCTGTCCGCTACATGGGATCGAGCGGGCGAAAGTTGAGCAAAGTTCCGCATAGGGGGATTTCAACGCTCACCCCTACACTGTCATGTTGAGCGGAGCGCAGCGGAGTCGAAACATCTGAGGTTGTTCTTGAAACGTCCGCATTGGCGGTGATAGGCCCCGGACCGACGATTACGTAGCCCTCTTCCTCAATTCGGGGGATTCACGAGGCGAACAGAGATCACACTGCGGCAGAAGCGGGTGTCACCCCTACCCTTTAGCGGTTCCGGTAGTACTAGCTTTCCCGAGCTGGCTAATTCAGCGAGTATGGCGTACGCGGTTTCATGCTGTATGGCGAGCCAAAGTTCCGTAACCGGAATTCTGTACGCTTTGCTAAGGCGAACGTAGTCGTAGGCGTTCGCCACAATCGCTGCGTATTCGTCGGTCAGCTGGTCGAGTAGCTTGTCCAGAGAGTCGCCACGGTGATAAGCGAATCCCGTGAATGTCCCAGCTTCGTCGAATATCCCAACACTCTGCAGGACTTTAAGATTCGCGACGGAGACTCGCTGCCCCCATGCGCCTTTGAGAATCTCCGATTGGAATTCTGATGGATGGAACGATCCGCAGATTGATTGATGACTCCATGACTTGGCATTGCTTCCGCCGCCAATCACTCCGTCGTATGAAACCGTCCCAACCGTAAGAGGGTGTGGCGGGAAAATGATCCATCGAGCAAATGGGGGGCCTTTCCCCGGACGCCCTTCTCGTTGCCAAGTCCGGTACCACATTCTGTCCATCGCCCTCGACCAAAGGAGATGAAACGCCATCTCTTCATCGCCGGGTGTCGCTGCCCGAATCTGATCGAGCATTATTGCGACCCGAGGAGTCATGTGCTTCGCAGCGGCCGACACCTGATGCGAAAGTTTCAAACGGTTTTTGCCCGCAAGCACCGGAATCGTTAGAACATAGAGTCCCTGCTCGGTCGACAGCAGGTTTCCCGTTTGCATTTTCTGCAGTCTCGAATCCAGATCCGGGATGTTGAGCCGTGCAAGTTCGCTTCGCGAAGCGCCGTTGAGGCAGGCGTTAGCGATTTTGTTGTTGTCGAAATCTAAGAGCAGGCCGTCATCTACTTCTTGACGCGCGTTCGGCTCGCCGGTAAATGCATAGAGGTTTTGCCCGAGTTCGATGTCACGTTGCCCGAGACATGTCGAACTCGCGGAGATAACGACGATCAGAATTGCGGCTTTGAACATGGTGCCTGTCGCAGAAAGTTACAACGCCACGTTGTACCGCAAATTCGCTTGTTTGTCAGTGATCGAGCCGCGAATTCTCGATTCCGAGTGGATTGTCGCCGATACGGAAGTTTGGCCGCCATCAAGTAGCTGTTTGCTAAACCTGTTTCTTGGGCAAGATGCGTTCTTTTTGGGCAGGATCGCATTCTTAGGCAAAGCCGGGGCACCCCCCTTCATGAGCGAAATCGTCGATTCCGCGCTATGATTCCCCAACGGCGGGAGGAGCGTATGTACGCGAATCGCGGAGCAACGATGGTTGAAGATCGGCCCAGCGTGGAGGATCGGCCCGCCGGTCTGCCCGAGGCGGAAACCGGCAACATCGGCGCAGGGGGCGACATTCGCTGTCCCCTGTGCGGCT
>DASXXV010000195.1:0-56430 GCA_036502905.1 Occallatibacter sp. | reverse complement strand
CCCCGCGCAGGACCAGGCACGCGTGCCGGTCTTAGTTGAGTTGTTTACTTCGGAAGGCTGCTCCGATTGTCCGCCTGCGGATCGCATCCTCGAAGAACTCGACACGAAGCAGTTTGTTCCCGGCGCGCAGGCGATTGTGTTGAGCGAACACGTTACTTATTGGAATCACGAGGGCTGGCAGGATCCTTTTTCGCTGGATGAGATCGATGTGCGGCAGAAAGAATATGGAAATAGGTTCAACCTCGACTCCGTCTACACACCGCAGGCAGTCATCGATGGGTCGGCGCAGCTGGTTGGGAACAACGCCACGGGTGTGGCCAACGCTGTGGAGCAGGCAGCATCATCGCCAAAGAAACCGCTGACGATCGGCGATGCGCATTGGGATAACGGCGCGGTCACCTTCACGTTGCACGGTGCGCCGGATTCAGAATTGCGATTGATCGCCGTTCTCGCGGCGGACGCGACAGGCCACCAGGTCATGCGCGGAGAGAACGCCGGCCGCACGCTGCATCATGTCGCGGTGGTGCGCAGCATCAAGGAATTGGCTGCCAATGCGGCGGACGGCAGGGTGCTTCGCTTATCGGCGGGAAGCCTCGCGCGCGACGCGGTGCCGGTTCGGATCATCGCTTTTCTGATCAACAAGAAAACGGGACATGTCATCGCCGTGGCGGAACAAACCCTCAACCGTTGAAACAGTCGGAGGTACTTCATGCGTCGAGGGTTCGACCTGGTGATGCGGGTGGTCAGCACATTGATCGGTCTCCTGCTGGTGCTGATGGGAGGCATCTGGATTCTGCAGGGGCTCAACCTGGCCTGGGGCGCGCTCGCGCGCAGCTTCATGCAGGGCGATCAGCATTGGGCACTCTATGGCACCATCGTGGTCATCATCGGGGCATGCCAGATCGTCTGGAGCAACATGCGGAGGGGCGGGGTGTGACGAACACCGGTGTCCCGCGTGGTTTTGGCGCCTTCATGATCAGGCCTTTGTAAAGAGCGGCAGCAGATCTGCGTACAAACCAAACCCCGGATTCCGGTGCATCCGCCGCCACGTTCCTGGACTTTCATTGCCCAATGGGCGGCTCAGTCCAGTTCTCGCAAGGCCGTCGACGACACGAATATAGCAATAAAAGTAAGTGTTGCCAGGGCGGCCATGAGCGCCAGCACGTGGCCGGTGGGCATATGGCGCGAAAGTTCGCCCGCCATTAGTGAACCGAGCGGCGGCAGGCCGAGGAAGCTGGTGGCATAAATGCTCATGATCCGCCCGCGCATCTCATCGCTCGAAAGGTGCTGCAGCGAAATATTGAAACAGGAGATCATCAGGATTCCGCTGAATCCTTCGAAGACGGCAAGAAATTCGGAGAGCGCGAATCGATTCGACTCGCTGAAGGCCATGATCGCGACGAAGAACACCACTCCTGCCACGGTGAGTACGGGGCCGCGCCGCCGGATGTTGCCCATTACCGCAATGGTGACTGCGCCCAGAACAGACCCAGTGCCGGAGCAGGCCAGTAGCCATCCGAGCCCGCTTTCGCCGGCATTCAGTTGGATCTTGGCGAAGTAGGGAATAAACGTGATAAACGGCATGGCGAGAAAGCTCACCACCGCTGTCATCCACATCAACACGCGCATCTGCGGATGGCGATTGAGGTATACAAACCCGCTGCGGAGGCTGCGCAGGACGCTCTCGTGGCGGGAGAGTCTCTCCTGGGGATATCGCAGCCTCATCAGCGCCCACAGCACCGCAACGAAGCTCAGCCCGTTCAGAAAGAAATTGCCTGCCACCCCGAACAGCAGCATGGCGTAGCCGCCCAGCGTCGGTCCAAGAATGCGCGACATGTTGAACTGCGCCGAGTTGAGTGCAATCGCGTTGGTCAGGTCTTCGCGCTCCACCAATTTTGGAACCAGCGCCTGGTAACTGGGCGCGTTCATGGCCAGGGCTATACCATTGGCAAAAGCGATGGCCGCCACTCCCCACACGCCGATCATCTTGAAGTACGTCAGCCCCGCGAGCAGAAATGCCAGCACCATCATCGCCGCCTGGGTGATCAAGAGGAGGCGGCGCTTGTTCACCCGATCGGCAACCACGCCTCCAAAAAGGGTGAAGATCAAAAACGGAACGGAGCCTGCAAACCCTACGACACCCAGCCAGAATGACGAGTTGGTCAGGGTGAGCACCAGCCAGCCCTGGGCCACGTTCTGCATCCAGGTGCCGACATTGGAGAGGAAGTTTCCCGTCCAGAAAAGGCGGAAGTTGCGATTGCCGAGGGCGCGAACCGCGCGCGGGAAGTCATTGGTTCTTTCCTCCCGCAGGGCTGCGATAACCGTCGCGGTTTCTTCGGGCGCCTCCCCGAAAGGACTCTCATCCATCTGTGGTGGCGCGTTCAGAGCCCGGTGACCTCCGCGCTTTAAGTGTAGCCGGGCCTTGCTGCCGCGCGAGCGATTGGGCCCAGGCAGTTCTGGCGCGCACAGGATGATCAAACGGAACCGTCGCCCCGCGGGCTGCGTATGTGTACGATGAATGCGGACGGTTTCCGCCGCCGGGGTTCCCGCGACAGATCCGCGCGGGGGTATCGGTCGGCGGGAGTCATCGCTCGAGGGAAATGGGAGGCTCGTCATGCCCGTCTTTTGTCATCGCTGCGGCGCCGGATTGCCGTCAACGGCACGCTTCTGCTCGAACTGCGGCACGGTGGTCACTATGCAGCCACCGGCGAGCAGGCCGCTTGTACGCCCTCACTTCGGCCGCCAGATCGCCGGCGTTTGCATAGGCCTGGCCCAGGCCTACGGCTGGGATCTGGCCTTGGTCCGGGTCCTCGCCGTGGTGGGATTCTTCTTCTCCGGCGGCCTCGTGGCGGTGGCCTACCTGGCATGCTGGATCGGCATTCCCGAGGAGCCCTACACAGTGCCCGGAGTGTATCCTCCTAACCAGGTATGAGCGGCGCAGGTTTGAACAGCCTCAGGTAATGAGCAGCCTCGGGTATGAGCAGCCTCACGGAATGAGCAGCCTCACGGAATGAGCAGAAGCTACGAGTCCGGCGGAGCGAAACTTAGCTTTTTCGAGACGGGGGCGGGGATGCCGGTGGTCTTCCTGCATCCCACTCCCCTTGATCATTTTTATTGGCATCCCCTTGTGGAGGAGGTTCGCCGCCGTCCCGGTTGTGAGAGCCTTTGCGCCATCGTGCCTGACCTGCGGGGCCACGGAGACTCCGAGCTCGGCGGGCAATTGCCCATGGGTTTGTTCGAACAGGTGCCGGATGCGCCGGTTCTGACCATGCGGCAACTCGCCGCGGATGTGCTGGCGCTGCTCGACGAACTTGCCATATCCGAAGCAGTGTTTGTCGGGTGCTCCATCGGGGGATACGTGCTTCTGGAGCTCTGGCGACAGGCAGGGGAACGCATGCGCGGACTTGCCTTTATCTGCTCGAAGCCTCAGCCGGACGCCGAGCCTGCGCTCATCAAGCGCGCCGCCAATATCGCCATAGCCCGTGAATCGGGAGTGTCGGCCCTGTTTGATGGAATGGCGAAGCTGCTGGTTGGCGAAAGCTCGCGGCAGCGCCGGCCGCAAATCGTCTCCGAGTGTCGCGCGCGTATGTCGCTCACGATAAGTGCCTTTATCGCGGTGCAAGCGGGGCTGGCCACTCGCCCCGACTCGATACCGACAGTGACGGCGATCGAAAGGCCGGTGCTGGCGATCGCCGGCGGGGAGGACACCGCCATTGCCGCTGCCGATATGGAGGCCTTTCGCCTGGCTCCGGGCGGGTGCCAGTTCCACCTGGTCCCGGATGCGGGTCACTTTGCCGCCTACGAGCAGCCCGAGCGCGTCGCCGATCTGTTGGGCGCGTGGCTCCGGCAATTCGGAGCTTGATCTTACTGTTCGCGCACGGACGGGAACATCGCGAGTCGAGCGTCGTGATCTCTCAGACTACAAAAAGACAGGACCCCGGATGCTGTAGCCTCAAAACAGCGAATTCATTCCTGGATATTGCTCTTGACTCCTGCGCGTTTCCCATCGCCCCGTCCGTTTGTTTATCCCCATCCGGGAGCCGCCCTGGCGTGCGGTTCCGTATCCCTCGAAGATCTTGCGTGCCGCTTTGGCACACCGTTGTACGTCTATTCCGCCGACCAGATCGTCGAACGTCTGCAAATGTTTCAGCAAGCGCTCGCGGGGCGCGACCACCTGGTGTGCTACGCGGTCAAAGCCAACTCCGCTTTGGCCATTCTCAAAATACTTGCGCACCGGGGAGCCGGGTTCGACATCGTGTCGGGTGGAGAACTGGAGCGCGTGATTGCTGCGGCGCCGGAAGCCGTCGGCCGAGTGGTGTTCTCCGGCGTGGGGAAAACCGCGGCCGAGATCGATCTGGCGCTCCAGGCCGGCATCCTTGAGTTCAACGTGGAAAGCGAGGCGGAACTTGAATTGCTCGCCGCGCGAGCCCGAAAGCTGAAACGCAAGACGCGGTTTGCACTGCGTGTGAATCCGGACGTTTTTGCCGAAACGCACCCCTATATCTCAACGGGCTTGCGTGAGCATAAGTTCGGCATCGACATTCGCCGCGCGCTGGCCATTTACCGCGGTGTGAAAGGGAATAAGTGGATTGAGGCCCACGGCGTCAGTGTGCACATCGGTTCGCAGATTCGCTCCGCTGATCCATTTGGCGCGGCACTGGAGCGACTGAACAAACTTATCAGGCAGCTGGCGCGCGAGGGGATGGAGTTGAAGTGCGTTGATGCCGGCGGCGGCCTGGGAATCGATTACCACGGCGGCAAATTCGATCCCGCCGGGCATGTTCGCGCTTATGCCGCTGCGATCAGTGCGGCTCTCGATGGTTTCGAAGGGCAGCTGCTGCTCGAGCCCGGTCGCTTTCTGGTTGCGCAGGCCGGGGCCCTGGTGGCGCGCGTGCTCAACGTCAAGCAGAACGGGCGCAAAACGTTCGTGATCACGGACGCCGCCATGAATGATCTCATCCGGCCCGCTCTCTACCAGGCGTATCACGAGATACTGCCGGTCAAGCTGCGCCCCGGCCGCGCAAAAATCGTCGACGTCGTGGGGCCGGTCTGCGAGACCGGAGACTTCTTCGCCCGCGATCGCAAGCTAGCGCCGGTTGCGCCGGGGGACTTGGTCGCGCTTCTGGATGCCGGCGCCTACGGCATGGCCCAGAGCTCGAACTACAATTCGCGGCCAAAAGCGGCGGAGGTGCTGATCGAAGGCGGCCAGGCGCGGCTTATCCGGCGCCGGGAAACCATGACCGACCTGCTGGCCACGGAGATTTTATGATCTATTCTTTCGAGCGCGCCAGTCGGACCCTGGCCCGGTATTCGTGATCGAGCAAAGACATCAGAACCAGGGAGAGCCACTTGCCATCGCGCTGTGTGGCTTCGCGCATCACACCTTCTTCGATGAAACCGAAGCTCTTATACAGGTGGCGTGCGCGGCTGTTGTCTTCTACAACATCAAGGTAGAAGCGGTGGGCGCCGATTTCATCAAAGACCAGGCGCAGGATTTCGGCCAAAAGACGACGGCCCAGGCCGCGCCCGGTTTGAGCGACGACAAATCGTTTGAACTCGATCGCAAACGGGCCCTCTTCGAACCCCAGCAGGATGATGTAGGCCTGAATCTGACCATGTGCGTCCTCGTGGACGTAGTAACGTGCATTGCTGCCCGCCAAGGCCCCGGCGTGCTGGTCTTCCGGCCATTGGCCCACATACCGGCGCGACTCGGGCAGGCGCTCGAGCGCTACGATCTGCGTTAAGTCGGCGGGCACTGCGGGGCGCAGGAGCATCGGCTATAGCTGGTCGAAAATTTCGCGGAAGTCCCAGACGCCCGGGGGTTGATGGGCAACCCACTCGGCTGCGCGCACCGCGCCCACCGCAAAGCCCCGGCGGCTGTACGCGTCGTGGCGGAGCTCGATCAAATCGCAATCGCTGACCGCTGTTACCACGTGCTCGCCCTTGGCATCGCCGACCCGTTGCGAGGTGATTTCGATTTCCGCGCCCGGCCTGGCGGCCTGGATAATTTCTTTCAGCGTGATCGCTGTGCCTGAAGGCGCATCGAGCTTGGTTGTGTGGTGCGTCTCCGCGACGGAGAACTTATAGCCGTCCAGCTTTGCCACTTCGGCGGTGAGCCGGAACAGCTTCTGCACGCCGATGGAGAAATTCGTTCCGTAGAGCAGGGAACCATCACGGCGCTGGGCTATGGCCTTCATCGCATCCAGGTGCGCATACCATCCGGTCGTGCCCACTACGATTCGGCAGCCGACTGCCAGCACGGCGCGCATGTTCTCCACCGCGGCCTCGGGATTGGTGAAGTCAATCACGGCGTCGACCCCCGCCAGCGTGGGCGGCGTCAGGGCGGCCGCGCCGGAATTCTCATTGACGTCCATGGCCCGCACGCCGTGACCACGCTCGCGCGCTACTTCCGCCACCAGAGATCCGGTCTTTCCCATTCCGAGGACAAGAAACAGCATTCTTTAGCTCCTGCTGAACGGTGAATACTGGTCAGTGATCAGTGGACCGGAACGTACGGAGTAACAGCGAAATTTCCGATGGACAGGGCGTCTCTGTTCATTGTGCGCTGTTCACCGTAAGCTGCTTTCTCGCTTCCACATCGAAGACGTCCGGATCAGGGTTCTGGAAAAATGCGGCGTGCAGCGAGCGCACCGCTTCGTCGGCATCGTCCTCATCGATCATGAAGCTCATGTTGATTTCGCTTGCGCCCTGGGAGATCATCCGAACATTGATATGCCGGATGGCGCTGAAGACCTGTGCGGCCATGCCGTTGCGCCCGCGGATATCCTCGCCCACCATGCACACCAGCGCCTTTTTGCCTTCGTATTTCACGTCGGCCAGTTTGCTCAGGTCGGCGGCGATCAGCGGCAGCTTCTCGTTCGAGTCGACGGTGAGCGACACCGAAACCTCGCTGGTGGAAACCATGTCGACTGCCGTCTGATGCTTATCGAAAATATCGAAAATGGCCTTGAGATAACCATGCGTCATCAGCATGCGGCTCGCGACTACGTCAATGATGCTGAGCTTCTTCTTGACCGCGATCGACTTGAAGGGGCTTTTACAGTGCGGCGCGAGCGAGATGATGCGGGTGCCTTCGTTGCCGGGGTTCTTGCTGTTGAGCACCAGCACCGGGATGTTCTTCTTCACTGCCGGAAGGATAGTGGCGGGGTGCAGGACCTTGGCTCCGAAGTAGGCCAACTCCGCCGCCTCTTCAAAGCTGATGACTTTGACCCGCAGCGCATCGGGACATACGCGAGGGTCGGAGGTCATAATGCCGTCCACGTCGGTCCAGATCTCGATCGCGTCGGCCACCAGCGCGCCGCCGATCAGCGCGGCGGTAAAGTCGGAACCGCCGCGCCCCAGCGTGGTGGTAATGCCGGCTTCGTTCGATGCGATGAATCCGCCCATCACCGGGACCTTGCCTTCATCGACCAGTGGCAGCACCTTCTCGTGGGCTCGCTTCTCGATCGCCGAATCGATGGGGATTGCCTTCTGGAATTGCGAGTCGGTAAGCACCACTTCGCGCGCGTCTACGTGCACGGCTGCCAGCCCGCGCTCGCAGAACGCCGCCGCGATCATGCGGCTCGACAACCGTTCGCCGTAGCTGACGATCAGGTCGGAAATGCGCGGCGTCAGTTCCAGAATTGCCGCTAACCCGCGCAGAACCTCGTCGAGCTGATCGAACTTCTGATCGATCCAGTTCACCAGCGCCGCGGATTCCTTGGGACTCTTAACGAGAGCTGCGGCGGTGTCGCGGTGGCGCGCACGCAAGCGTGAGCTGATGGCCAGTGCTCCGGTGCGGTCCCCCTGCGACGCTGCTGCTGCGGTGCGCAGCAACTGGTCGGTGACCTTGGCCATCGCACTGACAACAACCACCGGATGTTTGCCCATGGACACGCGCCCGGCCACGATCGATGCCGTCCGCTCGATGGCCGCGGGATTCTCCACCGACGTGCCCCCGAATTTCATCACCACTAAGCTCATGCGAATTTCTCACCGGCTAAGGAAGTGCTTTAGCTGACTTCCATAAGGGATAAAGACCCGCTTCTTTCCTTCAGCGCTGGAGCGCCGCCCCGACTGCACATTTTAACTGGACACGGCTTTAGCCGTGCCGAAAATGCTCTGAATCAACGAGAGCTCTTACCACTGAGCGGGTTACGCCTTTGTGACCGTCTCTGCCACCGGCTCCAGCTTGCCCAGGCTGGCCAGCAATTCCGCATTCAGGATGGCCGCGCCGGCGGCGCCGCGAATCGTGTTGTGCGATATGACCGTGAATTTCCAGTCCAGCAGCCCGCATGGCCGGAGGCGTCCGACGGTTACGCCCATGCCCTTGCCGCGATGGCGATCGAGCCGCGGCTGGGGACGGTCGTCCTGGGGCGCCCATTCTACCGGCTGCTCTGGCGCCATGGGCAGATGCCGATCACCCAACGGCTTGAACTCCGCCCAGGCCTCAAGAATGTCCTCGCGTGTGGCCGGCCGGCCCAGCTTGCTGCCAAGCTTGATCGACACGCTCTCGGTGTGCCCGTCCTCAACCGCAACGCGATTGCAATGCGCGCTCATTCTCGCCGCCAGCGGCCTGACCTCGTGACCCTCAAAGCGACCCAGGAGCTTCAGTGTTTCTGCTTCCATCTTTTCCTCTTCGCTTTTGATGTAGGGAATCACGTTACCCAGGATGTCCATGGACGGCACACCCGGGTATCCGGCGCCGGAGACGGCCTGCATGGTGGTCACGAAGATCTGCTCGATGCCGAAGTGCTCCTGGATGGGCTTGAGGGCAAGAACCAGGCCGATCGCAGAACAATTCGGATTGGTGACCATGTATCCGCCCGACTCCTTGCGCCAGGGCTGCTCCTCGATGAGGTGCAGGTGGTCGGCATTCACTTCCGGTATGACCAGGGGAACGTTTGGGTGCATGCGGAAGGCGCTCGAATTCGAGACCACCGCGCAGCCGGCCGCGGCAAATTTCGGTTCCATCTCGCGAGCAATGTCGGCGTCTAGCGCGGCGAAGATGATCTTGGGCGCGCCTCTCGGTTCAGCCGGAGAAACGGTCATGCGGGCTATGCGCTCGGGAAGGGAAGTGTCCAGCCGCCACTTGGCGGCTTCACTATACTTCTTGCCGCTGGAGCGGTCGCTGGCCGCCAGCCACGCGACCTCGAACCATGGATGGTTTTCGAGTAACTGAATGAACCGCTGGCCGACCATGCCGGTCGCGCCCAGGATGCCGATGGGGTATTTGCTTTGCATGGCAGTAAACATTCCAGTGTACAGGAGCGGCAGGGGACGAGGGACCAGAGGAGTGTTCGACCAGAGGCGCCATGGGATTGACCAGGACTGGTGGGAACTGGGCGATGCGGGGGTACGTACAAGAGAATAACGTGGACATCGTCCTGCCGCGGTTCGTAAGGGAGATACTCATGCGCAAGTTCAGTGGCATTGCCGGGTTGAGTGCCAGTGCGATTTTTCTTCTGGCCGTTTCTGGCGGAAATGCGGCAGCCGCTTCCGCTCAGGGCAACTCGGGTACCATCGTGATCGTCTTCAAAGACGGTCATCGGCAAACGTTCAACCTTTCTGAGATTGAACGGGTTGAATTTCCCACGTCGGCGCATATCTCCGATGAGGCAGTTCCCGGTGGTGCGCAGTTGCCGCCCCGTGGACACTACGTTGGCCGATGGGAGTGTGGCGATGGAAACGGAAGCAACTTCTTCATCGATCTCAAGGAAGACGGCGAAGCTTGGCGCTCGATCGGAAATGTTCGGGGCCGCTGGGAATACATCCATGGGGAGGCGCGTGTAACGTGGGATGACGGGTCACAGGACGCCATCCGGAAAATGGGATCCCATTATCAGAAGTTCGCCTATGCGGCAGGCAAGTCGTTCACCGACCACCCCAACAATGTGACCAATGCGCGGCTCACCAATCCCCGGCCGATCTGAAGCAGGAGGAATTGCATCCGGGTGCCCGCAGGATCTCTGGAGTCTTTTGCCCGATGGCGCGGGTGACGGGTTCGTTTATGGGTACTCGCCGCGTTTGGCATCCGCAGGCTCATGGCTACGCGGCGGAACGGGATGGTCCTCAGCCCATTTGGCAGCCCGTTGTTGAACTTTCAGGCGCGACAGGAGCCATAACCTCGATCCCGACTCATCGCGGTTTTTGGCGAACTGCGCCTGCAGGGGAACATTGGCGCGCGCCGCCGCAAGGTTCTGCCAGAAGTACGCCTCGGCATAGCTCTGGGGAACGCCTTTGCCGCTGTTGTAAAGCACGCCCAGGTTGTTCTGGGCCTCGGGGTAACCCTGGTCCGCCGCCTTCCTCCACCAGATTGCTGCCTGTACGTAGTCAAGCGGAACGCCGCGCCCCAGGTAGTAGTCATAACCAAGCGTGTACTCTGCGGCGGGGTCACCGGCTTTTGCCTGTTCGATAACATGGGGGTCGATCACGTGGTCGGTAGCGATAGTGGCCGATGTCGCCACTGCCGCAGGATTGGGCACCTTGGCATCGGCCGCATTCGCGGCATTCGCATCGGCCGTACTGTCCGTTGCAGGCTTTTCTTCGGGAGCCGCAGCAGGTTTGGTTTCCGGGGATTCCTGCGGGGTGGCAGGCTTGGGATCCTGCGGATCCTGCGGGGCGGCAGGCTTGGGATCCTGCAGATCCTGCGGCGCTGCAGGCTTGGGACCCTGGGGGTCCGGTGGGGTGGACGGCTTCGGGTCCTGCGTAGCCAGCGTAGGGGCCTGCTTCAGATCGCGTGGATTCTGTCGGTCGAAATGCCAGGTTCCGTATTGCAGGTAATTGCGCCGCCAGTGCGATCCG
Organism: Occallatibacter sp.; assembly: GCA_036502905.1. Classification (GTDB taxonomy): domain Bacteria; phylum Acidobacteriota; class Terriglobia; order Terriglobales; family Acidobacteriaceae; genus Telmatobacter. Next base: position 45,627 of record DASXXV010000195.1, on the reverse strand, counting down.
AAGATCGTTACCCGGTCGCCGTGCAACGCTGCTTTGTAGATGCCGATTCCTCCCGCCGAAGACCCGCGCGCCACGCAGTCCTTGTAAGCCTTACCCCCAAACGCGAAGTCGCTGCAAACCACGGACGTATTCTCTGGGTAATCGGGAAATCCCTGGCAATCCGTATTCAGAATCGTCGAGCAGTGAAACACCACCTGTGCCGCGTCGGGCATGATGACCTGAATGTCGTAGAAGAGGGCGTCCACTCGGCGGCTCTCGATATCCGGTGGAGGTGACAGGCGGGAATCGCCGCAGTAGTACCCGAACTCCCGTGAATACGTGCCGGAACTTCCGGTACATTGCGACCAGGCCGGATCGGAGTCGCTCGCCAACTCGTGTCCGCCCACCAGTTTCACCCCGGTGTGGGTCTGCACGACCTGCACCTTCAACTTTCCCGCAGCAGGGCACACCGCTCCTCCGGTGAGGAGAGCAAGGAGCAAACACGATGCTGCGTTCGGACGCTGCATTCCTGGTCCTGCCTGGGCTTCGGGGGCGCTCGATCTCGATTCTTTCACCAGAGCACGGCCATTGCAACCGGCAAATTGCAATGGATCAATCGACTTAGGGGCCCAAACGCTTTAAGGATAACGTGCCGGCACCTCTCCGCGTCGAGGACTATCGACTGGCTTCCATCTCTGCCAGTACCGCGTCAGCAAACTGCATGGTTCCGGCGGTGCCGCCCACGTCCCGCGTCAAGGTTTTGCGCGCGGAATACACGGCTTCGAGGGCCCTCTGCACCCGGTCGGCGGCGGCTTCCTCATCCAGATAGCGAAGCATAAGGATGGACGATTGCAGCAGCGCGGTGGGATTGGCGATGTCCTTGCCTGCGATGTCGGGCGCGGAGCCGTGCACCGCCTCGAAGATGGCGCAGTCCACTCCCAGGTTGGCGCCCGGCACCAGGCCAAGTCCGCCCACAAAAGCGGCACACAGGTCGCTCACGATGTCGCCGTAGAGATTCTCGAGGAGCAGGGTGTCGTACTGGTAGGGGTTCATCACCAGTTGCATGCAGGTATTGTCGATGATGTGCTCGCCGTAAACGATGTCGGGAAATCCTTCCGCCACTTTGCGCGCGCAGCGGAGGAAGAGTCCGTCGGAGAGCTTCATGATGTTGGCCTTGTGGATGGAGTGGATCTTTTTGCGCGCGTGTTTGCGCGCGTATTCGAAGGCGAACTTGGCGATGCGCGTGGATCCTTTTTCGGTGATTACCTTGATGCTCTCGACTACGCCGGGCACCACCTCGTGCTCCAGTCCCACGTACTCGCCTTCGGTGTTTTCGCGCACGATGATCAAGTCCACGCCGGGCCATTTCGATTCCAGGCCAGGCAGATTCTTGATGGGCCGGAAGTTCGCGAACAGGTCGAATTTCTTCCTCAGGGTAACGTTGATGCTTTTGAACCCGCCACCGATGGGAGTCGTGACCGGCCCTTTAAGCGCGATCTTGTTGCGCTCGATGGATTCATAAAGAGCGGTGGGGATGTACTCGCCGAAGATCTCAAATGCCTCGGCGCCGGCGGAGTAGCGTTCCCATTCCCACGCGATGCCGGTTGCCTCGAGAATGCGGACGACTGCCTGCGTAACTTCCGGGCCGATGCCATCGCCGGGAATCAATGTGACTCTATGTGTTTTCGTGTCTGTCATGTTTTTGGCTGCCAGCCACTAGCTTCAAGCTTCAGGCTGGTTTCGTGCAACCGTTTGAGATGAAACCACCGATGGCCGGTCGATGGTTGTGGTTTCGCGGCATACGTACAAAAGACGTTGCAAAGGTAGGGCACCGGACTAAAAGCAGAACTATAACCTTAGGAACTGGAAGCTTTTCGATGTCCTTCGAGCAGCCCTTCCAACTCCTCTTTGAATTCCCTCACATCTTTGAAGTCGCGGTAGACCGAAGCGAAACGAATGTATGCCACCGTATCGATACCCTTGAGATGACTCATGATCAATTCGCCGATCTCTCGGGTGGACCGCTCGCGGTCCGGGGCGTCGATGAGGAATGCTTCGGTGGCGTCGACGATGGCTTCCAGCTTCTTGGAAGGGACCGGGCGTTTTTCACAGGCGCGCAACAGGCCGCTCAGGATCTTCTGGCGATCGAAGCGTTCCCGGCGTCCGTCCTTTTTCACCACCATGTAGGGGATTTCATCGATGCGTTCGTACGTGGTGAAGCGGCGATTGCAGCGTTCACACTCCCGCCGCCGCCGGATGGCGTCGGCTTCCTTGCTTTCGCGGGAGTCCACCACCCGGTCTTGCCCAAAGCCGCAGTACGGACACTTCATGTTGCGATGATTCTAAAGCAGGCACCCAGAGATCAGGGTCCGGGAGGTCAGCGCAAGGCGTATTGCATTCCTTGGCGTTGGAGCCAGACGGAATCCACTACATAAGCAGTGCCCGCCGCTGGACAGCACTACACCGGAGTTGATGCTCTGTCGTTCCATTCTTCCCGCCTAGGTCAGGAACTCCGCAACGGCAGCCACTACCGTCTGCTGCTCATCCTCGCGCAACTCAGGGAAAATGGGCAGGGCCAGCACTTCGCGCGCGGCTCGCTCCGCTTCAGGGAAATCACCTTCCCGGTATCCCAAACTGTTCAGCGCATCCTGCATGTGCAGCGGCAAAGGATAGTAGATCTCCGTTGCAATCCTGCGGCCGGCAAGGAATTCCCGCAGGGCGTCGCGGCGACCGCAGCGAATGACATATTGGTGCCAGACGTGGGTGGTCCCTTCAGCCTCACCAGGTAAGACGACGCCTTTCGCGGGGTAGGGGCCCGGGTCCGCCAACCCTGCCGCCCGAAACAGGCGGTCGTACCTCTCCGCCACTGTGCGCCGCTTGCGGTTCCATTCGCCAATGTATTTCAGCTTCACGCCAAGGACGGCGCCCTGGAAACCGTCCATGCGGGCGTTCCAGCCGATTTCGTCGTGGTAGTAACGGCGCCGCATCCCGTGCTGGCGAAGCATGCGCAGCCGCTCGGCGATCTCGTCGGAGTTGGTCGTGACCATGCCTGCGTCACCCGCGGCGCTGAGGTTCTTGGTGGGGTAGAAGCTGAAGGCCGCCGCATCTCCCAGCCCTCCGGCTTTTTTCCCATGCCACTCCGCGCCCCAGGCCTGCGCAGCATCTTCAACGAGGGCCAAACCATGCTCTCGTCCAAAACGAGAAAATGAATCCCAATTTACCGGCTGGCCGTAAAGGTGCACGGGCAGGATGGCGCGAACCTCTCTGCCGCGGGGCCCGTCCAGGACGGTTTCCACGGCCGCGGGATCCAGATTGAATGTGGCAGGGTCAATGTCGGCTAGAACCGCCGTTGCGCCGGCTCGCAGGATGGCGCTGACGGAGGCGAAGAAGCTGAACGGTGTAGTAATGACGGCCAGCCCAGGTCCTTGTCTCCGGGGTGATATAGCGGCCGCAGCCAACGCCAGCCACAGGGCGTCGGTTCCGGACGAACATCCCACCGCATGGGCCACGTCCAGATCGGCCGCGGCCGCTTTCTCAAACTCCGCGACCGCCCCGCCGAGAATGAACTGGCGTGAATCCAGAACCCCGGCTAAAGCCTCCAGAATTTCCCCGCGCAAGTGTTCATACTGCCGTTCGAGATCCAGCATCGGAACGGGCTGCAGCCCAGCTGCCGCTGGCTCCCTTAAAGGAAAGTTCACGTGTCGATGTTATCAGTGGGATGAGAAGGGGCGAATGGGGATCCGCCAATCCTGAACCTGCCCGCTTCAGGACACCTGGCGGCCCTAGTTGAAAACCGTCGTGATCCGCTATATTGTTGTCACATTGCGGGAATTGGCGGTCCCGGGTTTTCCGGCGCCGCTCTCGCGGTTTTGTTTCTACCCACGATTTAACGTTCGAAACGCATCTAACCGTTGAGGAAAGTAGGAGATCGGCAATGGAAAACAAGCCGGCACAGAATATTCAGGACACCTTCCTGAATACGGTTCGCAAGGACAAGACCCCAATCACGATTTACCTGGTCAGCGGCGTAAAGCTCACCGGCAAGATCCGGTCCTTCGACAAGTATTCCGTGCTCCTTGAAAACAACAGCCAGGAGCAGTTGATCTTCAAACACGCCATTTCTACCGTGGTCAGCAACCGGAGCGTTCTCCACGCGGAACATCGTCCGGCGGCTGTGCATACAGGCCTTGGTCCGTCCCCGGTGAACACACCGGCTACCGGATCAGGCGAGAGCCCGCGAGGAGCGGTTCCGATTGGAAGTTGAGACTGGCAGGACCCGCGCGCCTGGCGAGAAATCAGCGGAGCGCGCCATTCTTGTCGGAGTGGATTTCACTGTCCGCTCGCGTACCAACCGGGTTGCTCTGGAGGGCGCGCGGGCGGCGGTGCGTCTGAAAAAACGCCATTCCGCCGCTGCCGACCCTCTCGTCGAGCCCCCGGAAGCGCTCCCCACCCCTGTTCAGCTGCCGGCATCCCCGGGCCTCGATGCCCAGGAGTCCCTGGCGGAGTTTCGCGAGCTGGTCTCCAGCGCGGGCGCCGAGATCGCCGCCGAGCTCATCCAACGCCGTCCCCGCCCCGATCCCGCCACTTTGATCGGCGCCGGCAAGGTCGAAGAGATCTCCGCCATAGCGGCCTCCACTCAGGCCGACCTGGTTCTCGTCGATCACGATCTCTCGCCCACCCAGTTGCGCAACCTTCACGCCGCGCTCCCCTGCCGCGTGCTCGATCGTACCCAGCTCATCCTCGACATCTTCGCCCGCCATGCTCGAACCCGCGAAGGACAACTCCAGGTGGAACTGGCGCAACTCGAATACATGCTTCCCCGCCTTACAGGACGAGGCAAAGCGATGTCGCAACTAGGCGGCGGCATAGGCACCCGGGGCCCCGGCGAAACCCAGCTCGAAACTGACCGCCGCCGCATCCAGCGGCGCATCGACCAACTCAAGCTCGATCTCGACGCGGTCCGCCGTGTCCGCCGCCAGCAACGCCAGCGGCGCGAATCCGTGCCTGTGCCCACGGTGGCCCTGGTCGGCTACACCAATGCGGGCAAGAGTACGCTTTTCAATCGCATCACCGGCGCCCAGGTATTCGAGTCGGCGCAGATGTTTGCCACTCTCGATCCCAAGCTGCGCGCCATCGAACTCCCCAGCCGCCGCAAAGTCCTTTTGTCCGACACGGTGGGATTCATCCGCAACCTGCCCCATAACCTGGTAACCAGCTTTCGAGCCACGCTGGAAGAAGTGGAGCAGGCCGAAGTGCTGCTGCACGTGCGCGACGCCGCTTCCAGCTACGGGGACGAGCAGAAGTCGCAGGTGGAGAAAGTCCTGGGCGAGCTGAATGCGCTTTCCAAGCCCTGCGTCGAAGTTCTTAACAAGATCGACCTGCTTGAATCCCGGGAGTGCGAAGGGATCGCTTCCCGGGGCCGTTCGGCTTCCGCACGGGAAGTACTGGTCTCGGCGCGCACGGGCGAGGGAATCCACGCCCTGCTCGGTGCCATCGATGAGGTCCTTTACTCCGATCCGTTGATCGAGGCCGAACTCGACATTCCTCAAAAAGAGGGCGCTGCGCTGGCCGCCATCGAGGCCGGCATGGTCATTCGCAATCGGTCCTACGAGGGCAACCTGGTGCACCTCAGCGTGGCCGGACCGGCATCGCTTATGGGTCGCTTCCGCGAATTCAAGAGCAGGTAACAGGGAATCGGCCGGGAAGAGGAGCGGAAGCAGCCAGCAGGCACTCCGATCTCCCACTCTCCGGTACCTTGGAGGACGAGGCTCTGATGCTGGCGCCGATCAAAATCTCGGCGATAGCTCCATGTAGGACGCGTTTACCGAGTGGCACTGGCCCTCGGCGTGCCCGAATTCGTCCTCGGTCACATCCATGACGAACCCGGAGATGGGGCCAACGGTGGTGTGGGTGCCCGCGCTATTGAGCGGACCGTATTGGCTCTCCTGGTCGTCCGCTTCCCAGCGCCAACCCAGTTCCAGGCAGGCCGACTGGCGATGACGAGCCTGGTTGACCAGGGTTTTCATGGCGTGTTGCTGAAGATGGCACCGGAGCGAGAACCCGGTCTGAGCCGCCAACAGGGAGGCAATCGCGCACAACGCCAGTGCCGGGGCGAAGAGTGTGACCTGATGGAGACGGCGCAGGAGCAAAAAACACCAACAGCGATAGGGAATAGTTGAAACAAGTATACCGCGACTTCGACTTATGCCAAGCCCCGAAATATGCCGGACTGCCCCTGTGCAATCGGCCCCGAAGCGCCTACAATTTCCTGCGATGGCAGAACCAAACGAGAAGATATTTGAAGTGGCGTGCCCCGATTGCGGGGCGATGCTGAGAATTGACGCAACCACGGGATTGGTGGTGAGTCACACGCCCGCGCCGCGCAAGCGCATGTTTGAAGATCTGGAGACCGCTGCCAAGGCAATGCGCGACCAGGAAGAGCGCAAGGAGTCGATCTTCCGGCAGAGCGTGGACGCGGAGAAGAACAAGGCCGATTTGCTGGAAAAGAAGTTTGCCGAGGCACTGCGCAAGGCCAAGGATGCCCCCGACGTGAAGCCGTTGCGTGAGTTCGATCTCGACTGACCACCGGCGCGGCGCATTTTGCATCTGTTGAAGAGCAGCATCGACTTCGAATGGCGGAGTTTGCCAGCCGACACAGCGGGACGTGATTCCTGCGCACTGATCAAAAAGGAGAGTACATGGGCGTGACAGCGTTTCCTCATCCGGCGAACCTGCCCCAGGGTGAAATCATGAAATCGAATCGGAACGAGCCTGACTGGATAGGAATCGCGGTGGGCGGCACGTTTCTGACCGGGGCCCTTCTGCTGCTGAGCGGAAAGAAGAAGGCAGGGCTGGCGGTTACTACCGGCGCCATGGCGTTGACCCTTCTCGATCAGCAGGAAACCATCCGGGAATGGTGGAACACCCTTCCGAAGTATCTTGATGATGCCCAGCGGCTGTTGGACCAGGCGCAGAGCACGATCGAGGACCTCGCCGCCAAGCGGGACAAACTGCGCTCCATGTTCAACCGGTAAGGTCAGGGACCAGGATCAGTTTCGGAATCGGGCGTAGGCTGTTACGCCTAAAGAACTGGTCTGGTCCCTGGTTCTTTTCATTTCTTTCGATCTACCAGGTAGCGCGCCACCGACTTGAGTCCTTCCGCGCGGTTGCCGTAGGGCTCCAGGGCGGCAAAGGCTTCCTGGATCAGGTCGGCGGCGTCGCGCTGGCTCTGCTCTATACCAAAAACTGCGGGCCAGGTGGCCTTTTCGGTGGCCAGGTCCTTGCCGGCAGTTTTGCCCAGATGCGCCGAATCCACCGTCATGTCCAGCACGTCGTCGATGATCTGGAAGGCCAGGCCCGCCTTCCGGCCAAACGAGTCAAGCGCCGCCACGTCTGAGGGAGTGGCTCCCGCGTAGATCCCTCCGGTTACCACGCTTACACGAATCAGGGCGCCGGTCTTGGCTCGATGGATGGCCTCGACCAGTTGCGGGGTGGGCCTCAGGTGCTCGCTTTCAATATCCAAAACCTGGCCGCCTATCATGCCTTCCACCGTTCCGGTAGCATTGGCGATCTGGCCGATAATCTGAATCGCTGCGTCGGCAGGGCATTCCAGTCCGGACAGGACCTCGTAGGCCCTGGTCTGCAGTGCGTCTCCGGCGAGGATGGCAATGGCCTCGCCAAACGCGACATGACACGTTGGCTTGCCGCGGCGAAGATCGTCGTTGTCGAGGGCGGGAAGATCATCGTGAATGAGCGAGTAGGTATGCAGCATCTCGATAGCGGCGCCGAGCCGCTCGATGCCGCGGGGCAGCTTGCCGGCAATGGTTATCGCCGCCTGCATCGCAAGTACGGGGCGCAATCGCTTGCCGCCGGCGAATGTGGAATGCCGCATGGCGCCGTGAATGGATGCCGGCACGGTGTCGGTGCCCGGCAGCAACTGCTCGAGCGCACGGTCGGTAAGGTCCGCGCCTTCCTGAATCAGAGATTTAACATCTACCGGCATTTCCATCATGATAACCGAGCACGTGGTTTCCGAGCGCGGCCGCGCCGAAGGTCGAGCAATACAATCGGTATGGTCAACGCCAAGGCCACGGCGCTGACGATCCGGCCGATGAGTACGTCCCGGGTCGTGATCCAATCGACCGCGAGGTTCAGCTGGCCCTGGGGTACGGGCACGGCCATCAGTCCATCCTCGCGCGCTGGCATCGCGTGGACGGGTTGACCATTCACCCTGACGCGCCAAGCCGGGTAGGTCCGTAAGCGCAAGACCAGGTATCCGGCATGGGAGGTCGCGGCGTTCAGCCGCACATGCAGCGGGAAGCCGTCAGCTTGCGCGTAAACTGCGTCACATGAGCCTTGGTCGGATGACCATTCGGGTGTCATGTCGGGATCGCCCGCGCCCAGTTTCTTTCCCGGATCCGACACCAGGCACGCCAACGGCAGCCCTGTGGGGACGAGCGAGTTGTCCGCGCCCGGCGGAGCATACTCGTCCGTGCCCTGTACACCGAGGCCGGCATGGTAGTCGCGAAGGATGCCGTTCACCTCGTCGTCCTGGTCGCACACCTGGAACAGCGACACCACTGAAAAGAGAGTGGCCGTCGCGAACGCGGCGCAGCACAGGGCGGTAACGAAGGTGCGCCATATTCGCCCACCAGTCCATAACGCCGCTGCGAAAAAGATGGCCATGGGCGCTTCCAGAACCACCAGCCATCGCCAGGGGAACTGCAGGAAGCGCATCTTGGGGAGCGCGTTCCACAGGAAATCCGAGGCCGGCAGTTGCAGGAAGAAGACCGCCACGGGGATTAGCGCCAGAGGCATCCACCACCTGCGATCAGCGGGGAGAGTACGCCGCCACCAACTAACGCACGCGCCCGTGATCGCCACCGCGACCATGGTCACGGCGATCATCGAGACCCGCAACAGTTCGACGTCGTGCAGTTCGAGGCGCGGGTCGGGGTGGCGGGCGAAAAGCCAACTGTTCTCGATCAGAAGTCCCGGGTCGTCCACCGCCTGGCGAATGGCTACCCAGTGCTGCTCCCAGGCAGCCGGAATCCAGAAGAAAGCTGAGAGTCCGAGACCAAGGACAGCGGCGACTGCCGCGCGCAGGATTGGGACCCAAGATCGATCCAGGAAGGCAAGCACGAGGGAAATGCCCGCGAGCAGGTAGCTGAGCATGACACCAAGGGGCGCGTTCGAGAGCCATGCGCCGGCGACCACCAGGCCCAGGAGCAGGGTGGCGCGGTCGAGACCTGCAATGATCGTGGCGAAGGCAGGCCGGGGTTCGTGGCCTCCCACCTTTTCCGCAGAAAGAAGCGGAAAGGATGGGGCACGGAGCTTTTCTGTGGCTGCTGAGTCGCGCAGGATCAGCATCAGCATGAGCGGCACCCAGAATCCGCCCGTCATTTCGGCGAAAGCGGAGCGCTCGTAAGCGGTGAACAGCGAGTAACCGGAGAACAGGGCGACGCAGCCGGCCAGGGTCGCGACACTGGGATTGAATCTCTGGCGGGCCAGCGCCCGTGTGGCCAGTCCGGTGGCTGCCAGCAGCAGGAAGGTCATCACCTGCGGCACGAATCGCCAGGGGACGAAAATGCGCAGAAGCGCACCGAGCATCCACGTCAGCGGGGGATAAAAGATGAATCGTGGTTCCCCGGCTTCGAAGTTCGGAGTTGGCGCCCAATGGGGATAGAGGATTCCTTGCCGCCAGCTGTGGAGTGCGTCGATCCACGAAACTAAATGGAAGTCGAAATCATGGCCGCACGATGGCCCGCGATAAGCCTCTGGCAGTATCGCAACGGCCGCGCATAGCAGGATCAGTCCCGGCCCCGCGAACCTTCGCCAGTGCGGTCCAGGGTTTCCGGTCTCTGCCCCTCGATCTCCCGCGCCTGCTTCCGGATCGCTGTTTCCTATCGCCTTTTCTTTCATGGCATCAGGCGCAGCGTGTGCCGGGTCTGCCCCGCCACGGCCGACGCCGTGAAGGGCAGCGCAAAGGTCGTCCCCCCGTAGTAGTCATTCCACTGGTCGCGAAAGTAGGGGCTGTAGGGATTGCTGCTCTCCCCCAGGACGATGTTTTCGGTCGAGCCATCGACATTGCTCCAGTCCATCGTGAACCGCTGCGAGGGCCCAAACGCGCGGCCCACCTGCCTGACCGTGATAGTGTCGCCGCTGAGAGGCTGGGGCCCGGTGCCCGCTATGCCGCCGACAAGGGGCAGGAGGCTGCCCAGCGGGTGCTCGATATCGATGACATGCCAGTTGCCGTAGGCCCATTTGCTGATGTCGTGCGGAGCCGCGGGGTGTTCGCGACTCTTATCCATACCTCGGCGTACGGCTTCGGCCAGCACCGCGTCCCAGTCCTTGTACCCGGGAGGAAGCCAGTCGGCGCTGGCGTGCATGATGATCTCTTCTTCGGCGAAGTTCGATTCGGACCAGCGGTATTCGCTCGCCAACCCGCCCAGCTTGGGCTGGAGCATCAGGGTGCGAAGTGCGGCCCGCGCCTGGGTGACCAGAGAAGCCGCAACCGAATCCGTGGTGAGGCGGCCGTCCCAGCTGCGCATGATATCGGCCGCCTTGCGCAGGCGATCGTCGGGCCCCGCGGCGTGATCGATGGCGTAGGCAAAGCGGTGCGCCAGTTCCTGGTCTGCTTCGCTGTAAACGTCGGTTTGGACAGCGAGCAGGTCTTTGGGCGTCAGCCCGTCGCGCCCTTGCAGCAGCTTGTAAATGCGCTCGGTACGATAGGGATCGGCCCATTCCAATGTGATCGGGTAGGGAGATTTGTCGGTGGTGACGCGCGAGTTGGCGGTAGCCAGAAAGCCCGAAGGCGGATCGAACGCGGCGGGCATCCCATCGAAGGGGATGTAAGCCTGCCACTCATGGTGACTGTCCTGAACTGGACGGACTGCAATTCCGCCCGGACGCATGGGCACGCGCCCTACGGCGTGATAAGCGATATGCCCCTGGTCGTCGGAGTAGACCACGTTTTGCGTAGGCCAGCACCAAGCGGCGAGAGCCGTAGAGAACTCCGCCCAGTTCGAGGCGGTGTTCATGGCGTAGAGGGGAAGAGTGTTGAGGCTTGGATCATACAAAGTCCACTTCAGCGCCACGGGGCGGTCTTCGCGCGAACCAATGGCCGACAGGACGGGGTTGATCAGCGGCCCGTGCTCCGTCGAGCGAACGTCGACGGCGACATCCGGCTTGCCGCGCACGTGGATCACTTCATGATCCACCGCAAGCGGCTTCCATGACGAGTCGTTGGCCTGATAAGTGGTCCCCTGGAGTTTTTCGACGTAGAGGTCCTGCACGTCACCATAAAGCGCGGTGAATCCCCAGGCCACATGCTCGTTATGGCCCGCGATCACGAACGGCATGCCGGGAAGCGTGACGCCGGCCGCATGAAATCCCGGAGCGCGCAGGTCGGCCATGTACCAGATATTGGGCTCCGTGAGCCCCAGATGCATGTCATTGGAGAGCAGCGGCTTTCCGCTGGCGGTGTGCTTGCCCGCCACCACCCAGTTGTTCGATCCCGGCGCACAGCCTTCGCAATCCGGCAATCCGAGCACCGCCTGGAGGCCATCCAAGGTTGCCCGATTAAAGCGATCCGCCGGTTGCGTATCAGGGCACGACTTCAGGCGTGCCGAACAGGAACCCATATTAATCGGGAGTTTGGCCCCTGAGGCCTGGGTCCGGTCGTCATCCTCATCGTCGTTCACTGGCTTCGGGACAGGCCGGGGCTGGGTAAGATCGATCACTTCGCCGGTGGGTGGGTGGTCGCGCCACGATCCGACCGGATACAGGTCGGCCTCCCATTTGGAATTGTTCAGCCTGGCCGAAATTTTTTCCCGCGCCAGTTTCACATCCCAGTGCGTATCGAGCGTGTCGATCATCATCAATCCAACGCTCATCGAATCCTGGCCGGTCCATGGTTTCGGCTTGTACATCAGCAGGCGGAATTCCAGCGGCAGCTTGTCCCGATGCTGATCGACAGAATCGATGAAGAGGTTGACGCCGCGCGCATAGTCGTCCATTCGCCGGCGGTCGTCTACGGCCAGTGAGGCATAGATGCGCTGCGCGGTCTTGCGAAATCCCAACACCCGCTGGGTCATGTCGTGGTTTACCAGCGAGCCGCCAAGGATCTCGGCCAATTCGCCATAAGAATTGCGGCGGTAGAGATCCATTTGCCACAGGCGATCCTGGGCGGTGACATAGCCCTGCGCAACCAACATATCGTCCTGGCTGGCGGCCTCGATGTGGGGCACGCCGTGTGCGTCGCGGCGGACGATGACCGGCGCGGAAAGACCAGCGAGGCGAAGATCGCCATCCAGCACCGGCAGAGAGGCTATCGCACGCGAACGCAGCCACCACAGGCCGAGTCCAACCGCCAGCACAAGCACAACAACCATGCACGCGGCCACCCATGCGAGTCCGCGGAGCCAGCGGCCTTTGCGTCGCCGGTTCTCCGGTGCGAAAGACTCGTGCGTCGTCGAATCCAAAGCGTCAGGCGTTGCCATCGGTCAGAAGAACAGAATAACCCTGGGAGCGGAACACGTGCGCGGCAAGGTTGCAGTTCACGATCTGCCGCACTGGCCGCATGGGCATGAATGCCGTAGCGGCGAGCCATCTGGCGCGCGCTCGGCAGGCGCCCCCGGGGGGCAATTCGCAACAGAAAACCCCAGCCTGATCTGCGTGGTCTGCTGCTCGCGCGATGAAACCTCGGCGTTCCTGTTCAGCCATAGGCGCATGCCGCGAACCTATTCGGCGGGCAGGGTGGTGGAGCGATTATGACGACCGTAGATGATCAGCAGCGCAAACTGCAGTAACAGAATGATCGGAAATACGAGGGCGCTTCCTTCAGGGCCGGCGCCGCCCCCGCTCCACAGCGCAGGACCTGAGGGAATGGAGGTCAGCAGGTGGCCACGCGCATAGAAGCCGCTGTCGGCGGTGCCGTAGAAATAGGACTCGGCCCAGTCCCAGGAGGCGTGGCAGCCGATCGCCCAACAGGCCGAGCCCGTGACGCGCACACTCACGCAGAACACGAAACCGATCGCTGCCGCGGCCAGGATTCCCATCCAGTTCTCGCCGCGGTTGAAGGTGTGAATGAAACCGAAGCCGGCCGACGTGGCCCACGCTGCCTGCCAGAAGCTACCCCCTGGCGCATTACGAATAAACACCCACAGGCACGGAAGCAGTCCCAGGCCCGCGACGATGTAGACGCCCCCGGCACCGTGCGCCCCGGGACCGGTCACGAGATACACGCAGATGGCTCCTACGACGGCCAGCGCCCACCAGAAATTCAATCCCCGTTCCAGGGTGGCGAGCAGGTAACAGCGGAAGACGCCTTCTTCGAAGACGCCCACGAGCGCGAATGCCATGCCCCACAGCAGCGCATACTTGAGGATCCCCACGCCGGCAAGGCCCGCCGGGCCAAATTGCAGCCAGCCACCCGCCATCAAGCCACCGATCAGCAAGGAAATAGCAGCAAAGCCGATGGCTGCTCCACTGAGAAGGTCCCTGAGCCGTCTGCCGCCGGCGAGATTGTAATCGGCAGGACGGCGGTGCTCGAGAGCGGCCACCAGGAGGACCGCAGCGGCGAGCGCCGCAACGCGATTGCCTTCACCCAGAATGGTGCTGAGCGCCGTACCGCCCAGGATATGGAGGTGCGCGATATCCAGCACCAGGAACGAAAGAATCACCTGGAACAGGTTGAGGAGAAAATAGAGAAGGACTGCAAAGACGAGAACGGACCATCCCGCGCGAAGTCCGCGAGGGCCGAAAAAGATCCAGCTCAGCTCGTCAGGTTCCGGCCTGCTCAGCTTGAGATCACTCTCGGAGGGCGCAGTGCTCCCGTCCGCACGGAATGCATCGTCTGGCCCCATGGTCTCCTCAAAGAAGGACTGCAATGTGTGATGAACCCGTTATGGAACAGATTTTACGCGCGAAACCGGCCTTCGTCATGCGAGGGAGGTTCGGCCCACCCTGTTGAACATAAAACGAGCACGACGAAAGGTAGCCCGCTTTGCTACTCGTCGTGGAGGGCCACCATGGGTTCAATGCGTGCGGCGCGGCGCGCTGGAATCCAACTCGATCCCATTGCGATCAGCGAAATCAGTACCGTAATGGCGCCGAACACCAGCGGATCATCCGGGCGCACGCCGCGGATAAGAAATGCGCTGGCACGCGCCAGCCCGAACGCCATAACCAGTCCGGTGCCGAGGCCGATGGCCGTCAACACGCCGGCTCGGCGAAGCACCATTGCGAGCACATGTTCGCGGCTCGCGCCCACCGCCAGTCGCACTCCGATCTCCCGGGTGCGCTCGCCCACCAGGTTCGCCATCACTCCGAAGATACCGATTGCCGACAACAGCAGTGCGATACCCGCATCCACCGCCAGCATCACCGCCACGTACTTCAGGCCCAGCAGCATTTCATTCAGATACTGGTCATACGGCATCACCACATCGAGCGGCAGCGCGGAGTCGATGGCAGCCAATGCCTTGCGGGCCGCCGGCGCCAGGGAGGCCGCATTTCCGCTGGCGGTAACCGCATAGGTGATGTTGAACGGCGGTAACTGCGCCAGATCCACGTAAACGGCCGGCTGGATCTCGGGGAACCACATGCTGTAGTGAGTGTCTTCCGCAATGCCTACAATGGTCAGCCACGGTTCGGTCTTACGGTTGTCGCCCATGCGGATGCGGCGGCCAACGGGGTTCTCGCCGGGGAAATAGCGCTCCACGAATTTGCGGCTGACAACCGCCGCGGGAACGGAGGTGAGCGTGTCGCTGCTATTGAATCCGCGACCCTCCACGATCCCGATCCGGAAAGAGTTGAAATAGCCCTCGCTTACGAAGAGATGTTGCGCGCTTTGGAATTTGCCCGGAGCCACGGGCTTGTTTTCGATGGTGCAGTTATCCATCCATGCCCTGTCGCTGTAGGGCAGGGCACTGCCCGTTTCCGCATGGGTTACGCCCGGCAACCGGCGCAATTTCACCAAGCTGTCGTGGAACCACGCGGCCCTTTTCTGCGGCGTGTCGTAACGCGCTTCCGGCAGGGTCACATTGAAGGTAAGGAGGCGGGCCGGCTCATAGGCATCGGCCAGGTGCATCATGTTGCGCATCCCCTTCGAAATGAGCGCTGCGCCGATGACCAGGGCCACGGCCAGTGATACCTGCGCGATGGCGAAGATGTTTTTCAGCCAGCGACTGCGCCCCGATCCCGCCGAGGTGCGCGACCCCGCCTTGAGCTGATCGACGAGATTGACCCGCAAGGCCTGCAGCGCGGGCGCGAATCCCGCAACCACTCCCGCCATCACCGCAAGCAGAATCGAGAGGGCGAGCGCCCGGCCGTTCAGCGAGATGTTCGACCAGCCCGCCATGTACCGCGCCACGCGTTCCGGCATTGCGATCAATGTGAGGTGCAGGTATAGCGCTGCGCAGGCAACTCCTCCCGCAGCGCCGATCAGCCCCAGCAGGATGCTTTCGGTCAGCAATTGCCGCGTCAAGCGTAAGCGTCCAGCGCCCAGGGCGGTACGCATGGCGATTTCGGGACGGCGCGCAATGCCGCGCGCAAACTGCAGGTTCGCTACATTCGCGCAGACCACCAGCAGCACGAACAGCGTTGCTCCCATCACCAGCCGGTAATAAAGGGGAGTGAATTCGCCGTTGATCCCGTCAAGCAGCGGTTCCACGTGAATTGTCCGGCCCTGGTTTGTCGCCGGATACAAAGCCGCAAGATGTGTGGCAATGGTGCGCATCTCAGCTTGCGCCTGTTTCACGGTGACTCCGGGTCGCAGTCTTCCGGTAACCACGTAGTCGTGCCGGGCACGGTCCGCCGATTGTTCAGCGGTCGGGGCGAGGGGCAGGAAGATGTCCGCCTCGGACGGATATTGCAGGGTTTTCGGCATGACGCCGACAACCGTGTATTCGCGCTGGTCGAGTTCGACCTTTCGCCCCAGAATTCGTGGATCGGCTCCGAACCGCCTTTGCCAGAAGCCGTAATTCAGCACCGCAACCGCGTCATGCCCGGGCATGCATTCGCTGTCTCCGAATACTCGGCCCAGGATGGGACTTGCTCTCAACACAGTGAAAAAGTTGGCGGTCGTTATGGCGGCCTGGATGTGCGCGGCGTCGTCGGCTCCGGTCAGGCTCATATCGGCGCTCCGGCGAACGGCCATATCTTCAAAAGACTGGCTTTGCCGCACCCAGTCCTGGTAGTTGGCCAGCGCCACCTGTTCGTAGCCCCCACTATGCTGCTGTTCGGCCACGGTGACCACGCGATCCATCTGCGGAACCGCCAGCGGGCGGAGGACCACCGCGTCCATGCTGCTGAAGATTGCGGTATTGGCCCCGATTCCGATGGACAGCGTCAGCACCGCCGCCACTGTAAATCCCGGCGATTTTCTTAACTGCCGTACCGCGTAACGCAGGTCTTGAAGCAGTATCTGCACTTCAACCCTCCACGAGAGCTCCGCTTGGTTGCAGGGTAGTCCTTACCGCGTAGATGTGCACGTTTCCAGCCAAAGCAGGGTGCGTGCTCAAAGAACTTGGCTGTAGAGACTTACGCGGGATCAGGAAGGATTGTTCCGGGGCGGTCGGCTGTTCGCATCCGGCCATCTTGTCCGCAACCGGACAGTCTCGCTGGTGCCGTGTACGCGGTTGCATTGACGGGAGTTGCAAATCGGGATTGAAGTCCGCCGCCAAGCCCGTTCCCGGACCCCGACCGCTTGACACAATCAGCCAAGCCCTTGATCCTTAACTGTTCCGGGATGCTTTCTGGTCCCCACAGGGAGGGGTGCGGGTTTTGCGGGTTCGCGTCTTTTACCACGACAAATGCTTCGACGGAGCTTGCTCAGCCTCGTTATTCACACGCTTTTATCGTGAATGTATTGCCGCGGGCGCGGCTTATGAATATCACGGCCTGGTGCACCGGGCCGGGGCCCTGTTCGACGAAGCCCAGTTCACCGGTGACGAGAATGCCATCGTGGATTTCAAGTATTCCGCGTCCCCCCGGATCACCTGGTGGTTCGATCACCACCAATCCGCCTTTTTGACTCCGCAGGACCATGATCACTTCCGCGCATGCCAGCAGGACCCCGCCTGCGCAATGCGAAAATTCTTTGACCCGGCTTACATATCCTGCACCGGATTTCTGGGCCAGATTGCTGCCAGCAAATTTGGCTTCGATACCGAACCGGTAGCCGACCTGATCCACTGGGCCAATATCGTGGACGGCGCGCTCTACGAAAGTCCCCAGGCCGCCGTGGAGATGGCTGAGCCCGCCATGAAATTGACCATGGTGATCGAGTCCACCCAGGACCCGGCATTCATTCCGCGGCTCATCCCTCTACTGACCGAAATGTCCTTGAACGATGTACTGTCACAGCCTTTCGTGGCCGATCTCCTTCCGCCGCTGCAGGAACGGCACAGGCAGGCGCTCGAGCTCATTCGCAGCCGCAGTGAAGAACGCGATGGCACCATCTTCTTCGACATCACGGATCATCCCACCGAGGGGTTTAACAAGTTCATCCCCTATTACCTGCACCCGCAGGCGACCTACTCGATCGGGCTCTCGAAATCGAGCTTCCGTACGAAAGTTGCGGTGGGTTCGAATCCATGGACCAAGGCTGATCCGGCGAAGATGGTAAACCTGGCGCAGATCTGCGAGCGTTACGGCGGCGGGGGCCACGCGCGGGTTGGTGCGATCAGCTTTCCCCCCGACCATGAGGACCGCGCCCGAGCCGCGGCCGAGGAGATCGTCGCGGAGTTGCGGGCGAAAAATCCTTTGCGCTAAGTGCGGCCCTCGGCGAGGATAAACGCAAAAAGACTACGTTGTCGTTCAGAGCAGGAAAGCACTCGCCATCGCTCTGCACGGCGATCTCGTTGGCGGAGATCGCCATGGGTAGAGAGTGCCCATAGGGGCCAGAGCTACTGCGGCTGATGCGCGCCTTCTCGCGCCCCGTTTACAGCGCCCTCGGTGGCGTTCTTCGTCCTGTGCGCCGCCCTTTTCGTATGGCGCTTGGTGGAGTGATACGCCTTCTGGGTTCCATGATTCACGCCGCGCCCCGCGTCCCGCGCCGCGTCTTTTGCTTCATGACCCGCATCCTTCATGTCCTGCTTGGCCCGGTGATCTTCCTGACCGGGGTAGGGTTGTTGGCTCCACGCCAGAGCCGGCGCGCAAGCCACCGCGGCTGCAAGCAGCAATGCCGTTACATGCGATCTCATCTTCATGAGGAAGGAGATTCGTGCCGAGGTCTTGGAGTTGGTCTGCGGTCAAAAAGGCAGGGAACACCGAAAGGGAAAGGAATTAGGGAACAGTAGAGATGAAGAATGGCAACCCGCTGACGACTGCAAACTTTCTCTAAATCTTCACCCGAAGGCTGGGCCAATCAGGGCGGCGGTTTTCCAGGAACGCCTGGACGCCCTCCCGAAAGTCCTCGGCCGAACGTTGATCGGCATTTAACGCGATGGCTTCCTCCAGCTCATCGTCGAGCCGGCGGGACGCATGTTTCGAGAGCAGCCGCTTTACGGCCTGCATGGCCTGTGGGCTGTTCATGAGCAGACACTGGGCCAGCGCCTGCGCGGTGCCCATCAGCTCGTTGGCGTTTACCAGTTGCGATACGAGCCCCATCTCCAGCGCTTCCTGCGCCTTGATCATCTTGCCGGAGAGCAGCAACTCCCGGGTGCGCGTCTCACCCACTTGCCGCAGCAGGAAAGAAGCCGCAATGGCTGGCACAAAGCCCACCTTCACTTCGGTGAAGCCGAACTTCGCCTCCCGCACTGCCAGGGTGAAATCGGGTATGGTGGCCAAGCACATGCCTCCCGCGATGGCGTGGCCGTTGACGGCTGCGATCACCGGCTTTGAAAAGTCATAGAGCGTCCGCAATACCCGCGCCATGTTTTCAGCATCGCTCCGCGCGTCCTCGGGCGTGTGCGACCTCATGGTGGCGAGGTGGTCCATATCCAGCCCGGCGCAAAAGGCCGGCCCGGCGCCGGTGAGAATCACCACTCCGCATTCGCTGGCTTCGGCGTCTATTAGCGCGCGCGTCAGCTCCTCGATCAGGAGCGGACAGAGCGCGTTTCGTTTGTCCGGCCGGTTCAAAATGATGGTGGTGACGCCGTTGGCCGACTTGATGAGGATGTGACGGAACTCCGCCATGACCATCTCCTCCCCTGGATTCGCAACGGGTTTTCGCGCCGGGGTGATGCTTATCCTAGCGCAAAAGCTCCAGCCGAAAAAGTGACGACTCCGTCACGAAGAGTGGTCATAGCCCGTCTCTCGTTCGCTGGTTTCATTCCTTAACTTGGCTCGTCACAGGCCAAGCTCTGGCGCCCGCTTCTTCATTGCCTCAATACAGAAGCCGATATGAGTGTCCAGATCCACGCCCAGTTCTTCCGCGCCCTGGATCACGTCCTGCCGGTGGACGCCTTTTGCAAACGCCTTGTCCTTCATCTTCCTGCGAACACTCGGCACCTCAACCTCGGTAATCGACCTGCCCGGTTTCACCAGTGCGCAGGCCGTCAGAAAACCCGCCAGTTCGTCGCACGCGAACAGGACTTTGTCGAGATGCGTTACCCGCGGCACGCCAGAGTACTGCGCGTGTCCCAGGATCGCGGTGCGCAGTTCCTGCGGCCATCCCTGCCGCTCCAACTCCCGTATGCCCACAAACGGATGCTCCTCGAGCGACGGGTGGCGCTCGTAGTCGTAGTCATGCAGAAGGGCGGTGGTCGCATAGAGATTCAAAAAAGCCGCGCGGTCTTGGCCGGTGAGCCCTTGTCGCGCTGCCTCCTGCTCGCCGTACGCGACCACGCACGCTTCCACCGCCAGGGCATGTTTGCGGAGGCTGTCGCTGGCGGTCCATTCGGTTAAAAGCTGCCACGCTTCTTCGCGTCCGTACCGCGTATCACCACTCGCGCTGGTTGTCATCAAAAAAAATCTCCTGTTGCGGCATTTGGTTCGTGTTTTTTCGGGTATTTCCGGGTATTATGGGGAAGACTTAGGGTTGATCCCAAGTCTGTACTTGACAATTATGGTTCATCCGGCCCAAATTAGCATTAGTACCGGTGCTGAAAAGCGCCGCGGGCGCCCCGCTCTGGCGATCCGCGAACAACCTATGGCAACTGCTCTTGCGTGTGTTGAGACTCGCGTCGAGACTCGCGAGGTTGTACGCTGCGAACACTGCACGCTGGTGCAATACCGGACCAGCAATTCCCTTTGCAGAAGATGTCACAGGCCCCTCGATATCGAGGAGCCGATCATGCTTGGGCCACAGCCCCTGGCTATGCCGGCGCCGTTTTCGGCAGCGGATGCAGGTCTGCATGTTGCGGCCCAGGTTCGTGACATTCGCAAGGCGCGTCATCTGAGTCAGCGCCAATTGGCCAGCCGCATGCAGGTTCCCCGTACGTACATCTCCAAAATCGAGAACGGGAAGGCGATACCCACGCTTGGTTCCCTCGAGCGCCTGGCCGAGGCACTGCAGGTTGACGTGTCACGGCTGGTCAGGGATGCGCGTAGCCGTCGCGAGGAGGAGGTGGCGGCCATCCTGGCCGATCCGTTCCTGGCCGAGATCGCCACGCTGTTGCCGCGTCTGGATTCACTGCAGAGGACCCTGTTGTACGGGGCAGTTCGCGATCGGGCCACGGGCCAGCGCCGGACGGCGTAGTCCGCTGCAGTGCGGCGCGCCGGCCCCTCGGCGCCGACGGTGCGTGGGAGCTGTCAATCAAAAGCAGCTTTTCGCTTCTGGCCTACTCGCGCGTTGGCGGTGCAAGCTGGCTTTGGCCCAGCCCAAATGCCGGGCCCGCAGATCTCGATGCTGAGACATGGGAAGCACTGACATTTGATCGATCGGCGCCGATTCTGCCCTCTTGGAGACCCGGCTAGGAACTTATAGCAGTTTTCACCGCCACCTCATGCCTCGGCTGATATAACCCCAGGTTCGCTCCTCCCGGAAGGCGGATGCTGGTTGCCACTCCCCATTCGGCCTCGCGAAGCTCGGTATGGTCCACCCCCTTGGAGGTCAGTTCATCCAGAGTCTGGCTGAGGTGGTCGCACATGAGGTAGATGGTCCCAGTGGCCAGATCGTGACCGGCGTGGCTTTGGGTGAGATTCTCCTCAGCGGGATGGACCCCCATTTCCGCAGGCGGAAGCGCAAAAATCAGCCATCCTCCGCCGGAATCAATATGTGGCAACCCGAGAACGTCGCGGAAGAAGGCCCGGTCGGATTCCGGATCGCGGCTGTAAAGCAGCAGGTGTGTGCCGAAAATCATGGCGCAAATTCTATTCCGTACTGCCCCGCTCGCGGTGCGAAAATTCTGCCAAATCCGGCATCTAAACGAAACGAGTTCCGGTCGGGGAACGCGCGGCGCTTTCCTTGCCGGTTATGAAATTGCTACCCCTGCGCGGGTGTGCTACGGTCGATACTGATCCGTTCTCCCGTCTGGTTGATTCATGTCATGGCGGGTGGCGGGACGTTTGTCCGGGCCGGAATCGTGGGTGGACAACAGGAATCGGCTGCAGCCTCACTCGGCTGCGGGCACTAGGTCGCTGCAGCTCGATCGGCAGGCGTCGGCCCGCGAGCCGTACACCGGAATTGGCAGCCCTCATTCACAAGGCAGGTCCTTTGTATTCAGCAGTCACGTCGCGCATCCACGAGCTCACACCGGAGGAGCGTGCCGTCTATGCAACGCTGAAGACCGATTGCCTTCCCGAACACGTGGCTATCATTATGGACGGCAATGGCCGCTGGGCCGGAAACCGTTCTCTTAAGCGCTTCCTCGGCCACCAGCAAGGCGCTAAAAGCGTTCAGCTTGTCACCGAAACTGCTTCCCGCATCGGCCTTCCATGGCTCACGTTGTACGCGTTCTCGCTGGAGAACAACCTGCGCCGGCCGCGGTCCGAAGTCAATTTTCTGATGCGCCTTTTGAAGATCTACCTCGAGAACAACGTGCAGCGCATGATGGACAACAATGTCCGCATCCGCTACATCGGGCGAACCCATGAACTGCCCCATGAAGTGCAGGACAAAATGGCGTGGGCGGCCGACACCACGGCGGCCAACACCGGCACTACGCTTACTCTGGCGCTCAATTATGGCGGCCGTTCGGAGATCGTCGACGCTTTTCGGGCACTGGCCGCGGAGATCAGGCACAAGCACATTTCTCCGGAGCGCATCACCGACGCCGACATCCACCGCCACCTTTATACCGCTCACATGCCCGACCCCGACCTGCTGATCCGCACCTCCGGCGAAATGCGCATTTCCAACTATCTCCTCTGGCAGATTGCCTACACGGAGATCTACGTGACCGATCGCCTGTGGCCTGACTTCCGGGGCATCCATCTTCTGGAAGGAATTGCTGATTTCCAGCGCCGGGAACGCCGCTTCGGGGGCCTGGGCGACAGCGTCGGCATCACTGACGAGGAAACCGATCGCGTGAAGATCGCAGCCAGCTGACACCCTCGCTTCTGACAAACCTCCTTCCAAAGCTTCTCCCAAGCGCATCAGATCCTTAAGTAAGAAGCCAAAGGAGAGGCTATGAGATTTGCCCGCTTCAAAAATGTATTTCTCGCGTTCGCAGCCGCGGCGTTCTTGGCCGTTCTTCCGGCGATCGCGCAAAGCCCGTCGCAGACCCCGACCACGGGCAAACCGGCGGGGGCCGGGGCCTCAAGCAAATCGCAGGGTGCCTCGGGCAACTCATCCAATTCCGCTGGGAAGATGGTTGATATCAATTCGGCTACCAGCGACGAACTGAAGGCGCTGACCGGAATTGGCGATGTTTATGCCCAAAAGATCATCGACGGGCGCCCATACGCCAATAAAGCGCAGTTGAAAAGCAAGGGCATCATTCCCGCTGCAACCTACGACAAGATCTCCGGGCAAATCATTGCGAAACAGTCGCCCAAAAAATCGAAATAGCTGAACCGGGCCGGCTACCTTCCGTTCCCCACCCTCGCGCCTGACTCCCGGAGCGAGGATGGGGAGAGCACGGCCTTCGTCACGCCGACGCATAACTATCCGTTTCCTTCTTTTCGTTGTCTGCGCCACAGCCCCTGTCGTCCCGGCTGCGTGCTGTATCCTCAACCCATCGATGAAACGTGTACTTACCGCTATAGTTCTGATTCCCTTGGTTCTGGTTCTCGTGTTTCTGCCGGCTCAACCGCGGTGGCAGGCGCTTTTCACCGCTTTCACCGCCCTCGTAGCCGTCCTTGCCGCATGGGAGTTACTTGGCCTGGCGAGACAGAAGGGTGCAGCTCCGCCGCGCATGGCGGTTACGATTGCCATACTTGCGTTGTTCGCCGCCACGTTTGAGTGGCCTGATCAGACGGCGTCAATTCTGGGAATTCTGGTTTTCACGTTACTGGTGGTATGCACATTTGCAAGCCCTACCGAGCGTGCCCTGCCTGACGCTTCGGTTGCCATGTTCGCCCTCTTGTACACGGGGTTTACGCTTATCTCGCTTCCGGCACTCCGTGCGCAGAATAATGGCCCCTCTTTGCTGGTCTTTCTGCTTTGCACGGTTTGGGCCGGGGATACGGCGGCTCTATACATCGGGCGCCCGTTTGGACGTCACAAACTGGCTCCCAGGCTGAGCCCGCAAAAGACGTGGGAAGGGTCCATCGCCTCAGTGATTGGAAGTCTTCTGGCGGCTGGCCTGCTCCTCGAGGCCGCTTCCTACCTGGCCCGCTGGAACTCGGTCGCCCTGTCCTATGCAGACGAGGTGTGGTGGTACTGGCTGATCCTGGCCGTAATTATCAACATCGCGGCCCAAGTCGGAGACCTGACCGAATCCGCAATTAAGCGTTCCGCGGGAGTGAAGGATTCCGGTACCCTTCTTCCCGGTCACGGAGGCATTCTCGACAGGGTGGATGCGCTCCTGCTGGCGGCCCCGGCGCTCTGGTACGCTCAGCTTATTCATCAGCGGTTTTGAAAACAGCTTCTGGGCTGCCAGCTGGGAGTGGCGATTTAGGTTTACGAAATGCTGGATCCTTCTGCTCGCCTGGTTTCCGTGATGATTTGGTACCCGGGCAGAGATCTTTAAGCTAGGAGCTAGAAGCTGCCTTGAAACGACTCGCCATTCTCGGTTCCACCGGCTCCATCGGCCAGAGCACCCTCTCCATCGTCGAACAATTCCCGGACCGCTATTCCGTCGCCGCCCTGGCGGCGGGGCGCAACCTGGACGAAGCCTTTGCCCAGGCCCGCCGCTGGCACCCCAAAATCGTTTCCGTGGCCACCGAGGAACTGGCGGTCAAGCTCGCCTCCCGGCTGCGCGAAGCGGGCGTTTTTGGAGTCGAGGTTGCCTACGGAACGGAAGGCACGGTCGCCTGCTCCACTCATCCTGAAGCCGATTTCGTGGTTTCCGCCATCGTGGGCGTTGCCGGCCTGGAGGCCACGCACGCCGCCATCCTCGCCCACAAGCCGGTCGGCCTCGCCAACAAGGAATGCATGGTGGCCGCAGGCGAAATCCTTACCGCCGCCGCCCGCGAGCGGAATGTCCCCATCCTGCCCATCGACAGCGAGCACAATGCGGTCCATCAGTGCATGCGCGTCGGCCATCACCAGGAAGTGAAGTTCATCTGGCTGACGGCTTCCGGCGGACCATTCCGCCATACGCCGCTCCAGCAGTTCGCCTCCATCACCCCCGAGCAGGCTCTCAAGCACCCCACGTGGGTCATGGGCCGGCGCATCACCATTGATTCGGCCACCATGCTCAACAAGGGCCTGGAGATCATCGAGGCCTGCCGCCTGTTCAATGTGCTGCCGTCGCAAGTACGCGTGACGGTTCACCCGCAATCGACGGTCCACTCGCTGGTGGAGTACATCGACGGCTCCATCCTGGCGCAAATCTCGGTCACGGACATGCGCCTGCCTATTCTTTACGCCCTGGCCTACCCGGAGCGACCCCAGTCCAATCTGACATTTGACCTGGCTGCGCTTCGCCATCTCGACTTTGAAGAGCCGGATTTTCAACGCTTTCCCTGCCTCCGCCTGGCCTACGAAGCCGCCGAAAAGGGAGGCGCACATTGCATTGCCCTCAATGCGGCGGATGAGGTGGCCGTCGAGGCATTCCTTGATCGCCGCATCCCGTTCACCGGAATCCCGGATACAATTGAAAGAGTGCTCGCTTCCACGCCGGAGGCGCACCCGGGCACCATAGCCGAGGTATTGGCCGTGGACCGGCAGGCGCGTCAGCTCGCTGGAACCTTTGTTGGTTAGAAGACGTAGAAGACAGCGACCGCCCGAAGGATCAGTTTTAACGTATGCCCACTCCTCAAGACATCGCAATTTACATCATCTCGTTCATCGTCCTGATCGGGGTGATGGTCGTTGTTCATGAATTCGGCCACTTTGCGGTGGCCAAGCTCTTCAAAGTGCGCGTCGAGTCATTCTCCGTCGGGTTTGGCCCCCGGCTCTTCGGCATCAAGCGCGGCGACACGGATTACAAGGTGTGCCTCCTCCCCCTGGGCGGGTATGTAAAGATGACCGGCGAAAGTCCCACCGATCCGGACCAGCACGGGGACGATCCCGGGGCGTTTACTTCGCACCCGCGATGGCAACGAGTGTTGATCGGCCTCGCCGGCCCAGTGGCCAACTTCATCCTGGCGTTTGTTCTGATGGTTGGCTATTACTACTGGATCAACGAAGTTCCCAAGCACGAGGCCACGCAGACCACCATCGAGTGGGTCACGCCCGGTTCCACGGCGGCCCAGGACGGTCTCCAGACCGGAGACGTCATCAGCCGCTTTGGCCCGGTCGAAAACCCCGACTGGACACAGGTCGTCAACCGGTCCGCGCTCAACGTGAACCAGACGCTGCCCGTCACCGTTATTCGTGACGGCAAGTCCATCAACCTGTCCCTCCACATCCCACAGGTACCGAAGGGGCACGAGTTCGACATCACCGATTCCGGCATCTGGCCCCAGACCAACCTGGGGGCCATTGGCGTCGACAATGTCTCTTCCGGAACGCCCGCCCAAAGGGCCGGTCTTCGCGACGGCGACCAGATCGAAAAAGTGGACGGGCTGGAGTTTCACGACGTCTTTACCTTGCTCGCCTACATGAGGGCCGGGCAGGGAAAACCCCTCACATTGACCGTTCGCCGTAACGGCGTACCGCTCACTCTGGTCGCCACTCCCGCCATGCTGGAAGGCGGCTGGAAACTCGGCTTTACGCCCACTGGACCAACCCGCCACGACCCATTGCCGTTCGGCCAGGCCGTCGGCCACGCCAAGGCGTTTTGCCGCGATAACTCTTTCCTGATCGTCGAAGTACTGCGCGGCCTGTTTACGCATAAGGTGGCTGTTTCGCAACTTTCGGGTCCGATCGGGATTGCGCGCATGGCCGGACAGGCGTTCAAGATGCCGGGCTATCTTCCCAAGTTCGGTCTTGCCGCCGCGATCAGCATCAATCTCGGGATTCTCAATTTGCTGCCGTTCCCCATCCTGGACGGCGGACTGATCCTGCTGCTGATCATTGAGAGCGTGCTGCGCCAAGACATCAGCATCAACGTGAAGGAACGCATCTATCAGGCCGCGTTCGTGCTCCTGGTGGTCTTCTTCGCGTTTGTGATGTTCAACGACGTGACCAAACTGCCGATTTTCAACCACGTCAAGCCGTAAAGACAGTTTTCAGTGATCAGTGATCAGAAAAAACTGATTGCGCAGCAGCGTTACTTTCGACTGTTCACGATGCACTGTTCGCTAGGAAAGCCATGTCCGTTATCACGCGCCAGCGGGTGCGCTATGCCGAAACCGACCAGATGGGCATTGTGTATTACGCCAATTATCTGGTTTGGTTTGAACTCGGGCGCGTGGAACTGCTTCGCTCCCTTGGCCTCGCTTACAGCCAGATGGAGAGGGAACACAAGCTGATCCTGCCGGTAATTGAAGCCAATTGCCGTTATCGCGCCCCCGCACGCTACGATGACGAAATCCTTATCGAGACACGGCCCGCCTTGGTGCGGGGCTCGGTCCTCAAGTTTGCCTATCAAATCCTTCGCGAGGATCCAGACACAAAACAGCGAAAGCTACTTGCCGAGGGCGAGACCATTCACGTGGTCTGTGACGAAAACCTCAAACGCATGCCATTGCCCCCGCAGTACACCACGGCGCTCAAGCAGTTGATGGATGGGCTCGGGACCAAATAGCGCCGGTTCAATGCTGGAAAGAGGCTGGAGGATGTTCATTCATCCTCCAGCGTTTTTTGCATGGGCGATTATTCGTGCGCACCCGACCACCAGTACGCGAGTGCAGGCTAGCCTAGTTGGCGGAAACCGCCAGGTTGAACGTCATGCTGTGTACGCGCGAACCGCTGATCCCCCACAGCGTAACCGGCACCGTCTGCGTGCCCGCCCACGGAGCAGCCGAAAACGTCAGATTCACAATCCCGCTGGCGATATTGTTCTGGCTGAATGACGCGCTGATCCCACCCGGCAGGCCGGACACAGACAGCGAGACCGGACCGTAGCCGAACGAGGAGAGCTTCAGAAAGGCGATGACCTGTCCGGCTTTCATCGTGTAGTGCTCGCGGTTCAAGCCCATGGAGAAGTCGGCGTAATCAGGGGTGGGCGCGGAACATGACGCGGGGGCCGCGCCTGGAGACGATGCCCAGGTAGAGCTCCAATCGCTCGCCACGGCGGCTTGCCATGCGGGCAGGTCGACCTTCTTTCCATTTACCAGGCTGAAGCTGGCTGCATTGGCTGCGTCGTAGTACGTGTTGTTCCACGCGCTCACCGAATTGGCGAAGAGCGACCAGTCGTTCGGTTTCAGATAGGTTCCGAAGATCTCCTGGCCGGCGGACGTATTCTCAATCGTATTGCCGGACAAAACCATTCCGGTGGTAAACAGGTTATAGAACTGCCCGGTGAGCCAGTCCGTAATGCCATGGCCATTGGTAAAGCCGGCGACGAAGATCTGGCCGGGATCGAAGATTCCTGTGCCGCCATTATCGAACAGCGAGTTGTTCTGGATGGCGACGTTCTGCGAATTGAGCAGATTCACTCCCGCGCCATTGGAGCAGATGCTGCTGTTCTGGAGTTCGATGGGCCCCTGGCTGGCTTCGAGTTGCAGGCCGGCCATCACGTTTCCGGAGAGCGTGGCGTTGTTGATGGTGATGTTCTTGTTGTCCGTATCGAACCACAGGCCCTGTGCCTGGTTGTTGTACGAGTAGTGGTTCTGGACAGTGGTATTGCGCATGTACATGAGCTTGGTTCCGCCCATTCCCCAGTCAAAGAGAGCCGCCTGCGCGCCGCGCCAGTTGTTGTAGTCGCTATGGTTGGAAGTGAGCAGGGCGTTCTGATCATAGGCGGCCATGATGCCCACGCCACCGTTGTGGCTGGCGACCGAATTCTGCACGGTCAGATTGTTCGTCGAGTAGATACCGAGGCCGCCCCAGTTATTCCAGAGGGCCTGCACGGAATCGAACAGGATATTGCTGCTGCCGTAGACCATAACACCGGTGGTGTTCATGCAACTTGCGGCGTGCCGGAAAACCAGCCCGCGAAGCACAATGTCGCTGCGGTTGGCGATATTCAGGGTCCGCGCACGCATTCCCGCTTCGACCGTGGCGCTCGCCATGTCGATGGACGGATCAGGATAGGCCGAGACGATGTTTGCCGATTCATCGACGAAGAAGGTCCCCGGCTTCAAATCGGAGTAGTTCATCACCTGCGTCAGGGGCGATCCGTTGACGTAGAGCATCTCCGTCCGGCGCGCGATCTCCGGGAATGTGGTCGGCCATCCGGACGGCACGCTGCAGGAGCCGAAATTGGCTGTCCACGTATGCGTGTAGACGCCGTTGCCTTGCGCATTCCAGCCGGCGAGCACATCGGATCCTGCGATCACAGCAGTTCCGGGTGAAGCGGCCTCGATGGTGAGAACCGCACCGGTAGAACGATAGTTCCAAATGTTCACGGTTTCCCGGTACACGCCGGGCTTCACGATGACCTTGACGCCCACACCTTGTTGATTGGCGCTGTTGGCTTGATTGATGGCGGCCTGAATGGTCTGGAGCGGAGATCCATTCGTGCCCGGGTTTCCGTCAGACCCATTGGCGGCGTCGACGTAGATATAGGCAGTGGCGTTTTCGCTGATGTTGGCCTGGGCGCTCGAGCGGATTCCGACACACAGAACCGCAGGGAAGAGAAAGAAACACAGTTTCCGGGAAAGCATGGAGCCTCTGCAAGGGGGAAGTATTCCAAGGCGTCCTTTGCACGTCTGTGCGTATCCTCGGAAACTTGCAGACCTGGATAGACCTCAAACAGAGCACCGAGAGATAGTGAAATCGTCCAGTCACTTCTGCTTCTTGGGCTGTATGCAAGGAAATTTTTTCTAACGATCAGAACAGTAGCTTGCAGTATGTAAACCGTTTTCTTTCCGGCTTGCAAGGAGTCTCGCACTTCCGGCCGCAAAAAGGCAAAACGAGAGGTACTTCCCGGTCCCACATGGTGAGCAACTTACCTCTTGCACGCATGGTACCGTCCGGTATCAGCAAGCCGTGAGCAGGGGATTTTAGATATTAATTGCCGCCGGAAGTGTCGCCGGACGCGATCACATTGATGTGAGCCTTGCAGACTGCCTTCGGCCGCGGGTACCGCGGCGATAACGCGCCGGTATTCCGGTCCTTCGAACTCATCGAGACGAGACCAATGATCCGGCAAATCCGGGACGCGAAGAGATGGACGCCAGTCAACTCAGAACGACGGCGATGGCGAATCCATCGTATCCGCGAGCGCCCACCGTTGGAATGGCGGTTGCGCTCAGGCGCGGGTTCGATGCCATCATTTCGGTCATGCGGCGCACGCCCTGGATGTCGGGGTCCGCGCTGTTGGGATCGAGGACCTTGCCGTCGCGCACCACGTTATCGGCAATGATCACCGTGCCCGGATGCGACAGCTTCAGCGACCACTCGAGGTACTCGGGCAGGCTCTTCTTGTCGGCGTCGATGAAGACCAGGTCGAAAGGCTCGGCGGCGCCGTCGTACAGGGCTTTGAGAGTGTCGAGCGCCGGACCGATGGTGATTTCTACCCGGTCGAGGACTCCGGCGCGGGCGAAGTTTTTACGGGCGATCTCGGCATTGCGGGGATCGATTTCGAGGGTAATCACCTGGGATCCGGAAGGCAGCGCGCGAGCCATCCAGATCGTGGAGTAGCCACCAAGGGTGCCAATCTCCAGCACGGAACGCGCTCCGGAAATGCGAATCATCAAGGCGAGGAATTGGCCCAGCAGTGCGGGCACGTCGATGGAGGGCAGGCCGGCCTGACGGTTGGCTTCCATGCATGCGGCGAGCGCCTGGTCTTCCGGCGCGAGTAGCTCGCCAAAGTAGCGGTCCACGGCCGCCCAGGTTTCTTGCATTGTGATCTCCAGGGAAGATTTACTTTTCGCGTGCGACGACAAAATCGGGCACCCACAACAGGGCGCGTTTGAATTCGGAATCGGGCAGGGAAGCCAGCGCCGCGCACGACTGCTCCGCGTAGCGGTCCGCCACGCTCATCGCATAGGCGACTGACCCATTGCGCTTCAGGATTTCCTGAATGTCCTCGCGGCACACGTTCTCAAAGCTGCGGTCATCGAGCACCCGTTGGATGCTTTGCCGGTCGGAGGCCGTGCCATGGTCGATGGAATGGATCACCGCCAGCGTCGCTTTCCCTTCCCGCAGGTCGCTGGCCACCGGCTTGCCCAGCACGTCCTCGGTGGCCGTCAGATCGAGCACGTCGTCAACAATCTGGAAGGCGAGGCCCACCGCGCGGCCATAGGTCGCCATATTGTTTTCCTGCGCCTCGGTAGCGCCGGACAGCACCGCGCCCAGACGCATCGAGGTCATGAATAGGCATGCGGTCTTGCGGAAGATCAGGTCGTAATACTCGGACTCGGAGACCGCCTTGCCCAGTTTCTGGATCTGCAGCAGCTCGCCTTCTACCATTTGCTGGGTGAGTCCGATCAACAACTCCAGCACGCGCAGATTCT
The DNA here is from genome assembly GCA_036502905.1 of Occallatibacter sp. Lineage (GTDB taxonomy): Bacteria > Acidobacteriota > Terriglobia > Terriglobales > Acidobacteriaceae > Telmatobacter. Next base: position 14,706 of record DASXXV010000195.1, on the reverse strand, counting down.
GCTCTTCGAGCGCCACGCGGAAAGCCTGCATGTAGAGCCAGTCTCCGGCCAGCACGCATTTTTCATTGCCCCATCGGGTATTGGCGGAGGGGCGGCCGCGGCGGGTATCGGCGCCGTCGATGATGTCATCATGGACCAGCGTGGCGGTGTGCACCATCTCCACTACAGTGCCCAGCCGGATGGCGCTGGGACCGGAGTAACCGAGCATGTGCGCCGCCAACAAGAGAACAGAAGGGCGGATACGCTTGCCGCCGCCTTCCCTCAGGTACTCGGCGATTTCGGTGATCGTGCTGACGCTGGACGCGGCGTCGCGGCCTAACTCCTGCTCGATTGCCACAAGGTCATCCCGCAGCAGATCAAAGACCTCTCTTGCCGTCGCTATCGCCAATGTGCTCAATTCTTTCCTTGGTTCTGGACCAGGTCCGTTACTACAACGTCCGGTAATTCGTGAACTGCAAATCCACGCCCAGGTCTTTCCCCCGCAGCAGCGCGATGATGGCTTGCAATTCGTCGCGATCCTTGCTCGATACTCTGACAGTATCGCCCTGAATGCTGGCCTGCGCCTTCTTTTTTGAGTCCTTAACCAGCTTGACAATCTCTTTGGCTTTTTCTGTGGGGATGCCCTGTTGCAGGTTGATTTTCTGGCGCACGCTCTGCCCGGCTGCCTGCTCCAGCTTTTCGTAAGTAAGGTTCTTCAGCGAGACGCCACGCTTTACGAGCTTCTGCCCGAGGATCTCCTTTACCGCCTCCAGCTTGTACTCGCCCGCGGACGACAATTGGATGGTGTCGCTACCCTCGAGCTTGATGTCGGAGTGGGAGTCCTTCAAGTCGAAGCGCTGGCGGATCTCCTTCATCGCCTGGTCGATGGCATTCCGTACTTCCTGGATATCCACTTTGCTCACGATGTCGAACGAATTGTCCTGCGCCATAGTGGTCCTCTAACCGAAATTGGGTGCGCCATGTTCGGCGCCTGTTTGCCTTGGCCTAACCTGGGATACTTACACGTGGATCCCCTTATCTAGTTTCCCATGCCCGGGCGGGGAGTCTGCCGGTTAGTTCAGCGAAGCCTTCGCCGGGATCAAAATTGCCCCGGCGCCCCGGCCGCCAAAGGGCATCTTACCTATTCCGCGGCGTTTGGGGAAATGCCCGGAAACAGGCGGTGGAAGTTCCGGGTGGTCGCCGCCGCGATCTCGTCTTCGCTAACGCCGAGAACTTCTCCCAGCGTTCGGGCCGTTTCGACCATCATGGCGGGCTCATTTCGTTTGCCACGGCTGGCCGCGGGTGCGAGCCACGGGGCATCGGTTTCCACCAGGATGCTATCCAGAGGCACTCGCGCCGCCACTTCACGCAGGGGCTGGGCCTTGGGATAAGTGAGGTTCCCGGCAAACGAGATGAGAAATCCCAGGTCCAGCGAGCGGCGCGCCTGTTCCCAGCCCCCGCCGAAGCAGTGCATGATACCGCCCAATCCAGTGCTTGCCCAAAACTGCTCCAGGACAACAAAAAGATCGTCCCAGGCGTCGGAGGCGCCATCCTTCGGGCGGCAGTGGATGAGGATAGGCCGCTTGCGCGCCCCCGCAATCTCGAGCTGGTGAATGAGCCCGTCGCGCTGCACCTGGTGCGCAGCGCCGTGATGAAAATAGTCCAGGCCGATTTCGCCGCACGCGATCACGTCGGGATCTGCCAGCAGGTTGTCGAGCTTGAGAAGCGTGTCGTGATCCGCCTCGGTTGTGGAGTGGGGGTAAATGCCCGCGCTGGCGTAGAGGCGAGGCATTCCCGGCTGACCATTGAACTGGCGGCACAGGTCGCGAGCCTGATGCATCTCGGCCGGGCCCTCGCCAATGCCGATCGAAAGCACCGCGCCTACGCCGGCCTCCTGCGCGCGCCGCAGCATGGCTTCGCGGTCGTCGTTATAGCGGTGACTGTCCAGATGAGCGTGGGAATCGATCAGCAATTCTGCCTCAAAAGATCAAAAGGAATCACGGGATCGCCGGCGGATCGACGATCAGCAGCCCGAGATGATTCGCAAATGCATCGAAATCATGGTCCCGGTGCAACAGTTGAAACCCTGATTCAATGCAGAAGGTGGCGATGATGCAGTCGATCGTCTTGCGAACAGTGATGCCCTTTTGACGCAACTTCCGGAAGTTCACGGCTGCAGCGATCGCCAACTCCGTGGTCAGGGCGTCGAATACAGGAAACTGCAACAGGTCGCTCTTGAAACCTCGAAACTGGGATTCCATGCGCACCCCTTGCAGGACTTCAGAGAGCGTCAGGCTTGTGAGGCCCAGTTCGACAGATCCAATCGCATTTTTCAGCCAGGCCGTATGGGGGTTGGTCGTACCCTGGAGAGCATCGATCCAGACTGAACTGTCGACGATCACCATGCTTGCATGTCTTTTCTGCGGGATTCAACGGGGCCCAGTCAGCTAGCCTGCTCCAGCTTTTCGTGTCCTTCCGCTGCGTCCGTGAAACGGGCTTCGCGCATCGCTTCCAGATCGCCTTCCCATTGAATCTTGCCAAACCATCTCTTGATGCGTTCCTGTTGTTTGAGTTGGACGGCTTTACGGAGAGCTGCTTCAACGGCCGCCTTTTTGGTGGTCGTGCCAGTCGCCTTCATCGCCCGCCTCAGCAACTGATCGTCGATGTCGATGTTGGTGCGCATCCCTTATCTTCAATGTGTAAGGGTAGCACAATTTATGTGTATGGATGCGCGCGGGAGCTGGGCGCGGCCGTCCTATTTCAGGCGGGCGCCCAGCGGCACATCCTCCAGGAACCCGGCCAGCACCGGCGCGCCATCCATCGGCAGGGAAGCCGCCAGCAGCATACCGTTCGATTCCAGCCCGCGCATCTTCCGCGGTGCCAGATTGGCCACAATTACGATCTTGCGTCCGATGAGTTTTTCCGGCTCGTAGTACTGAGCGATGCCCGCCAGGATTTGCCGCTTCTCGTATCCGAGGTCAATCTCGAGCCGCAGCAGCTTATCGGCCTTTGGCACGCGCTCCGCCACAAGAACTTGCGCCACGCGCAGATCCACCTTGGCGAAATCGTCAATGGTGATATGCGCGGGCTGCGGCGGAGCGTCAGGAGGGTTTTGCGGTTTCTCCTCGGGGTTCAGGGGAGCGCCGGGCGCCGCCGCTCCGGGCGTCGTTTTCAGCCGTGCCGACGCCAGATCCTCGGGAACGGAGTGAACCGTGGCCGTTTCCACCGGTTTTTCGGTATTGTGAGGCACCGCGGTGGTGGGGGTAAGGTTCTGGTTCTCCACATTGGTCGAATTGTCGGTCCCGGTGGTGGAGGTTACGGAAGTGGAAGCCGGCGCCTGCGTCGGCGCTAGCGTCCTGTTGCCGCCTGCTTCCTCGCCTGCCGCCGATTCCACCGCGGTCTTGTTGTTCTCGTCCTCTAGATTCTGCATACGTTCAATCGCGTCCTTTTCTGCGCGGGGGAACAGGGGTGCGGGATCGCTGAACCGTGTTCCGGGTTTCATTCCACCCCATGCGAGATCGGTCAAAAAGGCCTGCCTGGCCGCCTCCTCGATCGCGCCCAGCCCTAGCTGCTGCCATACCTTGGCGGCTGACGCCGGCAGGATGGGGTAAACCAGTGCCGTTATGATGCGGATGGCTTCCGTAGCGTTGGCGAGCACCCGGGCCTGCAGCGCGGCGTGGTCCGCGTCAGAGCGTTCGGCGGGCTTCTTCCACGGCGCGCTCGCGGTCAGATAGCCGTCGGTTTCCGCAACCACGGTCCACAGATTCTTCAGCGCTTCAGAGAAATCCATCCGGTCGAAGGAGGGACCGAATTCGGCGATGGCCCGTTCAGCCGAGGCACGCAAGTCCGCCTCCGCCGCAGTTTTCTCGCCCCCCTCCGGTACGGTCCCGCCAAGGAACTTGTGCATCATGTTCACCACGCGGCTGACGAGATTGCCGTAGCCGTTGGCGAGGTCGCCGTTGTAGCGCCGCACCAGGGCATCGAAGCTGAAACTGCCGTCCTGTCCGAAGGGAATTTCCCGCAACAGGAAGTAGCGCAGCGCATCGGGCCCCAGCACCGTGTCGACCGTCTCGGCGCGCACAATGTTGCCGATGGACTTCGACATCTTGGTGTCTTCAAACAGAAGCCAGCCGTTGGCCTTTACTGACTGGGGCGGCGCGATGCCTGCGGCCATCAGAAACGCCGGCCAGTAAACGCAATGGAAGCGGCTGATTTCCTTGCCGATCAGGTGGATGTCCGCCGGCCAGAACTTCTCAAATTTCTTCTGTTCCGAGGGTTCCTCGGAGCCGTAGCCGATTGCGGTAATGTAGTTCGCCAGGGCATCGAACCACACGTAGATAACGTGCTGGTCGTCCCCGGGAACCGGGATGCCCCAGGTAAGAGAGGTGCGGCTAATGGAAACATCCTGCAGGCCGGCTCGAACGAAGGAGATGACCTCCTTGCGCGTGGACTCTGGCTGCATGAAGCCGGGATTGGCCTCGTAGAACTCGAGGAGCTTGCGCTCGAAAGCAGAGAGCTTGAAGAAGTAATTTTCTTCGCTGACGGTCTCTGTGACGCGGCCGCACGTTGGGCAGACGGTGCCCGGGGGTCCGTCGACGTACGCCTCGTCGGATACGCAGTACTGGCCGGTATAGGTGCTTTTGTAGATGTAGCCGCGATCCCGCAACGTGGCGAACAGCTTCTGCACGCCGCGCTTGTGGCGGTCCTCGGTAGTGCGGATGAAGTCGTCGTAACTCAGGCCCAGCCGGTCCCACAACCCGCGAAACTCCGCCGAAATCGCGGTGGCGAATTCCATGGGCGTGCGCCCGGCCAGCTTCGCGGAGCGCTCGATCTTCTGGCCGTGCTCATCGGTGCCGGTCAGAAACCACGTGTCGATTCCCAGCGCCCGCTTTCTGCGTGCGATTGCATCGCACACAATCGTCGAATAGGCGTGCCCCAGGTGCGGTCGCGCATTCACATAGTAAATCGGCGTGGTGAGATAGAAGTGGCCGGAGCTGGTTGTGTCTTGAGCCATGGATGATCTGCCGTCATGCCTTTATGCGACGTGCATCCACAATCTTACGGCATCCGGTGTGCCGGTTACCGTTTCCGCGGCGCTCCGACGATGCCGATTCCGGCACCTGTGAAGAGCAGCTTTTTGGGATCCCGGTGTCCCGCTGAGTCAATGCTCGTTCCGGCTGCCCGCTGCTGGTTGCCGCATCATCGCAATCACCGCCGCGGTCGCGATGGTGAGCGCGGCCAGGACGTATAGCCCGGCGCGGGGCGAGTGGAAATGCTCATCGGCCCATACCTTCAGATTGGGCGCGAGAAATCCGCCCAGGTTGCCGGTGCCGATCAGGGCGATTCCGCCCGCGGCGGCGACGTCGGCGAGGTACGCGGTCGGAAAGGTCCAGAAGATGGGCTGCACGGAAATAAAACCCGAAACCGCGATGGATAGGGCAAGAATGCCCACCCGCGGGCCCGCTGTGGGAAACACGAAGCTGGCTATGCCGGAAACGGCGAGGATCAGTGCCGCAATGGTCTGGTGATTGCGCCGCGCATCCGCCAGCCTGGGCAAGGAGTACACGGCGAGCAGAGTGCATATCCAGGGAATCGCCGTCACCAGGCCCACTTCGAAGCCGGCAGGCTTGTGCAGCAGCGCCGAAACCTCGGCCGGCAGATAGAAGATGGCTCCATAGGTGCTCATCTGGATCAGGCCATAGATCAGGACGAATCGCAGTACGTGCCAGTCGCGGAGCATGGGAAGCAGGTGCGCCGGCCCGATCGAGCGGCGATCGGCCTCTTCCTGCGCGAGATACTCCGTGAGGGCGGCTTTCTCGCCGGGCCGCAGCCAGGTTGCAGTGGAGGGCTTGTCGACCAGATACCACCAGGCCACAAATCCCAGGGCCACCGCCAGGAACCCTTCCACCAGGAACATCCATTGCCATCCCTGCAGGCCGCCCCAGGGCGGGGTCTCCAGCAGCAGCCCTGACAACGGCCCGCCGAGGATGAGCGAAACCGGTACGCCCAGGTAGAACAGGCCCATCATCTGCCCGCGCACGCGATTCGGGAACCAATAGGTCAGGTACAGGATGATGCCGGGGAAGAAGCCGGCTTCGAATGCTCCCAGCAAAAGCCGCAGCACGTAGAACGAAGCGGGGCCGGTGACGAACATGGTGGCCATCGACAGCAGCCCCCATCCCACCATCAGGAACGAGATCCACTTCTTCGCCCCGATGCGGTGCAGGATCAGGTTGCTGGGGAAACCGAAGCACGAGTAGCTGATGAAGAACAGGCCGGCGGCCAGTGCATAGACGCGCTCATTGATGCCTTCCGACGACTCCAGCGCCTGCTTGGCGAAACCGATGTTGGCGCGGTCGAGAAACGAGACCACGTACATCATCATCAGGCAGGGCGCCAGGCGGCGCGTAGCGCGGTGAATGGCGCTGCGCAAATCGGGGTTCACGGGACGCTCGGCGGCGCGTGTAGTTGAACCGGGATGCAACGAGGGAACCTCGATTCGCGAGTCTGGTCGGAACTCGCCCTTCCACGCGAAGGCCCTTCCGACGGGGATCAGCATCGCACACCGAACCTGGAGTGACAAAGCGATCCTGTGCGGCACCGATAGTGTGCGGCACTCAGAGCGCCGTCGCCATCTCCATTACGATGGCGTCGGCTGCCGCTGCGGGATCGGCGGCCTGGGTGATGGGGCGGCCGACAACCAGATAGCTGGCGCCCATGCGCAGGCTTTCCGCGGGTGTCGCGATGCGCTTCTGATCTCCGGCATCACTGCCTGACGGCCGGATCCCCGGCACCACCAGGGTAGCTTCGGGGCCGGCCAGCGCGCGCAGCGCGGCCACTTCCTGCGGGGAGCACACGAACCCGCGGATGCCCGCACCGAGCGCCATCCTGGCCAGCAGCTTTACCTGCTCTGACGGGCTGCGCTCCAATCCCACCGCGGTCATCTGCTCCCCATCCATGCTGGTCAACATAGTCACTGCGAGCAACTCGGGAGGACTCTTTACGTTATCCAGCGCATGACGCGCCGCGGCCAGCATGGCCGGTCCTCCGGCTGCATGAAGGGTCATCATCCGCGCGCCCAGGTGCGAGGCGGATCGCACCGCCCCGGCAACCGTGTTGGGAATGTCATGGAACTTCAGGTCGAGGAATACAGAGTGGCCGCCTGCCAAAATCGGCTCCAGCACGGCCGGTCCGGCTGCCACGAAGAGCTCCAGTCCCACCTTGAACCAGTTGCACGTACCTTCGAGTCGGCTGATGAGGTCAAGCGCCGAGGCTGCGTCCGGCACATCCAGGGCAACGATCAACCGGCGCCGCGCGGATCCACGTGCATCCATGTCGCGCGCGGGACTTCCAGCAGGGAACGGCGAGATGGGAGGAACCATGATTCGATCGTAAGCCATTTTGGCGGAGCGGCGCACGTTTTGGCGTGAGTGTTTTCCAAGATCGACTGCCGATAGGATCTCTCCGATCGTCGAAGGCAGCAATGATTCGCGGCATATCCCCCAGTCCGATTGCGTTCACGAAGTCCAATACAAATTTGCCTAACCGAGCCAAGCTGCTCGCGCGCATGCTGTTACTTGCTCTTATGGCGGGGCTCACCGGTGCGCGTGTCGAACGTCTTGTGTCCATTGGGACACTCCGGAATCCTTTTGCCCTTGGTCGCATGGACGACCGCATTGCATGACTGGCAATGAAAGTCTCCCGTCTCTGGTGCTGTTTCCCCGGCGTGTGCTGCCATGGCATCCTCTCCTGTCGAGGGCTCTTCACCGCTCGCCGAATCTGGATTGATTCTTCGATAGGAGTTTTCGGAGCCACTCCCCTCATTTTCATGGATGGTCCGCGGCGTTAGCTTGTTGCCGCGCGGCGTACATCGAAACGAAGCGGACGGGTAATTTAATCTACGTGCGCCGACAGAGTGAGGATCCGCAGTTCCTGAGAACTGCGCCTAACATACAGACGGTAATTACGGCACCTGTTCCGACTGAATATGGACGAAAGCCTTCCGTGTGAGGGCCACGTGGACGCCTTCGTCCGCTCCCTTGCATGCCTTTTGGCGTATGCTCGCGTCCGTTTCCCTCAAGCCGGATATCGCACGCGCTGCTCAGTAGCGGATACCAAAGGTCAAATTAATTAATTGCGTATTCACACGACTATTTGGCGCGTAGTGATAGCGCGATTCAGCATAGAAGCGGTAGGGCGGCTCACCGACCCTGAATGTGAATCCAATTCCGGCGTTATAGCCGCCCGAGGTGGCACCCCAACTGGCGATGGTCTGATTTTCGGAGACAAGTCCGCCGGTGCAGGTGAAGCCCCACCACGCCCACGCACGGGTACACTCAATATTCTTGCCCGTCGTCACCTGCTTGGAGAGATGGGTATGACGGTAGTAAAGTCCCCCTCCGCCCAGAAAATAGGTGCCCAGGTTCTTGCCCCTCAATTCATAGCGGTAGTTGCCGGTGAGCGCGGTGAGCCCTACGTTCATGTCGACGGAGGGGTCGTTCAGGGCGGTACGGATCTTGGCAAGCGCTTCGTTGGTAGGGGACAGGCCGTTCCACAAGAGCTCACCTACTAACCCGTGATTTTTTGTGAAGTTATAGCCGCCGCCGACATTGAAGCCCCAACCAAAATGTACCGCCCGCGCGGTCGGATTCAGCGGAATGACAATAGGCGCGCCGAGGTGTACGTTTCCGCGGGGGTTGTCTTCCGGGTAATCATCGAAGGCAGAGACTCTAACCTGCGCAGTCGCACTGCAAGACGCTACGGCCAGCAGAACGACTGCTGACGCAACGGACATGCCACATTTCATGACACTCCTCCTCAAGTCTCGTTCGTGCAACGGACGAAGAAAATCGAGCGGCGACATGCGAAGAGCCCCGTCACCGGGTGCAGGACCCAGGCGAGTAATTTGCGCATTGGCTTGCGCACCTCACCGCCAGTGACGCGGAGAGTCGCTTCATCGCCCGGTTCACCTTCGCATCTCGAACACTGAGCATGGATGATAGGAGCAAGGACCGCCCGATATGCACTGCCAAAATTACCAGCAAAACAACCCAAGAATCGGCGAGCGTTTGCTTTGCTGGATGATTGCCGAACACGTCGCCACACTCTGCATCGCACGACATATGTTGATAAACGCATGCGGCATCGCAATCAACGCGGGAGATGCGCAAGCGTGCGGGAGCTTATTAACACGCGCGCCTGGGTTGGCTGACTTGAATAACTCCTAACCTAAGTACGAATCAGGAAACTGGGCACGGCTTCGCATCCCAGATATCCGCCGCATATTCGCTGATAGTCCGATCGGACGAGAATTTGCCCGAACTTGCCACATTCAGGATGGCCATGCGCGTCCACGCATCCGGGTCCGCATAGAGCTGCAGCAAGCGCTGATCGGCGTCGAGGTAGGATCGCAGATCGGCCAGGTGCATGTAATGATCGCCGTTCGTCAGGAGCGTATCCCGAAGTGCAGCGAAGATGCCTGTTTGATTGCGGCTGAAGTGATCAGAGAATATCAGGTCCAGCGCGTCTCGCGTCTCCGCGTCGCTCTGGTAGTGCCAATATGGGTTGTACCAACCCTTACTGCCGGCCACCTGCTCCGCCGTAAGTCCAAACAGGAAGAAATTGTCCTCGCCTGCTTCCTCAGCCATTTCAATCGTGGCGCCATCGCGTGTTCCGATGGTCAGAGCTCCATTCATCATGAACTTCATGTTGCTGGTGCCGCTGGCCTCATAGCCCGCCGTGGAGATTTGATTGGAAACGTCGGTTGCGGGGATCAGATGCTCCGCGACGGAAACGCTGTAGTCGGGCAGGAAGACGACTTTGAGACGGCCGCGCACTGCCGGGTCGGAGTCGATAACCGCCGAGATGTCGTTAATGAGTTTCACAATCAGTTTGGCAAGGACGTATGCCGGCGCCGCTTTGCCGGCAAAGAAGAAGGTCCGCGGCGGCATTGCAAGGTCTGGGTTTTCGCGTAGACGATTGTACAGAACGACAATGCGAAGCGCATTGAGCAACTGCCGCTTGTACTCGTGGATCCGCTTGACATGGCAGTCGAAGACGGAGTCCGGATCCAGGTTCAGTCCCTGAGTGGATCTGAGCCAGGCCGCCAGACTCAGCTTGGCATCATGCTTGGCGCGACGGAACCGATGGCGAAAATCCGCTTGATCCGCCAGCGGTTTGAGCTTGCTCAATTCGCTTAGGTCGGTAATCCACTTGTCGCCTATTGCGTCAGTGATCACCTCGGCCAGTGCGGGATTGGCGAGGAGCAGCCAGCGGCGGGGCGTGACTCCATTGGTCTTGTTATTGAAGCGCTCCGGGAAGAGATCAGAGAGATGCTTGACGGTCATGGTGCGCAACAGGCTGGAATGAATTGCGGCGACGCCGTTGGTGCTGTGCGAACCTACGATTGCCAGGTTGGCCATCCGGATACGCCGCGGCGCGGTTTCTTCTATCAGGCTCACACTTTGAACACGGCCTTCCTCTCCGGGAAATCGCTCCCGAACGGAATCAAGCAGGCGCCGGTTCATCTCGAGAATGATTTCCAGGTGGCGTGGCAACAATGTCTCGAACCAAGCAAGCGGCCATTTTTCCAGCGCCTCGGGGAGGAGGGTGTGGTTGGTGTAGGCGAGCGTCTTGCGGGTGATCTCCCAGGCCTGCTCCCAACCAAGATGAGCGTCATCGAGCAGGATCCGCATCAATTCGGGAACAGCCAGCGAGGGGTGCGTGTCGTTCATTTGGATTGCGACCTTGTCAGGGAACAGGCTCCAATCGTCGTTGTTACTCCGGAAGCGCCGGACCAGATCGGCAAGTGAAGCTGCCACAAGGAAGTACTCCTGCAAAAAGCGCAGGCCCTGTCCCCGGCTGGTGGAATCGTCAGGATACAGAACCCGGGTGATCGATTCCGCTGCAAGGCTTTCTTCCAGCGCGGCGGCAAAGTCGCCTTTGCTGAAGCGCTGGAAGTCGAAGTAATCGGGCACTGCTGCGGCCCACAGGCGGAGAGTATTGACCGTGTTGCCGCCGAATCCCACGATCGGGCGATCATATGGAATCGCGATCAGACTTGAGGGTTCGCCTAAGATAACATGCAACCTGGAGTCTTTCAGTTCAAACGAGCAGTTCAGTTTCACCTCAACAGTTTCGTTCGGTCGCACAACTTCCCACGGGTCAGGGCGTCTCAGCCAATTGTCCGGCTGTTCCAGTTGCCAGCCGTGGTTGATCGACTGCTTGAAGATGCCATATTCATAGCGCAGGCCATAGCCCATTGCAGGGAGCTGCAAGGTTGCCATCGATTCAAGAAAGCACGCGGCGAGGCGCCCCAACCCACCGTTACCCAGTCCGGCATCCGGTTCCTGTTCGAGGATTCGTATCCAGTCCAGGGACTTCGCGTTTATGGCATGCTTCACGAGCGGGTCGAGCAGGAGATTGGTGATGTTATTGCTGAGTGAGCGGCCGATCAGAAACTCCATGGAAAGGTAGTAGACGCGCTTAGGGTTCTGGTGTCGGTACGTTTTCTCGGTTCGCACCCAGCGTTGCGACAGGACATCGCGAACGGAATGAGCGGCCGCTTCATATTGTGCGCGGTGGTCCGCGGCGGCTATATCCATCACGCTGTCGAAAACGAGATGCCGCTCGTAGAGCGCATCGGCAGTTCCCGAGAACTTGACAGGGCCACATCCATAACGATTCAGAAGATCGGGATCGGCAGAACCGGGAATGGATGGAACGGTTTCCACGGCGGTGGTATTTTGCGAGTCCATTGCGCGCGCTTTACTCATCGGAGTTTCCTCTTGCAGGCGTTGCGGTTGCGGGGTAAACAGTTGTCGAGAATTGCTGCCCGGTGACGGGCAGTCCCGGTGACGGGCAGTGCGGCATTGAATCGCCCATGGAAACACCGCACTCCGATCGTGTTCCTAAATAGAGCTGGAAGTCGGATCAGCGATCGGAGCGGGTGCACCCGCCGCTCTCCCTAGCGGCGGGAGGGTCGAGCCATGCCTCAAACGGGCCAGGTCCACTGCTCTATTTCCGGCTTGTCAATGCCGTTCTCGTAGGCGTAATCGACACAGTCAATCTGCATGTTGCGCAACATCTCCTTGGCCTGGGCTCCTTTCACCTGGAGGGATGGGACGCGGTCGATCACGTCGATGGCCAGACTGAAGCGATCGATCTGGTTTTTGATCGCCAGGTCGAGAGGGGTATTGATGTTGCCCTTCTCCTTGTACCCCCTGACGTGCAGGTTCTTGTGGTTGGTCCGCCGATAGGTTAAGCGGTGAATCAACGACGGATATCCATGGAAGTTGAAGATTATGGGCTTATCTCTTGTAAACAAGCTGTCAAAGTCTGCGTCCGAGAGGCCGTGCGGATGCTCGGTGCAGGGAACCAGCCGGTACAGGTCTACTACATTGACAAATCGAATTTTGAGAGTTGGGAAGAACTGACGCAAGTAGAGGACGGCGGCCAAAGCTTCTTTGGTAGGAATGTCGCCGGCGCAAGCCATCACCACATCGGGTTCCGCACCCTCGTCGTTGCTTGCCTTGCGCCAAATTCCGAGACCCTTGGTGCAATGGACAATGGCCTCGTCCATCGACATATATTGCAGGTGTTTCTGCTTGTCGGAAACGATGACGTTGATATACCCCGTGCTCTTGAGGCAGTGATCGGCAACGCTCAGGAGGGTATTCACGTCAGGCGGCAAATAGATACGGCAGATCGCGGGACTCTTGTTGACCACCAGGTCAAGGAAGCCGGGATCCTGGTGGGTAAATCCATTGTGGTCCTGCCTCCAGACGGTGGAGGTGATCAGCAGGTTGAGCGATGATATGGGCGCGCGCCAACTCTGCTCGCGGGAAGAAGAGAGCCACTTGGCGTGCATGTTGAACATGGAGTCAATTACATGTACGAAGGCTTCGTAGGTGGAGAAGAATCCATGTCTTCCCGTGAGAAGGTAGCCTTCCAGCCAGCCCTCGAGGGTATGCTCTGACAGCATTTCGAGCACGCGGCCGGTGGGAGCCAATTCCCCACCATCGGCATCCTCGGGGAGATAGTCAGCGAGCCATAGTTTCTTGCTCACCTCGTAAATGGCGTCGAGCCTGTTTGAGGAGTTTTCATCCGGCCCGAATACGCGGAAGCTATGCGGATTCTTGCGCATAATATCGCGCAGGAACTGCCCCAAGGGACGCGTATTCTCGGCGGAGATGCGTCCCGGTTGGTTCACCTCGATGGCATAGTTGCGAAAATTCGGAAGGCGCAAGGCCCTGCGTAGCAAGCCTCCATTGGCGTGCGGATTGGCGCTCATGCGACGCAAACCGGAAGGCGCGAGTGTCTTTAATTCGGGGACAAGCCGACCGTCTTCGTCAAACAGTTCCCCCGGCCGGTAGGAGCGCAGCCAGCTCTCCAGAAGCTTCAAATGTTCCGGATTATCGCGAACGCCCGCGAGAGGCACCTGATGCGAGCGCCAATAGTTCTCCACTTTGTGGCCGTTCACTTCCTTCGGTCCGGTCCATCCCTTGGGACTGCGCAGCACAATCATCGGCCACCGGGCCCGCTTCGGCTCGCCGGCTGCCCGGGCTTCGGCTTGAATACGACGAATTTCGAGGACACACTCCTCGAGCGTAGCCGCCATCGCGTGGTGCATCTCGCGAGGATCGGATCCTTCCACAAAGTGCGGGATCCATCCGTAGCCTTTGAACAGGTCTTCCAACTCCTGGTGGGAAATGCGCGCCAGGATCGTGGGGTTATTGATCTTATAGCCATTGAGGTTGAGGATCGGCAGTACGGCGCCATCGCGGACGGGATCGAGGAATTTGTCAGAGTGCCAGGAAGTAGCGAGGGGTCCAGTCTCCGCCTCACCGTCGCCCACGACCACGGCAACGAGCAGGTCAGGATTATCGAAGGCCGCTCCAAACGCATGGGAAACGCTATAGCCGAGTTCTCCTCCCTCATGAATCGATCCGGGAGTCTCGGGCGTGCAGTGGCTTCCAATACCTCCCGGGAAAGAGAACTCCTTGAAGAAGGCGCGCATTCCATCTATATCTTCACTCTTATTGGGAAAGACTTCTGAGTAAGTGCCTTCCAGATACACCGGGGCGAGCACCCCAGGCGCTCCATGTCCGGGGCCCGCCATGAAGATGGCATCCAGATCATACTTGCGGATGAGGCGATTGAGATGGATATAGGTAAAGCTCAGGGCCGGGCTCGCGCCCCAGTGGCCCAGGAGACGCTGCTTGATGTGTTCCGGTTTCAAAGGCTCTCTCAGCAGGGGATTGTCGCGGAGGTAAATCATGCCGGCGGCCAGGTAGTTGCAGGCACGCCAGTAGGCATCAATCTTGTCAAGTTCCTCAGGCGATAATCCGGCCGCCGCAATTGGCTGGATAGTTTTTTCCTGCCGCGCGTCAACGTGAATCGCTGTTGCGTGCATAAGTCTCCTCACCTCCTAATGCGGATGCTAGTTGCCATCGTCCAGTCCAGGATTGAAGCCACACAGATGGGGTCAGACACGGCAGCCGCAGTGTACAAAATGATGAAGATTCGGTGCACGAATGAGAACTGGCAAAAGTGCAAGCCCTGTATTTCGCTGACCCACAACTGGCCCGCGAGAAGGGATACCTCAGGGGATTCCACAGGCTTCAAGTTCACTGAGTGAAAGTCCGGTTAAAAAAACTCTGATCTCCGCGGCTCGACTCTCCGCGGCATAGTGGCGAACGAAACGGCCCTCGCTGCGGCATGTTTCGA
>DASXXV010000194.1:0-10455 GCA_036502905.1 Occallatibacter sp. | reverse complement strand
CCGTCCATGCCGCCGCCGTGTCCGCCGGCCGGGGCCGGCGACTTGGGCTCTGGCATTTCCACCACCAGGGCCTCGGTGGTCAGCAGCAGCCCGGCAATCGAAGCCGCGTTCTGCAGAGCGGTCCGCGTCACCTTGGTGGGGTCGATGACGCCGGCCTTCACCAGGTTCTCGAAGGTGTGCGTCGCGGCGTTGTAGCCGTAGTTCGGCTCCTTTGACTCGAGCACCTTGGCTACCACCACTGCGCCTTCTTCCCCGGCGTTGGCAACAATCTGACGGAGGGGCTCTTCGAGCGCGCGGAGCACGATCTGGGCGCCGATTTTCTCGTCGCCTTCGAGCGTCTCAAGCAGCTTCTTGACCGCCGGAACCGTGCGGACCAGGGCCACGCCCCCGCCCGGAACGATGCCTTCCTCCACGGCCGCGCGGGTAGCGTGCAGAGCGTCCTCGACGCGAGCCTTCTTCTCCTTCAGCTCCGTCTCGGTGGCCGCGCCAACCTTGATGATGGCTACGCCGCCCACCAGCTTGGCCAGCCGCTCCTGCAGCTTCTCCTTGTCGTAGTCGGAGGTGGTCTTTTCGATCTGTGACCGGATCTCCTTCACCCGTCCGTCGATGTCGCCGGCCTTGCCCGCGCCGTCCACGATGGTGGTGTTGTCCTTGTCGATGGTGATGCGCTTCGCCTTGCCCAGGTCCTCGAGCTTCACGCCTTCCAGCTTGATGCCCAGGTCCTCGGTGATGGCCTTGCCGCCGGTAAGAACCGCGATATCGCCCAGGATGGCCTTGCGGCGATCGCCGAAGCCCGGAGCCTTCACCGCTGCCACATTGAGGGTGCCGCGCAGCTTGTTCACTACCAGGGTCGCCAGCGCTTCGCCTTCCACGTCTTCCGCAATGATCAGCAGCGGCTTGCCGCCGCGCGCAACCTGCTCCAGCAGCGGCAGCAGGTCCTTCATCGCACTGATCTTCTTTTCATAGATCAGGATGAACGGATCGTCGAGCACCGCTTCCAGGCGCTCCGTGTCGGTCACGAAGTACGGGCTTAGATACCCGCGGTCGAACTGCATGCCGTCCACGGTCTCCAGACCGGTGTGCATGGTCTTCGACTCTTCGATCGTGATGACGCCGTCCTTGCCCACAACCTTCACCGCGTGCGCAATGATGTCGCCGATTTCCTGGTCGCCGTTGGCCGAGATCGCGCCCACCTGGGCAACTGAACCCTCGTCCACAGGCTTCGAAATCTGTCCCAGAGCCCCGCCCTCGGTCCACTTGCCGTCCTTGTCGCGCGTGCCGATCACCGCGGCCACAGCCTTCTCGATGCCGCGTTTCAGGGCGGTCGGGTTCGCACCCGCAGCCACCGTCTTCACGCCTTCGCGGAAGATGGCCTGCGCCAATACTGTCGCCGTGGTCGTTCCGTCGCCGGCAACGTCACTGGTCTTCGATGCCACTTCCCGCACCAGCTGCGCGCCCACGTTCTCCATGGGGTCCTTCAGATCAATTTCCTTGGCCACCGTCACGCCGTCCTTGGTGATGGTCGGCGATCCGAACTTCTTCTCGATAACCACATTGCGGCCCTTCGGTCCCAGGGTCGCCTTCACCGCATCCGCCAGCGTGTTCACGCCGCGCAGGATGGCTTGCCGGGAATCTTCACCGTGCAAAATCTGCTTCGCCATTGCTCTCTCCTACTAACAGTGATCAGTGTTCAGTGAACAGTGATCCGTGGTTGGTTTCTTCAATTCGTCTGCGGCGCAGGTCAGGATGGAGTGTTGAGAAGGGCGTCGCCCCAGGTCTTTACTGACCACTGTCCCCTGATCACTGACCACTGGCGCTTTAGCGCTTCACGATGCCCAGGACTTCTTCCTCGCGCATGATCAGGAACTCTTCGCCGTCGATCTTGATTTCGGTGCCCGAGTACTTGCCGAACAGCACGCGGTCACCCGCCTTGACGTCGAGAGGGAAGACCTTTCCTTCGTCATTCGACTTGCCCTTGCCGACGGAAATAACTTCGCCCTCCTGGGGCTTTTCCTTGGCGCTGTCGGGGATGATGATGCCGCCACGCATCGTCTCCGTATCTTCCAGACGGCGGACCAGAATCCGGTCGTGGAGCGGAGTGAACGTCGTTGTTACAGAGGTTGCTGCCATTGCTTCGCTTCTCCTTCACACACGCGGCCAGAGTTGAGCCCTGATCGCGGAGTTGGTGTTCTGTTTGAGAATTACTGCCGAAGATGCGGAGCGCTACGGTTGGTCAGGTTCCCCTGCAATGCTGCTCTTAGCAGCTCAGCATGCAGCCTGCTAGCACTCTCGCCTTCCAATTGCTAAAGATAGGCAGCCTGGCTCCAGTTTGTCAAGGGTGGAAAATTAAAATATGAGTTAAATGCGCTCATATTTTGTGCCGGGGACAAGAAGGCGCTTCCGCCACCTTTTCGCTCCCTTTTCAGCGCGCCAGCCCACCGACCCGTACTTGGGTCTTGAGCCCTTCATTCTTCGCACCCCTTTTCACGATCTGAACTATCCCCCGCCTCTCGTCCGCCGTCCAACCCAGCAGTTACAATCAATGCTATGTACCGCCGTTCTTTAGTTTCGTCCTGTGTCGTTTTTGTCCTCTGCGGATTCCTGGGGTTGGCCAGCTTTGCACAAGAGTCCAACAAGCGCGGCCGCAAATACAAGGCTCCGCCTCCCACCTCCAAAATCCAGGTCACCATCCTCCGCGACTCCGACGAGAAGCCCATCGAGAATGCTGCCGTCATTTTTCATACGGTTAAAGAGAAGGGCAACATGGAAATAAAGTCGAATGAAGACGGCAAGGCGTTGATCGACGTTCTGGAAATCGGGGAAATCGTGCGGTTGCAGATTATCGCCAAGGGATACCAGACTTATGGCGGCGACTACAAGATCGATAAGGACCAGATGGCCATCGAGGTGCGCATGAAGCGCCCCGGCGAGCAGTATTCGGTCTACAAGCCTCACCCCGAAAACAGGCCGAACGAGGACAAGCCCAAGGACGATTCCAAGCCGGAGGAGAAGCCCGCCCCTCCACCGCAGTCGAACTGACGCAGTCGAACTGACCAGATAACCGGGTGCCTGGGAACCGGTCACGCAAACCAACCGTGGGTGCCCAGGGCTCGATTTTGAGACCTGGGAATCAATCGATCTACACAGTCCATTTCTCTCCCCGTGCCCCATTCTTTTGCAGCCCTGTGGCAAAGCGTGGGAGACCACAAATTCAACCCGCCACCGCCGGATTGACCCCGCCTCATGACATCCCTTCCCACCCTCAATGGCAGATCCGCACTGGTCACCGGGGGCGCCAAACGCATTGGCCGGGCCATCGCCCTCACCCTCGCCCAGGCCGGCGCGGACGTGACCATTACCTACCGTGCCTCGGCCGATGAGGCGGTTGAAACTGTGGACGCCATCGAGCAACTCGGCCGCCGCGGATTTGCCCTGGAATGCGATGTCAGGTCCGAGGACTCGGTGCGCGGCGCCATCGCGGGCGCCGTCCTTGAGCATGGCCGCCTCGACATCCTGGTCAACAATGCCGCCATCTACGAAACCGCCCCCCTCCCCACCCTGACCCTGGCCCAGTGGGATTCGGTGTTCGAAACCAACACCCGCGGGCCGTTCCTGGTGGCTCGCGAAGCCCTCCCCCACCTGCGCGATGCGCGCGGACGCATCGTCAACATCGGATCGCTCGGCGGATTGCGCGCCTGGGCTGGCCACGCGCACTACTGCGCCTCCAAGGCCGCGCTGCACATGCTGACCCAGGCCATGGCCAAGGCGTTTGCGCCAGAGGTCAGCGTGAACTGTGTCGCGCCCGGCTGGATCGAGTTCGACGAGGACCGCCAGGCCCAGGCCGGGCGCCTCGCCGGCAAAGCGCCCATGCAACGCAACGGGACGGCGGACGAAGTCGCTCAGGCGGTGCTGTTCTTTGCTGCCGGACCGGCATTCATTACCGGGCAGATCCTGGTGGTCGATGGCGGCCTCGGACTATAGCCCGCGGAAACTGCACATCATTACTCCCAATCTGCCAAAATCGACTCATGTTCTCGGAAATCAGGTCCCGCCGCTCCCGCATCAGCGCAGCGTGTGAATCCCCCTTTTTCTTTTTCGGCGAAAATGGGCTGTGAAAGGGTGAAGCACCGGCCAAACCATTCATTGCATGCGGGTTGGCGAGGCGGATTTCACAGTCTCACAGTCCTAGGCGTCTAGGTGTAAGGTTGCAAGCCTATGAGGATAAAGCACTTCTTGACACCACTTCACAGCCGGGAACCGTCCCCCGCCCCCTCATTTCCCCAGCAGGCGCGACCAGAGGCTCCGCTTCGGTCCGTTGGCGGTTCCTGAAGACATCGATCGCGGCCCCTTGAACGTTTTGAACTTGATGTTCTCGTCATCCAGGCCGATGGGCTCCGGCTGTTCCGGCAAGGCACTCCCTTCGATGGCCGCTTTGGGGTTGGTCACGAACAGGCGTCGCGCCGTTTCTTCGCCGGCCCGCTGAAAGACGTACTCGTACCCATGCTTGAGGTGCGCCGGCCGCCATTCCGGGTGGTGGGCGTCAGTTGCCAGGAAGTGAATCCAGTTGCGCCGCAGCAGTTCATTGGCAAGAGCCTCGGCCGTCCGGCCGAACCGGCCGTATAGCGCAGCCGACGTTACCTGGATGAGGCAGCCCGCCTGGATCCAGTCCGCAACCATTTTGGGGCGCCCCTGGACAATCGGGTTGCGCTCCGGATGGGTCACGATCAGGGTATACCCCGCCATCTGCAGGCGCGTCATGGCCTGCGCCAGAACCGAGGGAATGAGCATTTCCGGAAATTCGATCAGCAGGTAGCCTTTGCCGTTGATCGAGTAAAGCGGAAAACTCTCCAGCGCATCCATGATGTTGGTGGCGTTGAGGTGGAAATCGCACCCCAGGCCGAGGCGGATTACCCCCGACAGCCGCTCTTGCAGCTCCTCAAAACGCGGCTGGATCAGGGCCAGGTTATAGGGGTAGGCGTCGCTGGCGTGGGGCGTGCAGATCACATCGGTCACGCCTTCCCCGGCGAGGTCGTGAGCCATCTTCAGAGAAGTTTCAAGGTCGGGAGAACCGTCGTCGACGCCGTAGATCAGGTGGTTGTGAATATCAATCATCAGGCTCGGGCCCGCCCCGAGAGCTTGTATTGCTACCGGGTTGCGAGCGCCTCCACCATGGAAGCGAAGATTTTCCAGCCATCGGATGACCCCAGCAACTTATCGCTGGAGCGGTCCGGATGCGGCATCATGCCCAGGACATTGCGCCCGGAGTTCAGAATTCCCGCGATATTGCTAAGCGACCCGTTGGGATTCGCCTCCGCTGTGATCTCCCCGCCGGGTGTCGAATAACGAAACGCGATCCGGTCTTCGGCTTCCAACTCGCGCAGAACTTCGGGAGTGCAGAAGTAGTTTCCCTCCATGTGCCCGATTGGAATCTGCAGCACGTCGCCCTGGGTGAGCTGGTTCGTAAAACCGCTGTCGGCGGTCTCCACCCGGAGGTGAACCTGCTTGCAGATGTACTTGAGACCGGCATTGCGCATCAACGCGCCGGGCAGGAGGCCGGCCTCGGTGAGGATCTGGAATCCATTGCAGATGCCCAGAACAAGCCCCCCGCCGGCAGCGAATTTCTGCACCGACTGCATGACCGGCGAGAAGCGGGCAATCGCCCCGGTGCGCAGATAGTCGCCATAAGCAAAACCGCCCGGAACCAGGACCGCGTCCACGCCCTGAAGGTCTTCGGAGTCGTGCCATAGGAATGTGACCGGCTGGTGAGCGATCTCCGCAATGACGTGATAGGTGTCGTGATCGCAGTTGGACCCCGGAAAGACCAGTACACCGAATTTCATATCTTCAGGTTATCAGGTTCGGAATGCAGCCCCGCGGCTGGCGGGAGCCGGTTCCGCACCGTTGGATTCTGAGATTCCGGCGTGCCCGATGCCCTCAGCTGCGATCCAGGGGCTTGTGCTCATTGAAATGCAAAACCAACCAGGCGAATAGCTTCGTGCATCCAACAATAGGTCCCAGGGACCGCAACTTGAGCCAACACGCCGAAAGCACCCGGAGGCAGGCGAGGGAACCAGGCGGGCATTGGGATTAGACGGAGAACACGCTTATTTCTGCCCCGGACTCTGTAATTGCTGTCTCGTCCAACAGGGACATGGTCTCGGGTGTGCGCCCCGGCATCCGACGCCTTCTGGAGATGCTGGAGTGTGCGCCGGCCTCGATCGGGCTGTTGACCGGTCCCGAGTTGCGCTGGTCCTACGCCAATCAGAGCCTCGTCGCATCCAGCGGCCGCACCAATATTGCGGAACTGCTGGGCAAGACGGTGCGCGAATCGCTCCCCGAAGTGGAGGGCCAGGGATACTTCGAGATGCTGGACGAGGTATACCGGACCGGCAAGCCTTTCAACGGCGCCGAACAGAAGATCGTGATCGGCAAGGGGTCCGGCCCGGTCACCCGCTACGTGAACTTCGTTTGTCAACCCCTCCAGGGTGACGCCGGCCAGACCGATTCGATCCTGATCCATTCGGTGGATGTGACCGACCAGGTCCTGTCCCGCCGCGCGGTAGAGCAAAACGACGATCGCTTCCGGCTGGCGCAGGCGGCCGCGCGGATGGGCATCTTTGAATGGGATCCCTCCGCCGATACCCGCATACTGTCCGAGGAGTTGCACGACATCTTCGGCACGCGGCCCCAGGATTTGAATTCGGCTGCCCAATGGATCCTGGGCGTCCATGGCGACGACCGCCAAAAAGTCGAGTCGCGCATGCGGCAGGCGGCCGAAACCGGCGAACTCGAAGTCGATTTCCGTTATAACCACCCCTCGCGGGGCACGCGCTGGCTCTATTCCCGGGGTCGCCGCCTCGGCGATGTCCCCGCCCTCTTCGGGGTGGTCCTCGACATCACCGATCGCAAGGAGGCCGAAGAGATCCTCCGGCAGAAAGAAGAAGACTTCCGCCAACTGGCTGAATCCATGCCGCACCTCGTCTGGATGGCGAAGCCGGAGGGAGCGGTTTTCTGGTGCAATCGGCGCTGGTACGAATATTCGGGATTAACGCCGGAATACGTGGAGAAATCCGGATGGAAAATCATCTTCGATCCGGATACCTTCCCGGAAGTGCGCGCTCGATGGAATGAAGCCATCGCCACAAAGATGACGTTCGAAATGGTTTTCCGGCTGCGGGGAGCCGACGGCGTTTACCGTCCGTTTCTTTCCCGCGCTGTTCCCCTTCGCGATGCTGCCGGAAATGTCACCCGCTGGCTGGGAACCAATACCGAGATCGACTCGGAAATGCGAGTCCGTAAAGAACTGGAAGAAAACCAGCTCCGTCTCAGGGATGCCCTGGTAGCCTCTCAGCGGTTGGCGGCCATCGTCGAATCTTCGGACGATGCCATCATCAGCAAAGACCTCAACGGCATCGTTACCAGCTGGAATTCAGCGGCCATGAATCTCTTCGGATATTCATCCGAGGAGATGATCGGTCGCTCCATTCTCACCATCATCCCGCCCCAGCTGCAGTCCGAGGAGCCCATCATTCTGGAAAGTATTCGCACCGGAAAGAAAATCGAGCACCACGAGACGGAACGCATGCGCAAAGATGGAACCCTCGTCAAGGTGTCTCTCACCATTTCGCCGGTGCGCGATCCGGAAGGGCGCGTGATCGGCGCGTCAAAAATAGCCCGCGATGTGACCGAGAGAGTCAGGCTGCAGGAAGCCATCATGCAATCGGAAAAGCTGGTCGCCACCGGCCGCATGGCCGCCGCCATCGCACACGAGATCAACAATCCCCTGGAAGCCGTCACCAACCTCGCTTACCTGCTCGCTACCGACCCCTCGTTGAACGCGTCGGCCAAGAAATATGCGGAGCTTCTGCTCAGCGAAATCGATCGCATCAGTCACGTGGCAAAACAGAGCCTGGGCTTTTTCCGCGATACCAGCAAGCCGGGTGAATTCGACGTTTGCGAGCTTATCGCCGGAGTCATCGAGATCAACCAGCGGCTCCTGGACAGAAAGCACATCGAGCTTACCCCGGAGTTCTCGGCCGGGTGCACGGTATTCGGGTCGGCGGCGGAGCTCCGCCAGGTGTTCTCCAATCTCCTCAGCAATGCCATGGATGCCGTGGGCGAGGGGGCCAGAATCCGCATTCGGGTGCGATCGAATAAGGCCGGCATCCGGCGCATCTTGATTGCCGATAACGGGCACGGGATTCCGGCCCACGTGCGGGCCAGGCTCTTCCAGCCATTCGCAACCAGCAAAGGGTCCTCCGGCAACGGATTGGGCCTGTGGGTCAGCCACGGAATCGTGCGCAAGCATGGCGGGAATATCCGCGTGAAAACGTCCACCGCCGAGGGCCGTTCCGGGACGGTGTTCGTCGTGAATCTGCCTGGAGTCCAGGGCCTGGTGGGTACGCGCCTGGCCGCTCTCGGCCGCGGTCGCGATTTCTCCGGATCAGCCTCCGGGCTCGTGCCCGGAACCACCACGGCCTGAGCCTGGCTGCTGGATACAATGGAATGCCACCGGCCGCTACACGGTTATGCCCCACCTGTTGGGGCTGTGGCCACCTACTGCTCGGTTGACGGTGCAATGAAATTCCGCCAGCCGAATGTTTACTAAAGTGTTGTTGACGAATAGGCGACCATCCGACCGGAACCAGAAATTATTCCCTCAGTCGGTTTGCGCATGTCGAGCCTCTGCGTGGCAATGTAATGCGGGCGGATTCCCAACAATGCGCTGGCAATTCTTTCAGGTGCGTGCCGTTTTCGAACATGACACGATGGAGCCTATCTCAATGGTTCGCGCGCCTAGGAGAAACAAATGACAATGCAAGTCCGGATCGCAGTCGTTATGCTGCTCTCGATGCTGCCGCTCTCCAACCGCTTGCTGTTCTCTCAGGACAGCTCCCAGCAAGCTGCCTCTGCTGATCAAAACCAGGCACTGACCGATCAGCAAATCGACCTTATGCGCAAAGACATCCAGTCTCAGAAAAGACAGGTGATTGCAGCCAACATGAAACTGACTGACAAAGAGGCCGAGCAGTTCTGGCCGATCTTTGATCAATACAATGGCGAACTGATCCAGATCAACAACAAGAAATACGCGGCGATCAAGGAATTTGCCCGGAGCTACGACAGTCTCACCGGTGAGCAGGCGGAGAAATTAACCAGAGACGGCCTGGAAGTTGACCAGGCCGTAGCGCAACTCAGACAGAAATATATCCCGATCTTCAACAAAGCCATTCCCGGCAAGAAGACCGCGCTGTTCATGCAACTCGACCGAAGGGTGGTCATGATGATCGACCTGCAATTGTCGGCCGGCATTCCCCTGGTCGAGCCGTAGAAGAAACGTTCGCCAACCGATGCGGAATCCGCGGAGAACGTTACCGCCGAACCAGCCGATTACGGATACGGCATTTTTCTTTGGTACCAGTCGATTAAGTCCCAGTTCTTATGACCAGGTTGGCCTCAAGCCGGGTGCCCCATCCTAACGGACGTTTTTTTGTCCGTTAGGGTGGGAGACCACGAATCCTGCCCGTTTGCGTTGTTCACGTTAATCCGCATATATGGGCGATTTTCGCTTGGAGCTTCCCACTTGCGACCATCTGCCCGCATCGCGGAAATCTCGGCAGTTTTGCTCAGCGACCGCCTCAGAGAATGCGTCACTTGAGAATTCGGGCACTCTCCGAGATGCCGACAACGCATCAACGTGAATTGTCATTGCACTCGCTCTGGTTGGCGGCTTGCTCCCAGGAGCACTACTCAAGCCTCAGAACTGTTTTTCTAGAGAGGAGTGTCCCGTGGGTGAACAGACGCTTCGCAGCTTTTTCCAGAACACGCAAGACCAGCGTCGCGCACTGGGTGCGTTCTTCGATACATGGGGAGAACCTTGGTCGCTCAGTGGACAACTGTTGGATCACTATGAAGCATCGCGGTGCGCCTTCGATCCGTCGTCGAGCGCGGATGAGGCGTTCCGAGCTTTCGTGGAGATTTATGATGAGCTTAAAGGCAAAAATTGGCAGGTGTTCCGCCCCTTCAGGCCCGAGCAGGACTGCTGGCCGTCCCGACAAATCTTTGAGACCATCAACCGAGAGTTCTCAGAGTTTTCATGGAGGGGTCCAATCAACCTGCTCACCTTTCCGACGAGAGGTGCTCGCCACGGTCTCCAATCCTCCCTATCGAAGATGAGGGGCATTAAACCCAATCGCGGCTATCCCCACATGACGGTGTCGAAGTTCCTCCATTTTTACAATCCTGGGCTGTTCCCGATCTATGACAACGCGGTGATATGGAATAAGGTATTCAAACGATTCAGGAAGGACTACAGGGACTTCTGCTTCAAGGCAAGTATTCCGTATGACACGGAGGACGAAACCGAAGCCTTCCTTCTCAACTATATGGACTGGGCAAGTTCCCTCTTGTCAGTTGCGCATGAAAGGTTTATGCAGGTATTCGTTGAGTGGTTGG